>JANXRS010000041.1 GCA_025356745.1 Arcicella sp.
TGGTTTTAGGTTTATGTTAACATAAATACTTCATTTTTAGGTTTTATCTTAAATTGAATCTTTTTTCATTATCCAAAATAAGCTCAATTTGTATTTTTCCAAGCAGTTTTATTGTACTTTTAAATGCGTTGAACCTGTCTAAAAATGAAGAGGAAGAGATAAATAAATAAAATTCCCGTACCAAGTTCTACAAGAAATACCAAGTTTGAAAAGGGAAAGAAATTGTACAAGCAAATTCCAAGAATTAGAAAAATAGTGTATCGAACAAAAGGATAAGGCGAGAAATGATTCATTTTTATCTAATTTGTGGTTTATTAATACAAATTAATGAATTAATGGTGGAATTAAAAACAGAGATTTTAAACTCCAAAAAATTGTCAAATCTGATAAAATATACTATTTATTAACCTTTTCCCTCAACTCCTCTCTTTTGAGTCCCAAATTTCGTACCTTTGCGGATTAGCGAAATTTTAAATAAGCATCCAAAACGATATGTCATTAGTTGTTATTGAAAGATTAAAAAAATACGTCAAATCTAACGCCTTACCTCAGAGTATTTCTAAAGGGAAATCTATTTTTGCAAGTGGTGGAGTCACAACTGAAAATTTTTCAAATGTTGAGAAAGGATTAGCAACTTTTAAAGCCAAAAGTGGCTCAGGTTCAAAGACTTATACCGTTACAATTAAAAATTGGAATACTCCGATTGTCAATACTCATTGTTCATGCGATTACGATTGGGGTGGAATTTGCAAGCACCGAGTAGCTTCTTTAATGGTTCTCGAAAATGAACTTTCAAGATATTCTTCTTTGAATCCGAGTGTGAGTGCAATGCCTAAGAAAAAGACGTATCCCACTTCTCAACATATTCTTAGAATTAGTACTTTGGATGATTGGACATTAAAAAATTTAGTTTCATTAGATGATTGGAAGAATAGAAGTAACGTCAAAAAGGTACAAATCACTAAAGCATTAAATGGTGAAGCTGACGTTGAAGTCCAATTAAAAAACGAGATTTTCAATACAAAATTTACCAAATTACAGTTTAATGGTGAAATCTCTACGCATTGCTCTTGCTCACAGGACCTTGACAATCAGGCTTGTATCCATAAATTAGTAGCATTAATTGCGATTCGAGATACTTATGGAGAAGATAATCCTTTCGATAAAATGCGAGATTATACGGCCGAAAAAACTAAACTTCTCGCAGAATTCGGCTTTTCATTAGAAGATGATTTAAAAGGAAAATTTGATTTCAAACTCAAATCAGATGGTGCAGTTCAATTGATTCGAGTTGATGCCAGTATTCAAAAAATAAGTCAATTTCAAAATTGGCGTGCCTTGAATAACCGTATTTTCAGAACCCCCGAAACAACTTTTTCAGTAGGAATTGAAGATAGTTCAAAAGAACAACGCCAGATTTTGTACGTAATTAGATGTAAAGGAGAAGAATTTGTAAATGATGTGGCTGTGGATACTTACTCATATAAGGCAAGTCCAAATGGCAAAATGACTTATATTCGTACCCTAAAAGAAAGTGATATTGACAACCTTCCAAAAATGGAAGAAGCTGATAATTTGATTATCAACTTAGTCAATAGCATAAAAGATGATGGTTTAAAGAACTTTGGTAAGAAAAAAGATTTACACCTTCCTTACTTTTATGACTACTTAAATCGTGATGAACTTTCGGCGGTTGATGCACCCATCGTTGAGGAATACATCAATAAAAAACTCAATAAAATTTTTAGTTTATTAGCTGAAAAAGAGGTTTTCACTAGCACAACTTCTTACGTAGGAAGTCAGACGGATATTGAAGAAGCCCAAATCTCAACGGAACAAATTTTACCCTTTTTCGTTCTAAAAGAAGAAGACAATTTTGTAGTTTTGGAAGGATTTACGAAACTTCATGGCAAAAAAATAAAATTGGCTTCACTTACAAATCCTGGAAGTTATTGGACTCGTACTTTTGGAAAGATAATCTATAAATTAGCTAATCCAGAAGTTGCCAATTTATTGAGTTACTTACCAAAAAATGGCATCATCAAAGTTCATAATTCTAATTTTTCTGGATTCTTTCAAGAGTTTATTTTACCTCTCGCTGAGAAGTTTACGATAGACTTACAGATTTCACAAGAAATTGAAAATCAGATACTTACTTTCAAAGAAGCTAAAGTTTATTTGAAAGAAGATGAGTCAAATTTAATGTTAATTCCTGTGTATGAATATTATACGCAAGATGGCGACGAAGAGAAAGTGGTTGAATTCTCTCACGACCAAAAAATTAATAAAATTAATTTTGATTCTGATAAAATTTTAATTCAGGAACGGAATTCAGAGGCAGAAAAATATAATTACGGCTTAATCCGTGAACAAAATTCTGATTTCAATAGTCAGGAACAGTATCCTTTCTTCTATTTACCTTTCAACGATGTTTTAAAAGATGGTTGGCTCTTTAAGTTCTTTGAAACCATGAAAGAACAAAATATAACTATTTTGGGATTTAAGGAATTAAAGAAATTTAAGTATAATCCAAATAAAGCGGTATTTACCGTTAAAACAGGCTCTGGAATAGATTGGTTTGATATGCACATTGAGGTTCAATTTGGTGACCAATTTGTTGGTATAAAAGAAATACAGAAGGCGGTTTTAAAGAAACAAAATTATGTTGAATTAAAAGATGGTTCGTTAGGAATGTTACCCGCAGAGTGGTTGAAAAAATACGAAAATATCTTAAAATTTGGTCGTGTAAAAGGGGATGAATTACAAATTTCTAAGTTGCATTTTTCATTAATTGATGAATTAGGAAAAGATATTAACAATTTTGAACTTGAACAAGAATTATTTGAAAAGAAGAGTAAACTGCTGAATTTTAAGGAAATGGCAGAAATTCCATTACCCAAAAATATTCAAGCAAAACTTCGTGATTATCAAGTTGAAGGATTTAAATGGTTGAATTTTTTAGATGAGTTCTCGTGGGGAGGTATTCTTGCTGATGACATGGGATTGGGTAAAACATTACAGATGCTTACCTTTTTGCAAGAGCAACAAAATCGGGATGAAAAGAGTGTTCATTTAGTCGTATTACCAACCACTTTGATTTTCAACTGGCAAGCAGAAGCGGCAAAATTCTGTCCCGACTTGAAACTATACGTCCATCGTGGAGGTACTCGTCAGAAGGTAAGTGAGCATTGGAGAGACTATGATATTATCTTAACCACCTACGGAATGGTACGTTCTGATGTTGAATTATTCCGTGAATTTGATTTTAATTATATTGTTCTCGATGAGTCTCAAGCCATTAAAAATCCTGACTCATTAATTTCAAAAGCTGCCAGATTACTGAATTCTCGTAACCGTTTAGTAATGACTGGTACGCCTGTAGAAAACAATACGTTCGATTTATATTCACAAATGGAGTTTTTAAATCCAGGGCTTTTGGGAAGTGCGGAGTTTTTCAAGACTGAATTTGCCAATCCAATTGACAAAATGCAGGATAAAGATAAAGCAGCTCAGTTACGTAAAATTGTGTATCCATTCATGCTTAAACGCACGAAAGAAGAAGTAGCAAAAGACCTTCCTGACAAAACGGAGAGTATTATTTATTGCGAAATGGGCGTAAAACAACGTAAGGTTTATGACACTTTCCGAGAGATGTATCGCCAAAAATTGGTTGATAAAATGGCAATTGATGGTAAAGCAAAATCTTCGTTTTTGATATTGGAAGCTCTTTTAAAACTCCGACAGATTTGTGATAGTCCTGCTTTATTAAATGATGATGTAGAATATGACCAAAATTCGGCAAAATTAGAAGAAATTGTTCGTGAGATTGAGGAGAATGCGGGTAATCACAAAATCTTAATTTTTAGCCAATTTCTTAAGATGTTAGACTTAATTAAAGGACATTTAGAGAAACATAAAATCAAATATGAATATTTGGATGGCAAAACCACCGACCGTGCCGACCGTGTAAATCACTTTCAAGAAGACGATTCATGTCGTGTTTTCTTGATGAGTTTGAAAGCAGGAGGTGTGGGAATTAACTTGACGGAAGCCGATTATGTTTACTTAATTGACCCTTGGTGGAATCCAGCCGTGGAGCAACAGGCAATTGATAGAACGCATAGAATCGGGCAGAAAAAGAAGGTTTTTGCTTATCGAATGATTTGTAAAGATACCATTGAAGAGAAGATTTTATTGCTCCAAGACAAAAAACGAGACATCGCCAAGGACATTATTAGTACGGAAGATGGGTTTTTGAAAAAATTATCTCAAGATGATATTATTGATTTGTTTTCGTAGAGAAATAATCCTGACAATTTGTCAATCGGCACACCATTTGACCATTTAATAAATCATTTTGGAGAATATGAATCTTAACATTAAGTTTATATGTTATGTCATAGTGGCAGAAAAAAAATTTTATAGTTAGAAAAGTATGAAGTTAAAATTCCATGTTTTCCTTACGAATTGGATTAGTGTAATTGGAGTATTTCTAATTTCATATTTATCCGTTTTTATTTGGGGGTTCAAGGAGATTGGGTTTCCATTCATTTTTATTTCTGTATTGATATTAATTGTTGGTTATGGGATGATTTTCTGGATAGGTTTTATCATTGCCATATTCATTTTAGATTTTATTATATTTAATCAAAGTACAAAATATCTTTATGAAAAGCTTTTCGCAGAATGGATAATCATAAGTAGCCCTTTTATTTATTGGATATTTGATAATGAGTACATTTTCTTCACAGTTCAAATTATTGCATTTGGAATAACTCAATACATTCGTAAAAATAAAATATTGAATATTTTAAAAAACAACAATTTTCAAATAAACCGATGAAAATGAATTACATAGCCAAACATCAAAACACCTTTCACCAATAATTAATAATTTTATATCAACAATATGAGTTACGATAGAACATTTTTAAATAATCTCAGACTTGCCGAAATCACTGATTTTGATAATATAGAACTCATTCCGCTTGGAGGCGAAGATGTTGATGATGAAAAATTAGGAAAACTTTCCAATGAATTGCCCATTTTGCCCGTTCGTAATATGGTTTTATTTCCTGGTATGGTAATCCCAATTACTGTTGGGCGACAAAAATCTGTGCGTTTGGTCAAAAAAGCTTATAAAGGCAACCGTACTTTGGGTGTAATTGCTCAGGCAAATCCAAACAAGGAAGATCCAACGGGGGAGGATTTATACAAAATTGGAACGGTAGCACATATTCTCAAAATGATTGCGCTACCAGGCGGAAATACTACGATTATTGTGCAGGGTCGCAAGCGTTTTGAGGTACAAGAATACACAAAATCTGACCCGAGTTTAACCGCAAATGTAGTGTATTGGGACGATAATTTACCCAAAAAACTGAACAAGGAAAATAAAGCCTTGATTCAGTCTTTGCGTGAAATGGCTTCTAAAATCTTGGTTTTGAATCCAGAAATTCCCCGTGAGGCTCAAATTGCCCTTGATAATATAGAATCCGCTGATTTTTTGATTCATTTTCTATCTGCAAATGTTAATGCAGAAGGTAATGAGAAACAGCAATTATTAGAAATTAGAGACGGTCTTGAACAAGCTCGTCGTTTGTTGGAATTGATGATGCATGACATTGATTTATTGGAAATCAAGCGTGAAATTCAGAGCAAAGCCAGTAGCGATATTGACCAACAACAACGTGATTATTACCTCCGTCAACAAATAAAAGTATTGCAAGAAGAATTGGGTGTGGAGAGTCCCGATGCAGAAATTGATAAGATTCGGGCGAAAGGTGCAAATAAAAAATGGAGTAAAGAAGTCGGCGACCATTTCCATAAAGAATTAGCCAAATTACAACGTACCAACTCAATGTCTGCAGAATATCCGATGTTGATGAACTACGTTGAATTATTGACTGATTTGCCTTGGAATGAAGTCACCAAAGATAATTTTGATCTCAAAAAAGCTCAAAAAGTCCTTGATAATGATCATTTTGGATTAGAAAAAGTTAAAGAAAGAATCATTGAATACTTGGCAGTTTTGAAAATGAAGGGCAACATGAAAGCTCCGATTTTGTGTCTTTACGGCCCTCCTGGCGTGGGTAAAACATCGCTCGGGAAGTCGGTTGCTAAAGCATTAGGTCGCAAATATGTACGAATGGCTTTGGGTGGTTTACACGATGAATCCGAAATTAGAGGACATCGCAAAACCTATATTGGAGCTATGCCTGGAAAATTGATTCAAAATATCAAAAAAGCAGGTTCAGCTAATCCAGTTTTTATCTTAGATGAAATTGATAAAGTAGGCTCAGACCATCGTGGAGATCCATCATCGGCACTTTTAGAAGTTCTTGACCCTGAGCAAAATAGCTCATTTACAGATAATTATCTGGAAGTTGAATATGATCTTTCAAAGATATTATTCATTGCTACTGCCAACTCATTGGATACTATTCATCCTGCTCTCCGTGACCGTATGGAGATTATTGACATTAGTGGTTATACGATGGAGGAAAAGGTACAAATTGCCAAAAAACACCTTGTTCCAAAGCAAAAACAAGAGCATGGTTTAGACAATAAAACTCTTACAATTACGGATGCTGCTTTACAAAAATTAGTGGAAGGTTACACTCGTGAGTCGGGCGTACGGAAGTTAGAGCAACAGGTGGGGAAATTGATTCGGAAGATCACAAAATCCATTGCAATGGAGGAAGAATATCCAAAAACTATTAAGCCAGAAGAAGTTGTAAAACTGTTGGGACAAGAGATTTTTGATAAAGATTTATACGAAACAAACGATACTGCAGGCGTAGTTACGGGTTTAGCATGGACACCTGTAGGAGGCGACATTCTTTTCATTGAATCTATTCTCAATCGTGGAAAAGGAGGAATTACACTCTCTGGACAATTGGGCGATGTGATGAAAGAATCGGCAATGGCGGCCCTTTCATATCTACGGGCTCATGCGGAAGACTATGATATTGATTATCGTATTTTTGAAAATTATAACCTTCACGTGCACGTACCCGCAGGAGCTGTACCAAAAGATGGTCCATCAGCAGGAATTACGATGACCACTTCCATTGCTTCAGCATTAACTCAACGCAAAGTGAAACCTCATTTAGCGATGACGGGCGAAGTAACTTTACGAGGAAAAGTATTGCCAGTTGGTGGTATAAAAGAAAAGATTTTAGCAGCTAAACGTGCTGGTATAAAAGAGATTATCCTTTGTTACAAAAACCGCAAAGACATCGAAGAAATTACGCCATCGTATATTTCAGACCTAACTTTTCACTACGTTGATTATGTAGATGAAGTTTTGGAAATTGCATTGATGAAGGAGAAAGTTTCTAAACCGATTAAGTTTGTTTTTCCTGTAGAGAAGGTTGGAGTTTTGGTATAATTTCTTAATATTTGTTGCTATTAGTTATTTCATATTTTAAATTATCAATAATAAGGTGTTTGCAAATGAATGATTTTAAAGATAATAATAAAGTTATTAGTCTTTTTAGTGGGGCTGGAGGAATGGATATTGGTTTTGAAATGGCTGGTTTTGAGACTGTTGTTGCTGTGGAACATGATATATCATGCTGTAAAACCCTTAAAATAAATCGACCTAATTTATCTCTAATTCAAGGAGATATTTCGCAAATATCTACTGATGAGATATTAAAAGCGGGAGGGTTAAAACCAACCGAAACAGCCGTTGTCATAGGTGGTCCTCCGTGCCAGCCTTTTAGTTTGGCAGGTAAAAGAATGGGAATGGATGACCCACGAGGTAAACTTATATTAGAATTTATTCGGATTGTTAGAGAAAGTTTGCCGACAGTATTTGTGATGGAAAATGTTAGGGGAATGGTAAATTGGCAAGAAGGTAAAGCTATAGAAGCAATTATGAATGAGATTTCTGAACCTATTTATTTTGAAGGTCAAGAATATGTTTATACAGTAAACAAAGCTATATTAAATTCCGTTGATTATGGTGTTCCACAATATAGAGAACGTATTTTCTTAGTTGGAAATAGACTTAATAAAACTTTTAAATTTCCCGAAGCAACACATACAAATGCGAAGAATGGTACATTAAATCTTTTTGAAGAAAATAAACAAAAAGTAAAAACAGTCTGGGATACAATAGGTAATTTACCACAAGCTGACGAACCTTCTGAAACTGCATTAAGAGTTTCTGGAACAATTAAAGAAAGAATTAAAAATCATGGATATTAAGAATCATCAACAAACTGCCCATTCACCATCCACTCTTGAAAAAATCAAGCTCGTTCCTATTGGGGGAAAGTTATCAGATATTATTCAAACTTTTGGCTCAACGTATAGAAGACTTGACCCTAATAAGCCCTCTCCAACCGTTACAAGAAGTGGATACCGTGATTTTATCCATCCTTATGAAAATAGAATGCTTACTGTTAGAGAGTTAGCCTGTTTACAAACATTTCCTTTAGATTGGGAATTTGTTGGTACAAGATTAGATTCTTACAGTAGTAAACGAGTAGTTACGATGACTCAATTTGGGCAAGTGGGAAATGCAGTACCTCCCTTATTAGCCAATGCAGTAGCAAATTCAATAAAAAATCAATTTTTCACAGAGGGGAGTAATGATAAATAACTATGTCCAGAGTGCTTCTGACCTTGTAACAACTCACGAATCTCATAGAAATGGATTTCTTGAATATGCCCTCAGAAAAAGCAAGGAATCTATACCGTATATAGACAAAGCAAAAGCCTTAAAACTTATTCTCGAACAAAAAACAAAGTTACCAAAGGATATTTTAATGCTTGATGAAATCAAAAACAGTTGCTGCGAAGCTGCTGGGGTGTCTGTAAAAGCAAATAAATATTTAAGTAAGGATGATTTAAACGAAATACTTCTCGAATTTATAAAAGAATTTCTTGAACCTGCTGGAAGTCAATATATTGACGAGTTTATATATCGTTATTTATTAACATTAGGTGATGCTCTTGGAGGGAGAATGAGAAATTTAGTAGGTTCAATTGCTAATGAAAAATTGACTCGATTCATTATTTCTCAATTACAAGTTCTTGGATTAGACTTCCAATATTTCAATAAAACTTCAAAAACTTGGCTTAAAGCTAATGACTACTCAATCAACCAAGTTACTGATATTCGCTCAATTAAATGGTCTCTAAAAAACGATGAAAAAAGACAGCTCATTTACAATTTGTCAGTACCAATCGTTAAAAATAATATTGACTTAGTTATTCTGAACTGTTTTTCAAGCACTTTAAGTGGTGAAGAATTCAATAAGATAATTCAAAATCCAACAAACTATGAAATTCTGGGTGAACTAAAAGGAGGTATTGACCCTGCGGGTGCAGATGAACATTGGAAAACTGCAAATACTGCTTTAACAAGAGTAAGAGAGAGTTTTAGAAAACATGATATAGATATAGCGTTAGTATTTATTGGTGCTGCGATTGAAACAAAAATGTCCAATGAAATTTTTACTCAATATTCTAACGGAGACATTATGAATTGTGCAAACTTGACCGTTGAAAACCAGTTAGTAAATTTGTGTAATTGGCTGGTAACAAGGTGACTATCTTATTAATAACGATTTTAGAAAGATAAAAAAATTATAATTAAGCAAACCCCCAATGGAAATACTTATCTTAACAAGCATTATTATCAATTCCAAAGCATAAACAACCAGAACTTTTACTGTTTAAAATCTTTTAACCATGCTGACAAAAGAGCAAATAATAGAAAAGATAAATTACCAAATCGTAGTTGATTGTTACAGTGAATACGAAGTAGCCCAAGGTTGGCTTTGTTCAATGCAAGATGATCTCGAATTTCCATTTAAAGCAACCGCAAAATTCAAAAAACGTGATGGTGCATCTGAACTAAAACAAGTAACAATTATAGGTTTAGAAGCTGATGATCATTTTATGGGTACTGACTTCGACCTTGAAATGACTGATGGAGATTATGTGAAAAATATCAAATATTCAAAATTAAGTAATATCGTAGCTTCTGAGCCAACAATGGAATTATTCCAATGTTGGGATCATTGGGTTAAGGAATATTGACAATATTATTTAGTATAAATCGCCAAATGGTCGATAAAAATACAACCAAAGCCTCAAACGACTAAATTATTAAACTTTGAAGGATTATCACATGACTGTGATAATCCTTTTTTTATACCTAAAAATCGAAATAATTATACAGGTTGAACGCATTTAAAAATGCAATTTTGAGTTTAAAATCAATGAATAGTACAATTTTATAACTGTAATTTTGCCAGAAATAATAAATTGATGAAAATTTGAATCTGGTTTTAGGTTTATGTTAACATAAA
>JANXRS010000043.1 GCA_025356745.1 Arcicella sp.
AAAAAAACAACCATTTAGGTAGAACTGCTCCACATAGAGCGGCAATGTTGTCGAACATGGCAACTTCATTGATTCTTCACAAAAGAATCGAAACAACGGTAGCGAAAGCAAAGGAATTGAGAAAGTATGCAGAGCCTTTGATTACCAAAGCAAAGACTGATGATACTAACAATCGTCGTGTTGTGTTTTCTTATTTACAGAGCAAAGATGCTATCAAAGAGCTTTTTGGTATTGTTGCTGAGAAAGTAGCAAATCGTCCAGGTGGTTATACAAGAATTATTAAATTAGGTAATCGTCTTGGTGATAATGCTGAGATGTGTATGATGGAGTTAGTTGATTTCAACGAAACAATATTGAATGCTGTGGCTGAAGCTGCACCTAAGACTCGTCGTAGTCGTAGAGGTGGTGCTAAACAAGATGGTGTTGAGGCTACTGCTACTTCTGGTGCAGTTGTTGAAGAGCCTTCGGCTGAGATTGTTAAAGATGAAACTCCTGCGGCTCCTGCTACTGAAGAATCTTCGGAAGAAGAAAAGAAATCGGCAGAGTAATTTGAGATAAAATACTTTTTTGAGAGGGCTTCGACTTTGGTTGAAGCCCTTTTTGTATTCAATTGAAAACTTGATAGATGTATTTTACTACAATTTGATTATTTTTGTTAAAACAAAGAAATTTCAATGGAAGATATATTCATCAAAAGTATTCACATCAATAAAGTACGACATTTGGAAAATGTGAATATTCCTATTTCTGAAACAGAACGTAAACATTTGATTTTGACGGGGAAAAATGGGAGTGGAAAGACAAGTATATTGTTAGAAATTAAGAATTGGTTGAATGGCGTAGAAAATCAACAACTTTTGCAACTTCAAAATAATAAAACAAACATTAAAAGTCTTGAAGGTGGAATTACTACGCTCCAAAATCAATTAGACCAAGGTGGAAATAAGTTTGAAATTGAGCAACAAATAATAAATTATAATAATTCAATCAATCATTATAAAAATCAATTATTGCAATTTTTAAATATTGATGTTGATTTTTCAAGTCCCGATATATTCCAGTTTTATAATGATGGTGATTTTATACTCGCACATTTTAGTGCAAGACGAAATTTACAAATTAATGTACCGAAAGGTATTAACAAAGTTTCATTAAAAGATAAGTATGGAGTTTATGAAAATGCAGGCATAGATTTCGTTCAGTTTATAGTAAATTTGAAAGCTGACCGTTCTTTTGCTCGTGATGAGAATGATGATATTTCTGTAAATCAAATTAATAATTGGTTTGATAACTTTGAAAAAAGCCTGCAAAATATACTTGGTGATGATAAATTAAGGTTAGAGTTTGACAGAAAGGAATACAATTTTACATTAATAAATAAAGATGGTGAATCTTCTGATTTTACAACTTTATCAGATGGTTATTCGACTATCCTTAATATCATTTCAGAATTAATCATGCGTATGGAGAGTAAGGCTTCCAAAAGCTATGATATTCAAGGAATCGTATTAATTGATGAAATAGAAACTCATTTACACATAGATTTACAGAAAAAAATATTGCCATTTTTAACCAGTTTTTTTCCAAAAATTCAATTTATTGTTACCACCCATTCGCCTTTTGTACTTAACTCAATAGAAAATTCGGTAATATATGATTTGGAGAAAAAACTGTTAGTCAAAGACCTTTCTGGGTATTCAGTAAATTCGATTATTGAGAGTTATTTTGATTCCGATGATTATTCTACGGTTGTGAAAGAGAAAATGGTGAGATATGAAAAGTTGTCTGGAAATGATAATTTAAGCGAAGATGAGGAAGACGAATTATTTGAACTGAAAGAATATTTTGAAGATTTACCCAAAATGTTTTCGCCAGAACTTGCCCTTAAAATTAATCAAATTCAACTTGCAAATCTTTCATTAAAGTGATAAATATTACAGGTTCAACGCATTTAAAAGTACAATAAAACTGCTTGGAAAAATACAAATTGAGCTTATTTTGGATAATGAAAAAAGATTCAATTTAAGATAAAACCTAAAAATGAAGTATTTATGTTAACATAAACCTAAAACCA
>JANXRS010000046.1 GCA_025356745.1 Arcicella sp.
AATGAACAAAACATAATCGTGATTCGTCCATTTTCTAAAGTGTGGGCAGAGGTTTCATTTCCACTACTGATTACATCCATGTAACCAATTCTATTGTTACCCAATACCCGAAAGGCATTCATTCCTTTGGGAGAAAGATTAATATGTCCTTCCGCACTCAAAGGAGCGGAGGCTACAAAAAAAATATGTTGTTGCTTGATAAATTCCTGATGTGCAGGACTTATTGAATCGCTAAATTTTCCCATGGTTAAAAGTTTTGTGTAATCTACAAAAGTCAGATGATAGTCAGACTTGATGCCAATCAAATTTATAATTTCTTTTAATCTACGATAGTCAGACTTGTTGCCAATCAAAATTATATATTTTAACCATATAGGGTTCAAACGAGAACAATTTATTTTCAAAATAATTTTGCTATTTTCTCTTCTGAAATTATTCTGTAAGGTTCTTCATAAAAATTCTTTTTTGATACTCCAATTAAATATTCTGTATTTTAAGAGAATAGTAAAAATTTAAAAGTTTGGTGTAAAGTTGGATTCTGGAGCTAATTTATATTCTTTTATACTTATCTTTTTATGCTCATTGTTCCATAAAATTTGACGGAATCGATAAAAATATTGTTTTTTTTGCTTAATTGTAAATTCTTGTGTCTCAGGTTTGTTAAAGCCATTATGGAAAGTGATTTTAAAATTATTTGGTGAATATGTTAAGTTTTCTGAATAAATAAAAGACTCAGTCATTAAATAACCGCTTAGTACTGTATTAGATGAAATAGGAGATTTTCCTAGAATGTCCAATAAATTATCATCAGAAAATTTTATCAGTGAAGCACTATCTTTACCCATTGGAAAATAAAAATCTTCATGCGGTTTTAAACTTTTTAAGGATAGATTTTGCCATTTTCCCGTAGAATCTTCGCATTCTAATTCAATACCTTCCAAAAATTGATTAATATTAGTATTGTTTTTTATATCTAAATATAAAATTAAGTTAACGGCAGTCATAAGTTTTGTGGAATTAGTAGAATCAGAATTTAATACATATCCAATGCCTTGGTTTAGAGGCGATACCATTGCCATCTGGGCATTTACACTAAATTTATTTTCTGGAAAAATTAATTGAAAAAATAAGCTGTCTTTTGAATATGCACCAATAGCAATAAATGTCCCAATAATAGCGCCTTTATTTGCATTAAGGACTGACAAAATCATACCTATGGAAAATTTATTTTTTGTTTTTGTGAAATCTATTTTGTCATTCAATTTCGTAGAATCTTTTTTATTGATGCTCCTGTATTTATTGGTTTTTTCATAAAACTATATTTTCTCAAATCTATTTTTTATATTTCATAGCAAACATAAGAAAAAAGCCCGACTGAAGAAAATTCTTTAAATATTTTTGCTTTTTGAATAAAAAATCCCCACCAAACAAAGTCCAGTGGGGATTTCCAAAGTCAAAATTTCCTACTTCAACAAATTCAACAAATACTGTCCGTATCCACTTTTTACCAATGGTTCGGCGATTGTTTTCAATTGTTCGGCATTAATGTAACCCATACGATAGGCAACCTCTTCAATACAGCCAATCTTCATGCCTTGTCTTTCTTCGATTACTTGTACAAACTGCCCTGCTTGCATTAAAGAGGCAAATGTACCTGTATCTAACCAAGCAGTTCCACGGTTCAAAACGCCTACTTTGAGTTTGCCTTGTTTTAAATATTCTTTGTTTACGTCCGTAATTTCGTATTCTCCACGGGGTGAAGGAGCAATGTTTTTGGCTATTTCTACCACTGAATTATCATAAAAATATAGCCCAGGAACAGCATAATTTGACTTTGGTTCGCTAGGTTTTTCTTCGATAGAAAGAACATTGAAGTCTTTGTCAAATTCCACAACACCATAACGTTCTGGGTCATGAACTTGGTAGGCATAGACGACTCCACCTTGTGGGTCATTATTGGCTTGAAGCAATTTACTCAAACCACTTCCGTGAAAAATATTATCACCTAAAACTAACGCTACTTTATCATCGCCAATAAATTCTTCACCAATCACAAATGCTTGTGCGAGTCCGTTTGGCAAAGGTTGTTCGGCATAAGAAAATTGACAACCCACTTGAGAACCATCACCCAAGAGTTTCTTGAAATGTGGTAAATCGTGGGGAGTTGAAATAATCAAAATTTCTTTGATACCCGAAAGCATTAAAATCGACAGAGGATAATAAATCATCGGTTTGTCGTAAACGGGCATTAGTTGTTTACTAACTGCCAAAGTCAATGGGTGTAGACGTGTGCCTGAGCCACCTGCAAGTATGATTCCTTTCATTTTTTATGCGTTTGCTGATAATGCTATTTTTAAACTATTTCGCCAGTACGGAATTTTGATGCCGAATGTCGTCTTAATTTTTGTCTTATCCATTACTGAAAAAGCTGGACGAGTGGCTTTGGTTGGATATTCGCTTGTTTTCAAGGGATTGATAATAACGTCCACACTTCCCAATTCAAAAATTGCCTGAGCAAAATCATACCAAGAAATGGCTCCTTCATTACTATAATGATAAATCCCATAGGCTTTTTTCTCCGAAGCAATAATGTCCAACAAAGCACCTGCCAAATCAACACCATAAGTTGGCGAACCAATTTGGTCGGCAATGATGCCTAATGAATCACGCTCTGTACCCAAGCGTAACATGGTTTTCATAAAATTACCCGCAAATTCAGAATACAACCAAGCGGTTCTGATGATATAATGTTTCACCAAAATAGCTTCTACGGCTTTCTCGCCCTCTAATTTTGTTAAACCATAAACACTGATGGGGACGGTTGGGTCGGTTTCGGTCAATAATAATGGTATGTTTCCTTCAAATATAAAATCAGTAGAAATTTGAAGCATCGTGGCATCGAATATTGCACATAATTTTGCAATATTCGATGCACCATCACGATTGATTTTACGAGATAAATCCACTTCATCTTCCGCTTTATCAACGGCAGTGTAAGCGGCACAGTTTATTACAAACTCAGGATTTTCTTGTATAAAGAGTTTTTCTAAAACCTCCATATTCAAAATGTTACCCACAAATTCATCAGCAAAAGTGATAGATGTTATAGCTCTTTCAGCAGCAACTTTTTGTAGGCATTGCCCCAATTGTCCTGTGCCTCCTAATACTAATATGTTCATGTTTGTTTTAAATTAGCGATTTGTATACATCTCTGTATAATATTTCTGATAATTTCCCGAAGTTACATTATCCAACCATTCCTGATTATTCAAGAACCAATCTACGGTTTTTTCTAAGCCTTCTTCAAACTGTAAAGATGGTTTCCAACCTAATTCATTCATGATTTTTGTGGCATCAATTGCATAGCGGAGGTCATGTCCTGCACGGTCAGTTACATAGGTGATAAGTTTTTCGGAAGTACCTGCTTCACGACCCAATTTTTCATCCATCGTTTTGCAAACTAACATGACAATATCAATATTTTTCCACTCATTGAAACCGCCAATATTATACGTATCACCAATTTTACCATCGTGAAAAACCGTATCAATGGCTCTGGCATGGTCAACCACAAATAACCAATCTCTTACATTTTCTCCTTTTCCATAAACTGGCAAAGGCTTGTTGTGTAAAATGTTATGAATAATTAAAGGCAATAATTTCTCAGGAAAATGATTGGGTCCATAGTTGTTTGAGCAGTTTGTAATTACTACGGGTAATTTATAGGTACTTCCATAAGCACGCACAAAATGGTCGGAAGAAGCCTTTGAAGCTGAATAGGGTGAACGTGGATCGTATGGCGTAGTTTCCAAGAAAAATTCTTCTGGATTATGCAATTCTCCATAAACTTCATCGGTCGAAACATGGTAGAAACGCTTGCCTTCCATCTTGTCTTTCCAACTTGTTTTGGCAGCATTCAAGAGGTTGCAAGTTCCAATAACATTCGTCATTACAAACGCCATTGGGTCTGTAATCGACCTATCTACGTGCGACTCTGCCGCTAAGTGAATGACGCCATCAAACTGATGTTCGGTAAAAAGATTATCAATAAAATCTGCATCTACAATATCACCTTTCACGAAGGTATAATTAGGAGCATTTTCAATATCTGTAAGATTCGCTAAATTTCCTGCATAAGTCAATTTATCAAGATTTACGATTTGATATTGTGGATATTTGGTAACAAATAGTCGTACAACGTGGGAGCCAATAAATCCCGCTCCGCCTGTAATAAGTATTTTTTTCATTTGGTTTTTATGATTCAATTATATAGGGTTATTTTCTTCTGCCAATTCCAAGCATCACCCAAAGCATCTTTAAGAGACTTTTCGGTTTGCCAACCTAATACTGTTTTTGATTTTGTACAATCTGCATATACGGCAATAATATCGCCCTCACGCCTTGGTTTGATGGCATAATTTACTTTCAGATTAGTTGCTTCTTCAAAGGCAGTTATAACTTCCAAGACAGAACTTCCTTTGCCCGTTCCAATATTAAAAAAATCGTAATATTGTCCTTCTGGTTGTTTTAGTAGTAAGTTTAATGCTGATACGTGTGCTTTTGCTAAATCTACTACATGGATATAATCACGCACTGCCGTACCATCAGAAGTGGGATAATCATTGCCATAAACCGATAATTGTCCACGAATACCCGCCACAGATTGTGTAAGAAAGGGAATAAGATTGGCGGGAGGACCCAAAGGTAATTCACCGATTAGACAACTTTCATGAGCTCCGATAGGATTGAAATATCTTAGAGAGATGGCGTGTAAGTTATTGGTACTTTGGACAGTATCTTTTATGATGGATTCGCCAATTTGCTTTGTATTTCCGTAGGGAGAGGTGGCAGTCTTTATGGCAGAATTTTCAGTAACTGGTAAAGAATCAGGTTCACCATAAACCGTACACGAAGAAGAGAAAACTAAATTGCTAATTTGATGTTCCAACATCTTCTCTAACATCAAAACGGTGGCAGAGACATTGTTTCGATAATACTTTAGGGGTTTTTCTACGGATTCTCCAACGGCTTTTGCAGCGGCGAAGTGAATTATTCCATCAATTTTCTGTTCGGTAAAAACTTTATCCCAAGTAGTAGAATCATTTACGTCAGCCTCATAATATTTGACTTGTTTGCCAATAATTTGTTCAATTCCTGCGAGAGCCTTTTTCTCAGAATTAGAAAAATTGTCTAAAATAATGGATTCAAAACCTGCGTTGTGAAGTTCAACTACTGTATGGGAGCCGATGAAACCTGCTCCGCCTGTAACTAATATTTTCATAAAAAAGCGCTCAATGTCCGAAGGAATGATTTTTGATTAGAAGTATTTTATTGGTACTAACACAAATTTACAACAAAGCCTTCTTAGAAAAAACTATCCTCTTACTTTTTGTGTAAGCGGTCGAGAAAAGAACATTTGAGCATGATTTGTCGTTATCAAAAAGAAATTGTATTTTCAATAAAAATTACTCGTGCAAATATGAAACAATCTGAAATTAAAGCCTTAATCTCCTTATTGGACGATGAAGATTATGAAGTTTTAAACCACGTAGAATCAAAAATTCGTTCCATGGGTGATACTGTTATACCGTATCTGGAAGACCGTTGGGAAGAATCGTCTCTAAGTCCTTTAATGCAGAAAAAATTAGAAGATTTAATCCATGATTTGCAGTATAATGCTTTTCTCGAACGTCTTGTAAATTGGCGAAAAAATGGTTCAGAAGACCTATTAGAAGGAATTTGGGCAATTGCCACTTATCAATATCCAGAACTTTCTTTAGAAAAACTTCGTCAGGATGTCGAGCAAATATACTACGAAGTTTGGTTGGAAATTAGAGATGGAATGCACCCAATGGATCAAATAAAAACATTGAATTCAGTTATTTTTGGTAAGCTAAAATTTGGAGCAAATACCAAACATTTTCACTCGGCTTCTAATTCAATGTTGAACGTTGTAATGGAGTCTAAAAAAGGGAATCCAATCTCTTTATGCGTGATTTATCTGCTGGTTGCTCAAAAACTTAATTTGCCAATTTGGGGTGTTAATTTGCCTAATCTGTTCATCTTAACGTATAAATCTGGCAATATGCAGATTTATATTAATGTTTTTAATCGTGGTTTGGTTTTCAGCAGAGTTGATATTGATAGTTACATCGCTCAATTGAATTTGGATCAAAACGATATCTTTTATCAGCCTTGTAATAATCTCGATATTATTACAAGAGTATTAAGAAATTTGACTTTGGCTTTTGAAAAAGCGGGGGATGATGATAAGGTGAAGGAAATTGATAGGGTTTTGGTGGAGATGATGAAGTAAGGTTAATTATGTATTTTTCAATTTTCGAGGATAGTTGAATAAAAGAGCCTTGTGTGTAATTACAAAGCTCTTTTAGATTTATTACTGTTTCCTAACTTTTTCATAAACCTCTGGGCTGATATATTTGCCAATTTCATTACCCTCTTTCAATGACTCTGCAATAAAGGGTTTTGCTATCATTATTTTATCGTTTCTTACGCCCGTAATTTGCCAAGAAATCTTTGTATTTGGCTGATTTGTTTGAATAATAAACTGATTATTAGCTACTTCTATCTTGATAATTGCTTGTGCAAAAGATCCTATCGCAGTTAATTGATAGCGGAAATCCTTATTTAAAGTTTCAAAATAATTGGGTAGTTTACGGTGGAGTTGGTTGCTTTAGAATATTTAGTATATTATTATGAAGGATTCCGCAATGCTGAGTGATAGTGACTGTTGAAATTTTAGACGAGGAAAGTTTCAAAATTGAAGCAAATTTATTGCCCAAAAGTTGGAAGGATATATTTCATTACAAAATGTTAGTGCTATTGAAAAACGTAAATTTAAGGTGTGATCTAAATCTAATTGAGGAAATCTTAGTCGAATAAAAATTAAAAAACAACTGTAATAACAAAATCATCTACATAAAAAACTTCCAGATCATGCTCCGTTTTTAGATTTCCATCTATAAATATTTCACCTTTTACCATAGTAGGATTGTCTTCAAAAGGTTCGATGAAAATATTATCTTTAAACGATAGATTCTTTTTCCCGTACCATTTATACAAACTCTCTTTAGCACACCAGTAAATACACATTTTGAACAGATCATCGCCTGCGTGGAGGTATTCTGGTTCGGATAGAAATTTGTGAGCCACTCTACTTAACTTATCGGACATTTTCTCGATATCAATTCCAACTTCATTCTCTAAACTCACTATCGCAACGGCATAGTTGCTCGTATGTGAAAGAGATACAAATCCTTTTATTTCAGACAGATAAGGATTATTATATTCATCTTTTTCGATACCTTGATAAATATGTTCTAATAGTTCAACGGTATATTTTACGCAGGTTCGGCTTGCTAACCATTCCAACTGTTTCACAGGATGAGTAGCAACTGAATAAGTTGCTAAATCTTCTTCTTTTATACGGAGATACTTTAGGAAAAAATCTGCATCTTCCTCAATTTTCCAGAGTGTAACAATACATTGTTCCGAAATATTTTTAGAGAAAACTACTGCCATTTGTGTTGAGTTATTAGTTATTGATTATTAACTCTCAGAGAGTTAGAGATTTTAAGTAAGTTTCGCAAACTTATCATCATTTAAAAATGTTGTCATTCCCTGCAAAATAAAGTAATTTCGTTGATAATTAATATCCTTTTCAACAATAACCAGGTTCAACGCATTTAAAAGTACAATAAAACTGCTTGGAAAAATACAAATTGAGCTTATTTTGGATAATGAAAAAAGATTCAATTTAAGATAAAACCTAAAAATGAAGTATTTATGTTAACATAAACCTAAAACCA
>JANXRS010000048.1 GCA_025356745.1 Arcicella sp.
ATCTCGAACAGAGAAGTTAAGCCCAGTGCCGTTGATGATACTGCAATCACATGCGGGAAAGTAAATAAACCCCAAATACATTACATCTTAAAGCCCTTGGACTTAATCGTTCAAGGGCTTTCTGCGTTAAATAAAATAAAAATTAAGTGAATAATTAATCCATATAATGCATAAATTTTACATTTATAACCAAAATTAACTACACAACTAATTATGTTCAAACTACAATCATTCTTGATTTACTTTCTTATTTGTTTCTCCTTTTCATCTTTATCTCAACAAAAATTCAAGCGTTTTAATCTTATTGATGGTTTTTCGATTATGCCAAAAGTAGGTGTTGCAAGTGTTATAGGTGAATTGGGAGATATTTTTTCCATTAATCCTATATATGAAGTTAATATTGAGAAAGGAGTTTCTGAAAAAATTAATGTAGGTATTGGAATTATTAGTGGAAAATTGTCAGGTTTAGAAAATAAGCCTTATTTTTCACGATTCGAGAGTGATTTTTTTCAAATTCAGACTGTTGGAGTAATTAACATTTCAAGATATTTGAACGATTCTTATAATAAAACTAGTTTAGAATTCAAAATGTACGTAGGAATGGGTTTAATATGGTTTCATACAGATGTCTATGATATGAAATCAGGCTTTTTTTTGAGAACTACGGCTGATGGTACTACAAAACATACTGCTTATTTTCAACAATCAGGTAATGGTATTGGAAATGCAGGAATTTATTATACTCGTGAATTAGTTGTTCCTTTTGGTTTTAATATAGGTAGTAAACTGAGTAATAATGCTGAATTTATATTTAATTTGGGATATAATTGGGTATATAGTGATAAATTAGATGGTACAACTCCCTATAATTTAGCAAAACCAAATATTATTGGAGGGGTAAATTCATATAGTGATACAGCTAATGATGGATGGATTAATTTATCAGTTGGACTAAAATATACTTTTTCTTTTAAAAATACAGAAAATCAGCGTGGTGTATGAGCATTAAAAAGCCTTTAAATTTTAATTTAAAGGCTTTTTAATGAATTTATTAAATAAATTAGTCTAGTTCCTACGGGCGTAACGCTTTCCTTTTGCAGTCCTAACGTGTCTTATTCTCTCTTCCAGTTCAGCAATTACACGAATTGAATTCTCTTTGCTGGCTTCGTAAGTCTCATTAAGTGATTTATAAGATGATTGAAGTTTGTTATAATCGTCCAATAAACGATTATATTTTATACTTAAAGACTCAAATGTTTCTTTACTATCTTCTTGACATTTCACATAATCTTCACTTTTTTTCTTGAATTGGCTTTCTAAACTAAAGCGAAAACTGCTTAACTCAGCATTTTCTTGACGTTCTTTTAAAACTTGACTTTCTAAACGACGAACTTGATCTTGAATTTCGGTTACTTTCTTTGTGTCAGTACAACCAGACAAAGTTATAGAAATTGCTGATGTGATGATTAATAAACTTTTTTTCATAAGATTTTGTAAATTGATAGATAACTAATGAAAATCAAAAATGATACCAAAAGTTATGCTTTCATTAAAAGTACAATCATTAGCGGTGGAAATGATTGTACAATTTTAATAAGAATTAACTCAGCAACAAATTTACTTATATTTTTCATTCTGTAAAAGAATACCAAACTTTTTTATTAAAAACCTTGATTGAATAGATTTCTTACTTAATTTTGCCTTAAATCTATCTATTTAATAGAGTATTAAAACAAGTGAAACGTATTGTATAAAATTACTGTTTTAATTTAACAAACAATCCAAGGTTAATATTCATTTAATATTAATCAAAATTATAAGTAAAGCCATGCAAAGTTTTAGAACTGAACTTGAAAATCCACTTGTCGAGAAAGACATTATAGATTTAGCTCGTAAAATAGAATTGTTTCGTGAAGGAAAAATTCATGAGGAAAAATTCCGTAGTCTTCGTTTGGCTCGTGGCGTATATGGGCAACGTCAGCAAGGAGTTCAGATGGTTCGCATCAAATTGCCGTATGGTAAAATGACGTTTAAACAATGGAATAGAATGGCGGATATTTCTGATGAATATTCTACTGGAAATCTTCATTTAACAACTCGTCAAGATATTCAAATTCACTTTGTTTCTTTGGACAGAACGCCAGAATTGTGGGCGAAATTGGAACAAGATGATATTACGTTACGAGAGGCTTGTGGAAATACTGTTCGTAATGTAACTGCCTCACCCTCAGCGGGTATTGATCCAAAAGAACCCTTTGATATTGCTCCTTATGCGGATGCAACTTTCCGTTATTTCTTACGGAATCCAATTTGTCAGGAAATGGGAAGAAAGTTTAAAATTGCTTTCTCGAATACAGATGAAGATACGGCTTTGACGTATATGCACGATATGGGTTTTATTCCTAAAATTCAAGATGGCAAACGTGGTTTTAAAGTTGTTGTTGGGGGTGGTTTGGGAGCTCAACCTTTATTAGCCCAAGTTGGCTATGAATTTTTAGAAGAAGACCAAATTATTCCTTATTTAGAGGCTACTTTACGGGTTTTTGACCGTCATGGTGAACGTAATTCACGCCACAAGGCACGTATTAAATATTTGATTCAAAAGATTGGTTTTGAGGAACTTACTAAATTAATTGAAGAAGAAAGAATTGCTTTGAAAAACCAATCGGTTCAGATTGATACTACTTTTGGTAAATGGTCGGTTTCTGAGGAAGAAATGCCCTCGAAAATAGATAAAAATCTTGTAGAATCAACCATAGCTTTCGACTTGTGGAAGGCAACCAATACTTTTGAGCAAAAGCAAGAAGGTTTTTATGGAGTTTATGTAAGAATTTTGAATGGAAATATTCACTCAACAACTTCACGTTCTTTGATTGAACAATTGGAAGGATACGTGGGGGATGATGTGCGGGTTACTATTAATCAAGGTTTGATGTTGAAGTTTGTTCCAGAAGCTAATTTGCAATATGTTTATGCGGTTTTGTCGGCACACGATTTGGCAGCAGCAGGAGCAAATTCAATGGCAAATATTACGGCTTGTCCTGGAACGGATACTTGTAATTTAGCGATTTCAGATAGTACTAATATTACGTCAAAATTAGAATCTGTTATCACTGAAGATTTTCCTGAATTGATTCATAATAACGAAATTAAAATTAAGATTTCGGGATGTATGAATTCATGTGGACAACACGGTATGGCAAACATTGGATTTCATGGTTCATCTCTGAAAGCAGCCGATAAGCGTGTTTTACCAGCTTTACAAGTACTTTTGGGTGGTGGAACACTTGGAAATGGCGTAGGTCGTGTGGCCGATAAAGTGATTAAAGTCCCTTCAAAAAGAGGTCCAGAAGTATTAAGAGTGGTTTTAAATAATTATGAAGAAAATGCCAATGAAGGCGAATATTTTAATGATTATTATGATCGTCAGGGTGAAAAATATTTTTATACTTTGTTGAAACCCGTTGCGGATTTAACGACTTTGAAAGATGATGATTTTATTGATTGGGGTGGTACGGAACAATTCAAAACTGAAATTGGAGTGGGTGAATGTGCGAGCGTAATTATTGATTTGGTAGCAACTTTATTGATGGAATCGGAGGAGAAATTTGATTGGACCAAGGCTGCTTATGAAGAAAATCGTTTTGCGGATGCCATTTATCATGCATATAGTGTATTTGTTAGTGCGGCGAAGGCTTTACTTTTGGATAAATCAGTGAGTGCTTCAACGCAAAGCGGAGTAATTGATAAGTTTCAAGAAAATTTTGTGCTAACTGGCGATATTTCTTTAGGAGATAAAACATTCCAAGCGTTGGTCTTACAAATTAATCAAAATGAGCCTTCACAGGAATTTGCAAAATCGTATATTACTGATGCTCAAGTATTTTTAAGCTTAGCGAAAGCATTTCGTGAAGAATTAGTTAGTGCATAAATTTAGTTTAAAGTTGATGAGTTGAAAGTTTAATTATTTTAAAATGGTAACTTTCAATTCATCAGCTCATTAAAAATGAATAATTTAGAACATTTTAATACTTTAGATCCTAGACCTACACTAACCATTGTGGGTGCTGGACCTGGTGATCCAGATTTGATTACAGTTAAGGCAATTAAGGCTTTAAAAAGTGCCAATGTAGTGCTTTATGATGCTTTAATATCAGAAGAGTTACTGGATTATTGTCAATCAGATTGCGAGAAAATATACGTAGGAAAACGCCCAGGAGAAAGTCATTCGCAGGATGCTATCAATTTTATGATTGTTGAAAAGGCTTATATGTATGGTCATGTGGTACGTTTGAAAGGAGGAGACCCATTTATATTTGGTCGGGGAATGGAAGAAATTGAATATGCCAAAAACTTTGGTTTAGAAACGGCTTATATTCCTGGGATTTCATCATCAGTTGCGGCAGCAGGTTATGCAGGTATTCCATTGACTACCAGAGGGGTAAGTGAAAGTTTCTGGGTAATTACAGGGACAAAAACGGATGGCTCGCTTTCAGAAGATTTAGCAGTTGCTTTGCAGACGAATGCAACGATTGTGGTTTTGATGGGAATGAGTAAACTAGCTCAAATTTCGAATATTTGTGAGTCTTTGGGTAAGGGAAATTTACCAGTAGCCATTATTCAACATGGAACAACAGAAAATCAAAAGATAGGATTGGGATTTGCGAAGGATTTGAAAATAATTGCAGAAGAAAATAATTTATCCAATCCTGCGGTAATTGTTTTAGGGGAAGTAGTAAAGTATGCTTCTCTGAAAGAAATCAGTAATAAAATAGAAAAATATAAGTCGTAAATATCTACTAATCACAGTAATACAATTATTTAAAAATTCCCATTGGATCTGATTTTTTGGCAATAAGTTCTTGTACAAAAGACGTATCGACAAAAGAAATATCTAATAATCTACATTTATGCAAATATTCCCAAGCCTTCTCATAATGTTCTAATTGATAGGCGGCAATGGAATATTTCAACCAACCATTAGCATTTGTACCATCAATTTGAAGGGATTTTTCTAATAATCTTAAGGCATCGTCAATATCATCACAATTATTTTTTTCTTTATAACAAGCTAATTGCACGGTTGCAACATCTACCATCAAAATGGTATTTTCAGGAGATAATTCTAAACCTTTACGAAGCAATTTAGTAGATTCTTCATACTTTCCTTTCTGATAACTAATTGAACCCAACCCCCAATACGCATCAAAACTATCTTGATTCAACAGAAAACAAAGATTAAAACGGTAAGTGGCAGTATCTAAGAGTCCTTCATTTAAGTATTCCCATCCTCTTTCAGCAAAGAATTTACTGGCATCAAGACGGTCTTTAAAATTCTTATCGCACTGAATCAAAAATTCAGTAGCATTTAATATTTGCTCCTCCGCTTTTTTCTTACTCCCAAACAATGGAAGGTATTTAACATCTTGATTATCGGTATCTAACATTTCTTTTCTTGACAGTTCTTTACTACTCACCCAAGGAATGAGAGACGTTTGAGCGTAAGAAAGAAAACCTGAAGAAAGTAAAAAAAGATAAATAATAGACTTCATATAAATTCGTGATTAATCAGGTTCAACGCATTTAAAAGTACAATAAAACTGCTTGGAAAAATACAAATTGAGCTTATTTTGGATAATGAAAAAAGATTCAATTTAAGATAAAACCTAAAAATGAAGTATTTATGTTAACATAAACCTAAAACC
>JANXRS010000050.1 GCA_025356745.1 Arcicella sp.
TGGTTTTAGGTTTATGTTAACATAAATACTTCATTTTTAGGTTTTATCTTAAATTGAATCTTTTTTCATTATCCAAAATAAGCTCAATTTGTATTTTTCCAAGCAGTTTTATTGTACTTTTAAATGCGTTGAACCTGATGAGAAATGGAATGTAGCCTACTCTTGAGAATAGAAGCGTATCTTCATCAAATGTAGTGTCAATTAACAAATCATATTTTCCATTCACATCTGATACAGTCCCAACATTTTTTTTGATAATTCCAATATTTACGAATTCGATTGGGTGTTTAGTATTTTCATTCAATACGTAGCCTTCACTTGTTTACCCAGACAAAAAATTGCAGTTGAGTAAAAAAAATAGTGAGAGTAATTTAATTTTTGACATTTCTAAAAAGTTATAAAGTGAGATTTTTGTTTTGCCTTTGTTATTGTTCCACGTTCGTCCGCCGTCGTTTGGTTTTTTTTTCTGCGACACATAGTCCAACGACTCGTGCGACAATAATCGAACGAATATTTCTTCTTACAAATACTTGATAATCAGACACAAATTTTTTTCTATTGTTGATGAAAAATGCTAACGAGTACGAACAATCAGCAAACCCGAACATTCATCAAACTTTGCCCTAATTGATGAATTGCCATTTCAATTTTCTTGGCTTGTTGAACGGATGGTTGCTTAGAACCCGTTGCGTATTGACGCATTAAGGATTGATTTATGCCAGCATTTTTTGCTAATGAATTAATTTTGATTGCCTCAAAAGTGTCAAAAAAAGCGGACAAATCATATACAAATTCAAACTCAATGTCATTGGCTGTTATGCCATCCCAGACTTTCATTTCTTTGCCCTCATTTTCTAAGAAATCTATTATTAAATCCTTTAAATTGTTTCTAATTTCTATTTCGTTTTTTCCCGCAGTAGAATAAACAAATCCATCACTTTTCACGACGGCAAATAAGTCGTTTTCATCTCCATTTTCAAGAGTTACAATTAATGTTTTCATTTTAATTTACCGTATTAAAATTTGTTTTTCGCACTAACAAAAAATTTGTTTTATTGCGTTTGCCCAATATGGACTTATTTTTTTTGTTTTTAACTAACTGAAAAACTATGATTTATTTAAGACCTGCTTCTTTCAAAATTGTATTTACTAAACCCTTTCCTAAATCTTTATTACCGTGGTCGGGAACTGAAATATTAATGGAAAAATTAACATTTTTAAAAATTTTATGACTTCCTCTTTGCCTTGATTCTTCCCATCCATTTTCTTCAAGAATTTTAATCAGTTCTTTTGCTTTCATTTAATTGGTTAACTTATTTTCATACTTCTATACTTTTAAATTTTGCTCAAAGGTAATAAAAAAGTTATATACACAATAAAAATAAGTAACCTTTTTGTTACTTATTTTTATTTAATTTTAAAATGTTAATTTTAATGAGCGGGAATTATTCCACTCACATAAAACCAATCCCCATTTTCCTTCTTAAAAACAGACTTTTCGTGATGAATTTGAAACGTGTTTTTTGAATCTTTGTAATAGGCTTTAAACTCAACTTCACCTACAGAATCGTCTAAAAGTCCTTTTTTACAATCAATTATTTCTAATTTTTGCCAATGACTTTCCTTTGCCCATGCTTCAATATCAGTTTTTGAATAGTTTGCTCTTTGTGAAATATGGGTACTATTAATCAAATATTGGGAGGCAACAACTACATAAGCGGAATACCTCGACCGCATTAATGCTTGGGCAGTCGGAGCTGATTGCGTTCCATCAATAATGGGTTTACAACATTGCTCAAAGGTATCATCAGAGCCACAAAAGCACTTATTAATCATCGTTTGATTACTCATTTTAAAGCCTTTTCAACGCATATTTTCATTTTTTCTAACCCTAATTTTGCTACTTCCATTGGGTCTTTTTTCCAATAATCTTCATTAAAAAGTTCAACAGAAAGCACAATTGATGTATTTTTATCATGAAGCATTTTTAGGATTTTGTCCATCGGAGCAACCCCATCGCCTGGCATAACCCTGAAACTATCGTTGAGCGTTTCACGACTTGGAATGGCTGGATAATCATTCATGTGGAAAACTTGGATATGATTTCCACTTAAAAAACTTAAAGCATTTAATTCAGAACCGCCTTTATGGAGGTGGTAAACATCTGCCAGAATTAAGGCTTTAGGATGTCCACTTTCGGAAGCAACGAAAAGCGTTTCTCCAAATAAATGAAGGTTTGCCGAAAATCCCCATAGTTCAAGCATGGGCAAAATTCCCATTGAATCGCCTAAATCACACACTGCTCGATAACGTGCCGCTGCTTGACGCAAATTAATATCTGCTCCTTTCGTTGCTCCAAATGGGGGAGCTGCAATACGTTTACAGCCTATTTGAGCTAACATATCCATCTCTTGCTTGGTTTGTTCTAGGGCTTTTTGACGCTCATTTGGGTCGTCCACAATCCAAGGAGCAAAGCCAATGGCATCTTCAATAACGATACCCAAATCACTTGCTTTCTGTTTCACATCTTTCAAATTTCCGCCTTCTTTAACAAATGCTTCAAGCGTACGAATCCAAATTTCAATGCCATTGTAACCCGCTTTTGCCACTAATTCAATTTCCGCCATCAAGCCAATATTCTGTTTCATGATGGTACTGGTATTTAGACAAAAACTAAAATTCGACTTGGGAATATTGGTAATATTCTTTTCAAAGGGAATAACTACCGCTGAACTAAGGGCAACACCAGACTTTAAAAGATTTCTACGGGAGATTTGTTCCATGGGGATTTGAGTAAATTATGTTTTGAGTAAAAGTAAAAAAGGATTTGAGAAATGCTGTTAGGTTTTATGGTAAAATAAAAGAGTGACAATTTTGATAAAACTGCCACTCTTTTATTTGGTATTCTCGTAGTTTAATTCCTTAAAATTTCAAATTCAACCCGTCTGTTAATTGCCTGATTTTCAGAAGTATCATTTGCTACTTTTGGTTTATTTTTACCGTAGCCTTTCGCTGTGAGACGTTCCGCAGGTACGCCTTGTGTGAGAAGGTAGTTACGCACAACGTCAGCACGTTCTTGTGAAAGTTTATTATTTACTTCGTCAGAACCCACATTATCCGTATGTCCACTAATTTCTGTAAGCATTTTGGCACTACCCTTAAAAAATGTCGATAAACGCTTCAATTCTGGATAAGATTCAGTACGAAGAGTGGCTTTACCAAATTCGAAGAAAATATTATTCATTGATATTTTCGTACCAACTTCTACGCTTGTAATGGGTGTTACAGTCATATCTTTATCTTCAACTTCAAGATATTTACCTGTTATTTTACTCAAATCTATATTTTGAGATGTACCAATATAACCATCAATTTTAGTAGTAATTCCGTAGTTTTTTCCATACGGTAAAACGACCTTATAAATACCCGTAATTGGATCAGGTGTAGCAACGCCCAATTCTTTTCCGTTGGTTAAATCTTCGTAAATAATTTGAGCATTTTTAGGAACTTTACCTGTTTTACTGTCAATAACTTTACCCGAAACCAACACCACAGGTTCAGATTTTATATCTTTCGGTTTCTGTGGTTCAGGTTTTTTCTCCCCTCCTGCCAATGGCGTTGTGGTTGTTGGAGGCGTTTCGACGGGCTTCGGTTGGTCGATTTTTAAACGAAAAATGTCTTTCTTTCCAAGCGAATTATTACTTGAAATAAAATAAGCATAATCTCCCGCCGCCGAAATAGTATAATAGGCATCGTATTGATTGGTATTAATGGGTTCGCCAATGTTTGTGGGTTCTGTCCAATGAATCCAAGTTTCGTCTTTTCGCTTACAAACCCAGATGTCATTGCTCCCTTTTCCACCTTCACGATTACTCGAAAAATAAAGCGTCTTGCCATCTGCCGCCAAAAATGGGGTTGTTTCGGTAAAATCGGTATTGACATCATCTCCCAAATTCATAGGTTCTGACCATGAGTCGTCTTTTTCTAAAAAGGAGGCATAAATATCGTCTTCGTCAGAGTTTTTCTTTTCTGAAAAAGCCATTAAAAGCGTTTTCCCATCGTTGGAGAGATAACCGTATTCATTCTTTCCACGACTTAATCTTTCATATTTAGGAATTTCCATCTTTTTAGGAACCTCCCAACCTGTTGCGGATTTTTTAGCTATTGAAAAGCCTCGAGTTTCATATTGTCCGTTTACGTAAGCACCCTTTACCAAAATGGTTTGTCCATCGGGTGAAACGCTGTAAATGGTATTGTATTGGTCACGATTAAGGGCTTCGGACATACGTCTGGCGGTTGTCCACGCTCCCATGAGGCTTTCAGAATACCAAATATCTTGTGAACCCGCAACTTGCTCAGTACCAGCCATTCCGAACTTGTTCTGAGGATGATTTTTACGTCCGAAAAAAAGGATTTTTCCATCGGGCGACATCACAGGGTTCAGTTCAGAATACTCGGTATTAACGGCAGAACCAATACTTTCAGGCTTATTTTGAGCCTTAAGCAAACAGTCGTGAACGGTGAGCAATGAGATAGTGAAAAGGATTTGGAAAGTGATTTTCATAAAGAAAACGATAACTAATATTTTGTTTTTAACGAAATATGAAGCGTAAAATTGCTTAGGCTCTTCCTATCCATTTACCTACCATTTCTCCTTCAGATACATCATTACGCAGTTTCTCCAAGAGGGATTCAATATTATCATCAACTATTAACATTTCAAGATTTGCTTGTTTCACAAATCCTTCCAAAACCATCTTTTTAAGCATAATTAGTAAATCATCGTAAAAACCATTGGTATTCAAAATTCCAATTGGCATTTGATGAAGCCCTAATTGTCGCCAAGTTAGGATTTCAAAAAGTTCATCTAACGTTCCCCAACCACCTGGGAGGGCAATCACAGCATCAGATTTTATAGCCATTAATTGCTTGCGGGCATGCATAGATTCTGTAATAATACATTCAGTTAATCCTTTGTGTTGTACTTCCCAAGGTTCCATGAAAGATGGTATTATGCCAATCGCTTCTCCACCATTTTCTAAAATTGCATCGGCAACTGTACCCATTAGGCCTACACTTCCGCCACCATAAACTAATGTAAGTCCTTGATTAGCAAGTATCTTGCCAATCTCTGTGGCAGTATTTTTATAAACTTCGTTATGACCTGCCGAAGAGCCGCAGTAGATTAAAATATTTTTCAAAATCTCTGATTTGTTTTATAGTTTCGTAAAAATAAGAAATGATTATGTATTATCCAGAAACGATACCAGATAGAGGCATAAATGTTCTTTAAATATGAAGTCATAAAAGATGTGACCTATTTATGTTAAATCTAATTTATAAATTATAATCTACCCTACTTTAACAAATCTGCCAAAGCCTTCCTAACCTCCACAAACTTATAATCAAAATCAGTTTCTAATCTTATTCTTTGATTCAATACATAATTTCCACCTAAAACTACATCTGCCATTTCTCCAAAAGCTAATTTTAAAGCAAAAGCAGGCACATTTGGCATCCAAAATGGACGCTCTAATACTTGAGCAGATATTTTGGTTAAATCATGATTCGTAACTGGATTTGGAGCAACGGCATTGTAAGCTCCTATCATTTGTTCGTCTGTCAAAGATTTTATGTACATCTCACATAAATCATCCAAATGAATCCATGACTGCCATTGCTTACCTGTTCCTAAAGCAGCACCTACACCCCAACGCACAGGTTGTGTGAGGCGTGGTAAAGCACCACCTTTTTCACTCAAAACAATTCCAGTACGTAATTTTACAGTTCTAATGCCAATTTCCTGAATTTTATCAGCCGCTGCTTCCCATTGAATGCAACAATCTGCCACGAAATCAACGCCTGCTGTGTGTTGCTCGGAAATGTGTTCATTGCCAGTATTGGCTCCGTAATAGCCAATGCCAGAAGCCGAAACAAAAGAAATGATTCTATGAGGTAATATTTTTAACTTATTGACAATTAGTTGAATAGACTTTGTTCTGCTCTCAATGATTTCCTTTTTTCTTTCTTCCGACCAATTTTCATCGGCAATACCCGCTCCTGCTAAGTGAACGAGATAATCAGTTTCGAGGAGAGCTTCTTCATTAATAATTCCATTTTCAATATCCCAGAGGTAAGCCTTTATGAGCTTTCCTCCTACTGTCTTATTTTCTACTTTTCGTGTAAGATGCGAGACTGTAAAACCTCTAGCTATCAATATTTCTGTAAGGCGTGTTCCGATTAAACCTGAGCCTCCTGTGATGAGTACGTTCATGAATTTTGGGTATTATGGTATTTTGGCTTACTTGGAGGCGAACCCCCTTTACTAATAAACATATAGGGTTAAAAAAGAATTACGAACTAAATAGACTTCTGTAACTTATTTGCCACCAAACAGAAACCAAGTTATCGTTAATCTCAATCCAGCAATATGTCAATTTAGTGATTATTTTTTAGATTTAGAGGAGGATGACTAATCGTTATCGCATAGGAAGCAGAACATTACCCTGTTTATATCTGGCAATCTCATATTTCAGATAAAGGCTTTTAATAAAAAAAGCGGTAGTTTGTTCTTCAAGAAGATTCATTGGCATATTCAATAGTTTTTTTAAGAATACGAATCAAAGAACACTATAATTTATTTAGTAAGTAAGTACTTAGATAAATTAAGTTAGCATAATACTCATGGCAAGACTGATTACAATTTGTTCATTATCAGTGATTTATGAGTTAATTCATGCCATGAGTAAATATGTCCCAGCACTTAATAAAGGAAGTTTTCCTTACATTTAAGTAAAATCTCCAAAGTTCTTACTTATTATAAATAACTCCTATTTTTAAACGCTTTCCCTCTGTTAAAATCATTAAAGTGAAACAATTTGATAAAATAATGAAACATTTTGAATACTATAAAAAGACAGGTTGAACGCATTTAAAAATGCAATTTTGAGTTTAAAATCAATGAATAGTACAATTTTATAACTGTAATTTTGCCAGAAATAATAAATTGATGAAAATTTGAATCTGGTTTTAGGTTTATGTTAACATAAATAC
>JANXRS010000056.1 GCA_025356745.1 Arcicella sp.
TGAACGTTCGCCTATGTACGTGGTGGGTGACGTAACGAATAATCATCGTTTTACTTTTCAATCAAAATCAACGGGACTCAAACCGATGGATTTTGCAATTGAAGATATGTTTGGGAGTTCTCCAAAAGTGATTATGGAGGATAAAACCATCGAAAGAAATTATACAGACTTGAATTATTCTGTTGCCAATATTCAACAATATTTGAATCAAGTCCTTCAATTAGAGGCAGTTGCCTGCAAGGATTGGCTGACAAATAAAGTGGATAGATGCGTGGGCGGACGAGTTGCCAAACAACAATGTGCGGGTTCTTTGCAATTGCCCTTGAACAATGTGGGTGTAATGGCTTTGGATTTCAAAGGCAAGGAAGGCATCGCAACTTCAATCGGACATTCGCCAATTGCTGCTTTGATTGACCCTGTTGCAGGTTCAAGAACTGCCATCGGAGAAGCACTTTCAAACATTGTTTTTGCTCCTTTGAAAGATAATTTGAAGTCAATCTCACTGTCGGCAAACTGGATGTGGGCTTGTAAAAATGCAGGTGAAGATGCTCGTTTATACGAAGCTGTAAAAGGTTGTTCGGACTTTGCGATTGAATTAGGCATCAACATTCCAACGGGTAAAGATTCTCTTTCGATGAAGCAAAAATACCCGAATGATGAAGTAATTGCCCCTGGAACGGTCATTATTTCGGCAGGTGGAAATTGCTCAGATATTACGAAAGTCGTTGAGCCAGTTTTGAAAAGAAATGGCGGAAATATTTACTATCTGAATCTTTCGCAAGATTCGTTCAAATTGGGAGGAAGTTCATTTGCTCAAATTTTGAATAAAGTGGGGAAAGAAGTACCTACCATTATCAATGCTGAATTCTTTAAAAACGCTTTTAATCTTTTACAGGATTTAATTAAAGATAACAAAATACAAGCGGGGCATGATGTAGGGAGTGGTGGTTTGATTACGACTTTATTAGAAATGTGTTTTGCTGAGGTGAATTTAGGTGCTGAATATGATTTGAGTTCATTAGGGGAAAAGGATTCAGTTAAAGCATTTTTTAATGAGAATATTAGTATCGTTTTTCAAGCAAATTTTGAAGTAGAAGCTATTTTTGCTCAACATAATATTGAGATTTTCAACATTGGTAAAGTGATTGAAAGTGATATCGTTTCCATTAAAAACAACGATGATAATTTCACTTTTAAAGTTTCAGAATTGAGAGATACTTGGTATGAGACGTCTTTCCTGTTAGATTCAAAACAGTCTAAAAATGGTATGGCTTTGGAGCGTTTTAACAATTATAAAAATCAACCATTAACGCATCATTTTCCTGCACATTTTGACGGAAAGAAACCCGTAATTGACCCAACAAAACCAAGACCAAAGGCGGCAATTATTCGAGAAAAAGGTAGTAATTCTGAACGTGAAATGGCTAACGCCATGTATTTAGCTGGTTTTGATGTAAAAGATGTACACATGACCGACTTGATTTATGGTCGTGAGAATTTGGAAGATATTCAGTTTATTGGAACAGTTGGTGGATTCTCAAATTCAGATGTTTTGGGTTCAGCAAAAGGTTGGGCAGGAGCATTTTTATATAATGAAAAAGCCAATACAGCTTTGAAAAATTTCTTTGAAAGAGAAGATACGCTTTCTGTTGGAATTTGTAATGGTTGTCAGTTATTTATGGAATTAGAATTGATAAATCCTGACCATGAAATTCATGGAAAATTGCACCACAATGAGTCTTATAAACACGAAAGTATTTTTACGTCAATAAAAGTTCAACAAAATAATTCGGTAATGCTTTCGACTTTGGAAGGGGCAACTTTGGGCGTTTGGGTATCTCACGGAGAAGGAAAATTCAACTTGCCATATTCAGAAGACCAATATAATATTGTTGGAAAATATGGCTACGAAAATTATCCTGCCAATCCAAACGGTTCGGATTATAACACTGCTATGATGTGCGACAAAACGGGAAGACATTTAGTGACAATGCCTCACATAGAACGTTCAACTTTCCCGTGGAACTGGGCAAATTATCCAGAAGGTCATAATGATGAAGTTTCACCTTGGTTAGAAGCCTTTGTAAACGCTCGTATATGGGTGGAGAATAAAATGTAATGTAATTTAAATAAATCAGAATTGAGAATAAAGAAGGGTGAATAAAGAAGTACGATTTTACTTCTCTATTCACCCTTCTAATGTTTTTTTAACTTTTCTACATCTTTAAAGGTATCAATATCAATAATGCCTTCTGGAAAATCAATGGTTGAAATATTATCTTTATATAAGTGTAAAAATGATTTAGCTCCCCTATCTCCACTCAATTTTATAAGCTCTGGAAATACTGATTTATCGAATAACATGGGTACGCCTAACTGTTGATTATATAGGCAACTGACAATAGGATTCGAAGATTTTTCAAAAATTTGGGTCATATTTTGCAAAAGAACTGTTGAAATAAAGGGTTGGTCAGATAAAAGAATGAGAATTGCACCTGATTTTTCAGCCAATTTTTCTGTACCAATACGTATGGATGTACCCATTCCTTGTTGCCAATCAGGATTGAAAATCGTTGAAATAGTATCACTAAACCGTTCAAGTTTAGGAATAATCAGCTCGGAATTTCCACCTAAAATGATTAGAATATTATCAGAAACTATCAGGGCAGTTTCTGTAATTCTTTCAATTAACGTTTTTCCTTCAAACTCAATAAGTTGTTTGGGATATCCTAATCGGCTTGAATTCCCAGCGGCAAGAATTAAAATGGATAGTTTCATGTTGAATATTTATGTGTTACTTTAAGAAACTTTGGTAGTCATACCTTTGTTGTTTGGTTTGCAATTATATATTTTAAACTTTAATCTAAATTACTAAAACATTTTTATGAAAAAGGTATTATTAGTCGCTATCTTACTGATTGGATTTCGGTCGGTTAATGCACAAGTTTTCTCAGGAACTCAAGAGATTGAGAAAGCTAACAAAGAGGGTCTTTATATCTCAGTTGCAGTTGATGATAAGTACGTAAAACAGGCTTGGCAAGTAGAATTAGCCAAATATGGAAAAGTAGAAGTGGGTAGAAGTGTAACTTATAAAGTAAATAATGCTATAATGCCAACCATCTCAGGTGATCCTGTAATGTTAGCAAGCAAAATTACTTCGGAAAAAGGGCGTACTAAAATATTCATGTCAATTGGTATGGGTGAGGAAGTTTACGTTGGTGGAACACATCCACAATATGCCGCTGCAGAGAAGATTTTGAATGATTTTGTGGAAGTAATTAACCTCCAAGAGGGCGTTAGAATGGAAGAAAAAACGATGGAAGGTGTTGCTGATAAACAAAAGAAAACAATCAAAACGGGTGATAAATTAGTTAGAGCCATTGAAGATAATAAAAGAGAAAAAGAAAAATTTTTGAAAAAAATTGAAGAGAATAAAGCAGAATTAGAAAAACTTTTGACGGATGTTGAACAAAATAAAAAAAATCAAATTTCAATGGGTGAAAATGTAAATGTTCAACAGAAAAAAGTGGAAGAAGCAAAAACTAAAGTTCCAAAGCAGTAAAATAAAAGGTTATGTTCAGAAATGAAATAGGTGATTGAGTATTGATTTCAACAAAAATCCTTTAAAAGATATTCTTTTGAAGGATTTTTGTTTTTTGTTAAGCATCAAAGGTCTTATTCGTCGATGTGACAAATTTAAACCCCCATAATCAAAAAATACCATTCCTAATTCCTACTTACCGTTCATTTATTTCCCAATTGTCGTTCGCAAAACTCATTATACCTTTCGGACATCAAACAAGGTACTATGTATTAAAAAGTAGTAAGCTGTTTGTATGTGAGTCGTATTTGAAAAAAATTTTATTTTATAAACTTCTATAAATCAGAAAGTTATATAGATTTAAACAATATAAACCATGAACCAAACATTATATCGCATACCTTCTAAGGGACAATTAGGAGGCGTTGCAGCAGGATTAGCAGAACATTTTGGCATTGATATTGCCGTAATGAGAGTAATTTTAGTAATAGGATTATTCATCACTCATGGTATTTTCTTCCTGATTTATATTATCTTGTGGGCATCATTACCCGTACAACATTCATGGCAAACGGCTTCAGCAGATGCCAATAACGATTCAACTTTTAACGAAACACTAACGAACATGAAAAAAGATTCAAACAAAGTTTGGGGGATTATCTTGATAATCCTCGGTACAATTTTCCTTTTAGACGAATGGATTCCAGATTTTGACTTTGGCAAGTTTTGGCCTCTAATCCTGATTGTTGTGGGTGGTTATATCATCTTTAGAGACAAGGATAAAACCGATTATAAAAACAATAATGATAGTAGTAACCTCTAAATCAGTTATTGGTGATTAATTATTGGTTATTAAAAGTGGTATGTCCTACCTATAATTTTTTGGATATTCTGATAAAATTAACCAATAATTAATGCCTGATAATTAGCACAAAATGAACTCAAAAAGTCTCTTTACGGGCGGGATTTTAATCCTACTTGGTATCTTGTTCTTAGGAAAGGAATGGGGTTGGTTTCATATCAATTGGCACGAAATATCTCGTTTGTGGCCTCTATTATTGATATATCTTGGTATGATTGCCCTTTTGGGAAAGAACAATGGCTCGGCAACAGTCATCACAATTATACTTCTGTGCATTGCTATTCCAACGGTTTTAGTGAGGAGTTGTCAAGAAAGGGTCGGTACTGCTTTTAATAAAAATGGAATTCATATTGATATGGATGATGACCATGATAATGACGATAATGATGATAATGATGAATATACGAGTTTCAAAGGCTCAAATCAAAAATTAAATTCACCGATGAGTGCGGATATTAAAAGTGCTTCATTTAATTTTTCGGGTGGGGCGGCAGAATTTGAAATTTCTGGAACTTCACAAGATTTAATTGAAGCAGATGCCAGTCTTACATTCGGTAATATTTCATTGAAAAAAACGGGTGATTCAACTAATCCAATCATAGATTTCGCTTTAAGAGGAAAGAAAAATAATATTAATATTGGGGAAGATAACAATAACAAAATCAATTTAAAATTGAACCCATCAGTAATTTGGGATATGAATTTTGAATTTGGGGCGGGCAAAGCTGACTTTGATTTAAGTGAGTATAAAGTTAAAAATCTTTCTATCAAAACAGGGCTGACGGAAACTGACGTAAAACTGGGTGATAAAGTGGATAATTTAGAGGTAAAAATTGAATCTGGATTAACCGATATTGAATTTCAAGTTCCTGAATCTGTAGGTTGCAGAATTGATATTGACGGAGGATTGAATGAAAAAGATTTTGATGGATTTATTCAAAAAAATGGTCATTGGGAAACGTCAAATTTCGACAAATCAACTAAGAAAATTACGCTAAATTTTAATGGAGGTTTGCAATCTTTGAAAGTTAGAAGGTATTAATCCTTTGGTATTTGTTAGTGGTTATTAGAAAAATATCTGCACAGATTTCTAATAACCACTAGCAAATATAGATTAACTAATTGGTTGACAAAGCTCTATTAAAACAGCATTTGTTCCCTTGGGATGTAAAAAACATACCAATTTATTGTCCGCTCCACGCTTAGGAACTTCATTTAAAAGAATAAATCCTTCACTTTTCAGCCTTGCCATTTCTGTTAAAATATCCGATACTTCAAAGGCAATATGGTGGATTCCTTCCCCTTTTTTCTCAATAAATTTCGCAATTGGACTTTCAGGATTTGTGGCTTCCAGTAATTCAATTTTGGTTTGCCCCGTTTGAAAAAAAGAAGTCATAACGCCTTCGGATTCCACACCTTCTTGTTTATAAGGACTCGTTCCTAAGAGTTTTGTGAATAAATCATTTGAGAATGATAGGTTTTTTACGGCTATACCGATGTGTTCAATATGTTGCATAATAGGTTATTCAGCAGGAATATAAATGTTAAAAATCGCTCCTTTGTTTAGTTGGCCAGTGGCGGTAATAATTCCATGATGATTTTCAACAATTTTCTTTACGATGGCAAGCCCAATGCCCGTACCCACGTATTCTTCTCTGCCATGTAACCGTTGAAATATCTCAAAAATTTTATCTTTGTAAATATCATCAAAGCCAATTCCATTATCTGAAATTGAAATATGACAGTAATTTATTTCAGATACTAATTTTTCATTGTTTAAAGTATCTCCTTTGATAATTTCGCATTGTATTTTAATAATAGGAGGTACATTTTTCTTAGAAAATTTTAGTGAATTACTAATTAAATTATAGATAAGTTGTCTGAACTGAAAGAGAATAATGTTGGTACTACACATTTGGAGAATTTCAAGCGTTGCATTTTTTCGAATTAAATCATCGCTCACATCTTCCTTAATATCTTCGAGAATAAGGCTTAAATCAACCTTTTCAAATTTGCGATCCGTCGTTTTAGTTCTTGAATACGCCAATAAATCTTGAATTAATTGTTGCATCCTTTCTCCTGCCGCTCTCATTCTTCTTAGATAATCTTTTCCCGTTTCGGATAAATTATCCTGCTCTTTTTCCATCAATCGGGACGAAAACGCTTGAATCTTCCTCAAAGGCTCTTGCAAATCATGACTGGAAACATAGGCAAAAGATTCAAGTTCTTTATTCATTTTCTCAAGTTCCTTATTATTCTCTTCAAGCACATCTTTTGCTTTTTTTAATTCCGTTACATCTATCGCAATCCCTAACAACTGAGTAACTTCATTCTTACTATTTCTTTTAAAAGCAACATCACGAGCTAAAAAGGGAGTCCAGTTTCCTTTGGCATTTTTGACACGATATTCATGTTCAAAAACTTCATATTTTTTTGAGGCTTTCACCTTGTTTATTACCTCCGTTATAAAAGGAATGTCATCAGGGTGGATAACAAGGGATTGAAATTTATTGCCAATGTTATTCACCCTTTCCCAAGAATGCCCAATTAAGGATAAAGCGGTTTTGTTAAGAAAAACAGGTCTGTTTGTTATTAAATCTTGAATATAGACAACATTAGGAGAAATATCAGTGAGACTACGGTTGAAAGATTCGCTAATACTCAAAAGTTCGTTTTGTTGCACCAATATTTCATTTACTGTCTGCAATTCATTGGTTCTTTCTTCAACTTTCTTTTCTAATTCCTTGGCAAAACTTTTTTCACTGTGAATATCATTAAAAGCTCCTACCCATTTCACAATTTTATTTTCGTTATTGAACACGGGTTCCCCATTAACATTAAACCAACGATACTCATTATTTTTACTTTTTAAGCGGACATCAAATTTATATCTTTCTCCCGTTAATAGACTATTTTTCCAAGCTTCATCAGGTTCAACGCATTTAAAAGTACAATAAAACTGCTTGGAAAAATACAAATTGAGCTTATTTTGGATAATGAAAAAAGATTCAATTTAAGATAAAACCTAAAAATGAAGTATTTATGTTAACATAAACCTAAAACCA
>JANXRS010000057.1 GCA_025356745.1 Arcicella sp.
ATTAAATAAGAAATTGGGCAAATTTAATAACGCTCGTGTTTTTGGCATTCAAGAACAAACTATTTCAGTAGGAGCAGGCTCACGAGGAAGTTTACCCGTTCAGTTTGTACTTCAGAATATTGATTTTGCTAAAATTAAAGATGCTATTCCGAAATTCTTGGAAGCTGCCCGAAATGACAAAACATTCCAAAATGTTGATGTAAATCTAAAGTTCAATAAGCCCGAAATTTTAATGACTTTCGACCGCATTAAAATTAAGGATTTAGCTTTAACGACAGAAGATGTTGTAAGTGCTGTGCAAGGTGCATTCGGAGGAAGAAGGTTGGCTTATTTTACGATGAATGGTCGTCAATACGAAGTAATTGCTCAAGTAGAACGGAAAGATAGAACGCAACCGACTGACATTGAGAACATTTATGTAAGTAATTCTCGTGGTGAAAGGATTCCATTGAGTGCAGTCGTGAAGTTAGAAGAAAGCAGTGCTCCTTCCACTTTATTTCACTTTAACCGTTTGAAAGCAGCCACTATTTCTGCTTCATTGGCTGAAGGAAAAACAATTGGCGATGGTGTGAAAGCCATGCAAGATATTGCCAGCAAAATACTTGATAAATCTTTCCAAACGTCTTTAAGTGGTCCTTCAAGAGATTTTGCTGAAAGTTCCTCCAATACGGCCTTCGCTTTTGGATTGGCACTTGTATTAATTTATTTATTATTAGCGGCTCAGTTTGAGAGTTTCAAAGACCCATTTACCATTATGATTACTGTTCCTTTGGCTTTGGCAGGAGCTTTGGGAAGTCTTTGGTTTTTTGGACAAACCATTAATATTTTCTCTCAAATCGGAATGATTATGTTAGTTGGTTTGGTTACAAAAAATGGAATTTTAATAGTAGAATTTGCCAATCATAAAAGGCAAGAAGGGCTATCAAAATTTGATGCTGTTGTTGAAGCATCAGCACAACGTTTACGGCCAATTTTGATGACAAGTTTAGCTACTTCTTTGGGAGCTTTACCCATTGCATTAAGTCTGGGAGCAGCTTCAACCAGCCGTGTGCCTTTGGGAACGGTTGTTGTGGGAGGAATTTTATTCTCACTAATTCTAACATTATTAGTTATTCCAGCAGTTTACACTTTTATATCAAGTACAGATTACAAAACAGAAGAATCAAAACTTGAAGAGGAAATACAGATGGAGGGTAAAGCAAATTAAGCGATAAAAATTTTAAAATATATGAGAATCTTTTTAAGGTATATAGTTCTGTTTTGTTTAATGACAATTTTTAGCATTTTTCAAGGTAAGGGTCAACAACAAATTACGTTGAGTGAAGCCATTGAAACTTCTCTAAAAAATAATTTAGATATTCAGATTTCAAAGAATAATATCATCATCAATACTATCAATAATCATATTGGTGTTGCGGGTGGGCTTCCAACGGTTTCTGGTTCTGCGAGTACAAATGAGCAAGTGATTGGCTTGAATCAAGAGTTGAGTAATGGAACAATTACAAATCGCACGGGCGTTGTATCTAATAGTTCAAATTTTGGTTTTACGGCAAGTATGTTATTATACAATGGCGGGCGAGTTTGGGCGACAAAAAATCGTTTAGAAGAATTGCAACATTTGAGCCAGCAACAATTAAATGCTACTATTCAAAATACAATTGCTGATGTTATGTTTAAATATTATAATGTGGTTCAGCAACAAAATTTCGTTTCAACCCTCAATCAATCTATTGAAGTTTCAAAGCAAAAATTGGCCTTAATTGAAGCAAAAACAAATGTAGGTTTATTGAGTGATTCAGAACTTCTACAAGCTCAAATTGATTTAAACACACAAACGCAAGCCCTTCAAGTTCAAAATATTGCCATTGAACAAAGTAAAGACGATTTATTGAGAAGTATGGTTCTTGCTCCAAATACGGAAATTGTTATCAAGGATACCATTTTGGTGGACAAAGATGTTGCGTGGGAAAATATTGAAGTTAACCTTAAAAAAAATCCAGTACTTTTAGCTGCTGATGTACAAATAAACATCAATAAAATCTTGGAAAGAGAAGTAAATGCGAGACGATTTCCATCGGTTAATGCTAATACTGGGTACAACTATCTTTTAAGTCAAAGTAGTGCTGGTTTTACGCTATTAAATCAAAATTATGGTCCATTTTTAGGTGTGAGCGTAAGTATGCCAATCTATACAGGAGGCGTAAACGTAAGACAAGTGAAAGTAGCAAAAGTGAATACACAAAATGCTCGTGTACAAAAAGAAATTGTGTATCAAAATTTTCAAAATATTGCTGCTAAATCATGGGAAGCCTACATTAGTAACTTAACGTTGATTGAATCTGAGCGACAGAATTATTTGTTAGCCCAAAAACTTTTGAATTTAATTACGCAAAAATTTCAATTAGGACAAGCCACAATTGTTGATATTAGAGTAGCTCAACAGAGTTTCGAGAATTCGGGTTATCGCTTAAATAATTTAAATTATACAGCCAAAGTCGCAGAAATAACATTGAAGCAATTAGGAAATTTATTAGGAAATTAAAGTTATATAATTCCTTTTTTAGGTAAAAGGTTTTGTAAAAGTAAAAGACACCCAAGTATTATTTGGGTGTCTTTTACTTTTACAAAACCTCTGTATAATTATTTCAAAACGAACAAACCGCCACAGCAATTTTAGAATCTGCCGTTCCGTAATACAAGAAATATTTCTTCTTAAAGTAAACTAATCCTTCAATAAAAACCACTTGATTTACTTGTCCCGTAAGTTCATAAGGTTTTTCGGGCTTCATAAAATGCTCGTCTGTTCTTCCAATTACTTTTGTTGGATCATTTTTATCCATCAAAATTTGTCCTGCACTGTACGCATCTGGAGGCAAACCAGCAAATCCATTTTCGTGCAAATTCATGGAATTATAGAGTAATAAAATTCCTTTTTTTGTAATCATTGCTGGCGGTCCAGATTCAACTAAACGACTGTCAAATTTACCTTCCCTTGCTCCAAAAATGGGTTTAGGTTTGCCCGTTTCATCCTCCACAATTTCCCAATTAATCAAATCTTTTGAAGTAGCTAAGAAAATGCTAGTATCACCAAAATACATCCAATATTTTCCATTTACTTTTGTCGCAATCAACTTCTCTCCCACCCTTTTACAAATAATTGCTCCTGATTTCGACCATAAATCTTTGTATTTTTCTTGTTGAAAAGCCAAGCCATGTTTCTTCCATTTTTGTAGATTACGAGAAGAAGCTACACACAAGCGAGCCGTTTTTCCGTCATAAGTTGTATAAGTTACAATATATTTTCCATCAGTAGTTTCCACGATTCGAGGGTCTTCGCAACCACCCGCCCATTCGTAAGGTTTCATGAAATCGTTGTCTGGAAAAAGGACAGGTTTGGTTTGTCTTTTGAAATGAATACCGTCCGAACTCACCGCCAAACCAATCCGAGAAGTACCATCAACCGATTTCAACGTATCTTCCGCTCGATAAAGTAGATAAACCTTCCCATTCCGAACCACCGCCGCAGGATTATAAACATCTTTTGCTTCCCAATGTACATTTTGCTTACTGACTGGGCAGTAAAAATCAGAATTTTTAATTGGTAATAAGATAGGATTATCCACATCTTGCTTTACAAAAGGCGTTAAAGTCCAAGATGGCTGTTGAGCGGAAATTGTGGTTATTCCTGCGAGTAATTGGAGGACAATGATTAAGTAAAATGATTTGAGATTCATGTTTTTTTTGGGAAGTATTTTTAATCTAAAAAATCTTTTGGTATATATTTTCTAACACAAGAAAGCGATCGTAATAACATGGTAAAATCCGATTTTCGAGAAAGAATAATTTTTATTTTTCTGCTTACTCTAATTTCTTCCACAACATTATCTTTCACATTGAGCCATTCCATGA
>JANXRS010000058.1 GCA_025356745.1 Arcicella sp.
TGGTTTTAGGTTTATGTTAACATAAATACTTCATTTTTAGGTTTTATCTTAAATTGAATCTTTTTTCATTATCCAAAATAAGCTCAATTTGTATTTTTCCAAGCAGTTTTATTGTACTTTTAAATGCGTTGAACCTGATAGAAAGATAAAAAATGCAGGGTTTTAGAAAATAATCCCGAAATTTGTAAAATATAACGTTCAAAAATAAAACTAAGTGACTATTTTATAAAAAATTACTCAGTTTTTAATAATTCAAACAAAGTAAAGCATCCCATTTTAGTATTTAAATCATTGATATGCAATATGTTATCTATAATTAAAATACATTTATGTGGTTGTATTAAAATAATGGAATCGAAAAGACAACAACAGTTCGCTAAATTAATAATGCAAGATTTAAGCGAAATTTTTCAGAAAGATATGAAAAATACCTTCGGGAATGCCTTCGTAACAATTGCAGATGTAAAAATGACTCCCGATTTATCAATTGCTCGTGCTTATTTGAGTTTCATGCTTACCAATGATAAGCAAGGACTTTTACAGGATATTCGTGAAAAAACGAAAGTTATTAGGGGCATTTTGGGCAATAAAATTAAAAATCAAGTTCGCATAGTCCCAAATCTTGAATTTTTTATTGATGATACGGCTGAATATGCCGCTCACATGGATGCTGTTATTTCTCAATTAGATATTCCCGCTTTGAAAGAAGGCGAAGAAATAGAAAATTGAATTTCCCATTTTACATAGCCAAAAGATACTTTTTCTCCCGTAAGAAAACATCGTTCATTTCACTGATTTCCATCATTTCGATGTTGGGCGTGGGTGTTGGAACGATGGCTTTGGTTGTTGTTCTATCAGTATTTAATGGTTTAGAAGACTTTCAACGAGGACTTTATAAAAGTTTTGATGCTGATTTGAAAATTAGTCCTGTTACTGGTAAAAATTTCGATTGTCCACCTTCACTTTTACAAAAATTAGGTAAAATTGAAGGCGTAAGAAATATCAATCAAGTCATTGAGGAAAATGTTTTAGTACGTTATCGGGATGCCCAAATGGTTGTTAATTTAAAAGGGGTAGATGATAATTTTCTGAAACAAGAACGCTTGAAAACTGCACTGATTGATGGAAAATTAAAACTCAAAGAAAATGGAATTAGTGAGGCAATTGTGGGTTCTGGGGTTGCTATAACTTTGGGAATTGACGTAGATGCTTTTTTTACCCCTCTGGAGGTTTGGTTTCCAAGAAATACCCAATCAAAAACCATTGATTTTACATCTTCTGATGCCTTCAATAAAATGAGTTTGATACCTTCGGGTGTCTTTGCGATTGAACAACAATACGACGATAATTACATTTTTGCCCCCCTAACTTTCGCTCAAAATTTGTTTGATTATAACAATGAACGAACATCTTTGGAAGTGCAAGTGGTTAACAATGATGAAATTAATAAAGTTCAAGAAACGATAATACAAACACTTGGTAAAAACTTCACCGTTCAAAATCAAGACGAACAACACGCCAGTCTTTTGCGGGCAATTAAGATTGAGAAACTCTTTGTTTTCTTAACCCTCAGCTTTATTATCGGAATTGCCAGTTTCAATATTTTCTTTTCACTTTCGATGTTAGCGATTGAAAAGAAAGAGGATGTTAAAACACTTTACGCCATTGGGGCAAACACCAGCATGATTCAACGAATTTTTCTTTCAGAAGGAGCAATTGTAGCATTTTCAGGAGCAATCGTGGGCTTAGTTTTGGGATACGGTTTGTGTGTGTTACAACAAACTTACGGGTTAATTTCGATGGGAATAGTAGGAGCTTTGATTGATGCTTATCCCGTTAAAATGCAATTTTCAGATTTTTTCTTTACAGCGTTGGTAGTAATAATTATTACGATGATTGCTTCGTATTTCCCTGCAAAAAAAGCGGCACTTTCAACGTAAAATCACTTGTTACAGAGGCACAAAAATCCTAATGTTAAATCTCATTTTCTTAACTTCTTACTCTGCTTAGAGTAGAAAGATATTGATTTCTATAATGTAAGTGTTGGCGTAAAGATGCGTGAGTGCATCCGTCCAACCCGTGAAATTTCTTGAAAAACTTGTTTGAACTGAGGATATTTTTTTTAGTTAAAAAAGCCTCTAATATGATATGTTAAAAAATAATTATTGCTTAATTTGAAACTAATTTACAAAGGAATTTCAATAGTACTAATTACATATCTTTGTATATTAAACATATATACAGAAATGCCCCCAGAAAAAATAGAACTTCCGCCGAAATATTACTTGACATATTTCCAATATCTTATTGATTTTGTCAAGAAGAAATATCAACATATTCTCAATGAAACTGAACAGCAATTTCTCTCAGATTTCGAGGCTCTGACGGAGGATGAAAAATGCCTTTTCATTCGTTTCTGCAACCGTACAGGCTCTTTTTTCAGAACGGAAAAATTGAAATATACAGAAATAGAAAATATCGCAGAATCGCTCAATGGCTTAATTGACAAGGGTTTTGTTGCACCACTTTCCGAAAATCATCTCACAGAAGCAGCGAATGTTTTGGATATATTTAGTAAGTCTGAATTGATTGAATTAGCCAAAATGCTCAATCTGGAAACTCGTGGAAAGGCATCTTTAAAGAAGGATGAAGTATTGGATTGGCTGTTGGCGGTTGGCAATTGGGACGATATGATTTATCTCTTAAATTCCGAAGATTATGCCAACATTCACGGACTGCCACATTCGCTTGTAAGGGTGCTGAAAGAAACGGAAGTTCAAATGCTCAAATTCCTTTTCTTTGGCTCTCGGCACGGTGATATGACCGAATTTGTAACCCGTGATTTGGGTTTTCAGTCCTACGAAAAATTTGATGAAGATAAGATGGTAGCGTACTTCCAAACTCGTCAGGAAGTGGAGGATAAATTGAAAGTAAGCCTCGCCCGTGAGGATTTTTATTTAATGCAACAAGCTGATATTGAAATACTTGATATCTATAACTGGTTTATGGATTGGACGGCAACGCACCGAAAAGAATTATCAGAAATTGCCATCCCAACCTACGGAACATTCTCATTGAGAGTCGCTTTATATTTAGAAAAGAAAAAAGCCTTAGACGAAGCCTTAACCATTTTCAGACTCACCGAAGAATCGCCTTCACGGGAACGGCAGGTCAGGATTTTAGATAAACAAAAGAATCGGGAAGAGGCAAAAGCTCTATGTGAATTAATTTTAGCTGAACCACAGAACGCCACCGAACAGTTTTTTGCGGAAGATTATGTGAATCGTTTGGAGGCAATTCTACTAAAAAAGAAGTCTAAAAAAGCCGTAACGCAACAATTACACAATTCAGATTCCATAACGATTGCAGCAACTTGGAAACGGCAAGTAGAATTTGGCGTAATTAATTATTACCAAGAACGGGGCATGAAGGCAGAATTTACTGAAAATCACTTATGGCGAAGTTTATTCGGTTTGCTGTTTTGGGACATTATTTTTGACACTGATTCCTTAGCGATTCATCATCCTTTGCAACGTTCGCCTTCAGATTTATTCAAGCCAACTTTCTTTGAAAAACGCAAAGAAAAAATGGAAGAACGTTTGAAAATGTTAGAAGATGAAGATGCAACGGTAATTTATATGAACCGCATATTTTTTGAAAAATTCGGACTCACAAACCCACTTGTAGAATGGTACGGAGGACTTTTTCCTTTGATTTTAACTTTATTAGAAAGATTATCTCCCGAACAAATCACGCTGATTACCTTAGAAATGGCAAAGAATTTACGGCAAAATTTAAGAGGATTTCCTGACCTTTTTATTTGGGGCGATGCGGAATATAGCTTTATAGAAGTAAAATCTCCAACCGATAGTTTATCAAATCAACAGCTTTTTTGGTTGCGTTTTTTTGAAAGTATAAATGTTAGGTCGAAAGTTTTGCGGGTAGAATGGGATTTGGTTAAAGATGATAATTAACGCTTAGAACGGAAAAAGTCGTCCTTTTAAGGGACGACTTCCTTTTACCATGTAAATTTGATAAAATTCATGGCATGACTCAAAGTCATGCCATGAATAAAGATTTTATGAATTTGCTTTCGCAATCTGCTTCTGCATCATCGCTTCATACTTCGCTGCTTCTGGAATTTTTGCATTTTTCAAACCTTCTACAATAATTTGCATTTCATAAAGTGCTGATTGTATGTCTCTGCTATCGCTATTTCTACGGTCGTTCAAATAGAAATCTAAGGCTTTATTATTTCGATTCATCATCGTTTCTGCTATTTTTAAACCACTTTTTGTGTCACCTGCTGCAATATACAACGCTACGAAATTTGCCGATAATTGGTCATAAGGAATCACATTATCTGGCATCTTTTTATCGCAGAAATCTAACGCAGCTTTTGCTTTCGCTAATTTACCTTCACGGATTAATTGATCAACCAAACGTAAGAAGCTCAAACGTGCCGTCACGATGGGAACTTGCAAATAAAAGTCTGAATGATAATACGTTTTCGGGTTATCTAAATCTCTCCAGAACATATTTTTCGTTAAATTATCATACATAATATCCGAATTCACATAACCATCTTTTGCTCCCGGAATTTTCACGGGCATTAATCGGTAAGCATATCCTTCCATTTGCATATAATCTTTCAAGTTCAAATAACTTGCTGATGGCAAAGTGGTTGCAAAATAAATGGGACGTTTCCAACCCGTGGCTGCATTCTGAGCAATCATATCTAATTGAATCAATTCTGGTTTCATAACTCCGCTTTTCCCTGCTGACCATGCCATTTGGTCAGTTAAAAATGGTTCTAAATCTTTCGGAACAAATCCAGCTTTTTTCACTGCATCTATATTAATTGGTAAGAAAAGATTTTCCGTCGGTAAAGTATTAATCATCGAACCATCTTGCAAAGGCACTTTAATTGCCTCATTATCGTCTTTTATCAACTTCATATATTCTTGAAGATTAATACCATTTTTAACGTTCGGATTCTCATAATACATTACTTGCTCATTGATTCCTTCCATAAAACGGTCTTTTGATAATGAAACTGGTAAGGCTTGTGATTCATACGTTTTGCGTTTCATTTGGTCAATATACCAATCCGTTCCTAACAACGAAAGATTACACACACGCACATCTGTACGGTAGCCTTCCACCTCTTGCACATACCACAATGGAAAAGTATCATTATCACCTCCAGTAAACAGAATCGCATTTTTTGCACAAGAATTCAACATATTTTTGGCAAAATCTACTTGCTGATAACGGTGATTACGGTCGTGATCATCCCAATTTTGTTGAATTAAAATGACTGGTACAACTGCCGTTACAACCGTGGCAACAGCACCCGTGACCACTGAGTTTGAAATAAATTTACCCAGTAATTCCGCCAATTGCATCACGCCCAAACCAATCCAAAGTCCAAAGAAATAGAACGAACCTACGTAGATATAATCACGTTCACGGGGTTCCGAAGGGGGTGAATTTAGGAATACAACCAAAGCTAATCCCGTTAAAAGGAACATCAAAGTTGTAGTCAAAAAGTCTTTTTCAGCTTTACGAACCAATAATACAAACCCCATTAAACCCAAAATCAAAGGCAACCAGAAATAATTATTGCGAGCTTTATTTTTGGCTAATAATTCGGGTAAAGCACCTTTACGAGTGTAATCAATCACACCTGCATCTTGCACATCACTTTCACGACCAACAAAATTCCAGAGAAAATAACGCATATACATGTGTCCCATTTGGTGGGTAAACATAAATTTAAGATTATCGCCAAAACTTGGTTTTTCGCCCGCTGCCAAACCCAACATCTCTTCATACATTTGGATGTGCTGGGGCGTGCCACTGTACACACGAGGTAACAACATTTGACCATCTTTTGAATATATTAATTTCTGTTTATGGTCGTAAACTTCATATTTCCCGTCCTTCATTTTATAAACAGGATTGCCCTGTTCCACACTTTCAACCGTTCCCGTATAAATTGGTCCATATAATAATGAACGCTCGCCGTACTGTTCACGCTTCAAGTATTTTACGTAATTCAAGATATTACTTGGGTCATTTTCATTGATGGGTGTGTTATATGTTGAACGAACCAAAGCTAAAGTATAACACAAATAACCAATCAAAACAAAGACTAACGAAAGCAAACCGATGTTTAGGTTGACTTTTCCTTTCTGAATTGAATATCGAACTCCCCAAGCTAAAGCTCCGATAAGTACCAATAAAAATACACCCACACCAACGCCATAAGGCAAACCAAGTCCGTTCGTGAAGATTAATTCAAACTGAAATGCCATCGAAGGAATTCCTGGAATGATTAGGGAGTTAATAATTCCTAAGATTACCAAACCTGCTAAAAGAGCAATGAAACCACCTTTGTACGTTGGGTTTGGATTTTTCTTAAAATAATAAATTAGTGCTAACGCTGGAACCGTTACCAAATTCAATAAATGGACTCCGATTGAAAGACCAACAATGTAGGCAATCAAAATCAACCAACGATTTGCCGCTCCTTCATCCTCGATTAATTCCCATTTGAAAGCCGCCCAAACAACCAAAGCTGTAAAGAATGAGGACATCGCATAAACCTCTGCTTCAACCGCCGAAAACCAAAATGTATCTGAAAATGTATATGCCAACGAGCCAATAACTCCTGCTCCTAAAAGGGTAATACACTGCCCCGTTGATAATTCTGCAAATGGTTTATTATAAATTTTACGTCCAATCATTACAATTGTCCAGTGCATAAACAAAATCGTGAAGGCACTCGAAACTACCGACATCATGTTTATCCAATAGGCAACCTGTGTAACATCCGAACCTGCTAAAAGCGAAAACATACGTCCCAACAACAAAAATAATGGAGCTCCAGGAGGGTGTGGAACTTGTAATTTGTAAGCACAGGCGATGAACTCACCACAGTCCCAGAAAGAGGCTGTACGTTCAACGGTAGCAGTAAAAACAAATAAGGAAATGGCAAAAACGACCCAACCCGTAAGGTCATTAATTCTTTTGAAATTGTTCATAATTAAAAATTGAAGCCCCTAACCCCAAAGGGAGTTTGATAATTTACCCCTCTGGGGACAGGGGCTTTTATGTTTACGATAATAATGTTACCAAAAATACAAAATAGCTTTGGCTTGTAAAGAATGGAGGTGTTAAAAAATGTTAAGGTAAGATGTTTTTAACATTTGACTGTAAACTGATGCTGGGGGGCATTCCGCTTATGCATCGGACTTGAAAAATTCTCTAAGTCAAATGTATAAGCAGAATGCTACTCAGCATTGGTTTACAATCCCTCAAACTGACGTAAAAAACGCACATCATTCTCTGTAAATAATCGTAAATCTTTGATTTGATATTTTAACATGGTGATGCGTTCAATACCCATTCCGAAGGCAAAACCTGTGTATTCTTTTGAGTCTATTCCACACTGTTCTAATACGTTAGGGTCAACCATTCCTGAACCAGCAATCTCTACCCAACCCGAATATTTACAAACATTGCAACCTTTTCCTTTACAAATTAAGCAAGTAATATCAATTTCTGCTGAGGGTTCAGTAAATGGAAAATACGAAGGACGATAACGCACTTTTGTATCCTGCCCAAACATCTCTTTAGCAAAATAATAGAGCGTATCTTTTAAGTCTTTGAAGCCTACATTTTTATCTACATAAAGCCCTTCAACCTGATGAAAAAGACAATGAGCTCTGGCAGAAATAGCCTCATTACGATATACTCGCCCAGGCATAATTGAACGCAGAGGAGGTTTTTGATTTTGCATCAAACGAATTTGAACGTTTGAAGTATGGGTTCTCAAAAGTATATCATCTGCTACTTCTCCACCTTTCTTTTCAATAAAAAAAGTATCCTGCATTTCACGGGCAGGATGATTTTCAGCAAAATTTAGTGCTGTAAAATTATAAAAATCTGATTCTATTTCTGGCCCATCTGATACATTAAAACCCATTTTTGCAAAGATTTCAATGATTCTGGCACGTACCAAAGTAAGGGGATGAATCGTTCCATTTTCGTAGGGAACATTTGGAAGGGTCAAATCAAATTCAATCGCCACAGCTTTATCCTGCGACGATTCCATCAAGGCATGAAACTCATTGAATTTATTTTGTGCTAATTCTTTTAAGGCATTCAACTCTTGCCCAACAGCACGACGTTCTTCTGGTGGAACGTTTTTTAATCCATCAAAAAGGTCACCAATAACCCCTTTACGCCCAACATAGGCAATACGGAAAATTTCGAGTTGTTCTTTATTATCAATCTGAAAGTCAGCAATTTGCTGTTGTATTTCGGTAATTTTTGCTTGCATAATGCAAAATTAATCATTAGTAATTGCTTTTTTTACATTTTAGAGTTGAATTTAAACTAATTGAACACGGATTTGAGGGATTAGACACGGATAAAATTTGAAAT
>JANXRS010000060.1 GCA_025356745.1 Arcicella sp.
TTTTAGGTTTATGTTAACATAAATACTTCATTTTTAGGTTTTATCTTAAATTGAATCTTTTTTCATTATCCAAAATAAGCTCAATTTGTATTTTTCCAAGCAGTTTTATTGTACTTTTAAATGCGTTGAACCTGTGAGAATTTTCAAATAGTTTGGGAGTTATTTTTTTATAGTTAAATTTGTTTAATGCTAAAAATTTTCAACATATTGAGTCGCACGTTGTGTTTATTGCTAATGATTCATTTATTAGCAATAAGCATCTCTGACGACTATTTTCTTAAATTCATCAACAAAGCATCTATTGAACAAACGATTGATATAGAGGAAGACACGGACAAAGATTTAAAAAATAAAACTTGTAAATTTGACGATTTTGATGATAAATATTTGGCAAATTCTCTCCCAAATTTCAACTATTATCGTACCTTTTTCCTACAAGAAAATCTTTTAACATCCGCTTTTCAATACATACAAATTGCTTTACCCCAAAGCAACAATGAAATTTTAATTCCCCCTCCCAGAGCGTAAATTAAATTATTAATATTAGGCTGCGTAAGCCAACATAGATTCATTTAATTTCAATAACGCAATCAATGCAAAACTTACAATTTTACCAAAAGTCATTTTTCAGAAATGACTGGAAATCAGGCATTTCTGTATTTCTTGTTGCTCTTCCACTTTGTTTGGGAATTGCCCTTGCCTCTGGGGCTCCTCTATTTTCGGGTTTAATTTCAGGAATTATTGGTGGAATTATCATCGGAATTTTTTCTGGTTCTGAGGTTTCCGTTAGTGGACCCGCTGCAGGTTTAACTATGATTGTGGCAACTGCCATCAAAGATTTAGGCTCGTATCAAGGCTTTTTAGTTGCTGTTATTTTAGCAGGAATTCTTCAATTATTTTTTGGCTATTTGAAAGGTGGGAGATTAAGTGCATTCTTTCCAGATAGTGTTATCAAAGGAATGTTAGTTGCCATTGGTTTGGTTATTATTTTAAAACAAATCCCTCATGCTTTAGGTGATGACCAAGACTATGAAGGAGAATTTGAATTTGAGCAAGTGGCTGATGGTCAGAACTCTATTACAGAATTGATTCGTTCATTTGTTGATTTTAATTACGGAGCTGTTAATATTACTATTGCTTGTTTAGTATTAATGATTGTTTGGAATAGACTTGCTAATAAGAAAATAAAGTTTTTTCAAGCATTTCCATCTTCATTGGCAGCGGTGGCTTTGGGTATTGGTATTAACCAAATGTACGAAATTTACAAACTCGAATACTATCTTGGCAATTCAACAATACACATGGTTTCAGTACCATTATTTAAAACCGTTGGAGATTTTACAAGTACTCTTATTTCTCCTGATTTTACGTTTTTAACTAATATGAAAATCTATACCATAGCTATCACCTTAGCAATTGTTGCCAGCTTAGAATCTCTTTTAAGTTTGGAAGCTGCCGATAGTATTGACACAGAAAAAAGAATTTCATCGGCAGATAAAGAACTCAAAGCCCAAGGAATTGGTAATATTTTATCAGGTTTATTAGGAGGCTTACCCGTAACATCAGTCGTTTTGCGAACATCTGCCAATGTGTATTCAGGGGCAAAATCAAGAACTTCATCTGTATTTCATGGCGTATTATTGATATGTTCTGTGGTTTTTATTCCTACAATTCTCAATAGAATACCTTTAGCATCCTTAGCCGCCATTTTATTGATGGTTGGTTACAAACTTGCTAATCTTGAAGTATTTAAAAAAGTTTTTAAAGAAGGATACAACCAGTTCATTCCGTTTATGATAACAATTTTAGTGGTCGTTTTCAAGGATTTATTATGGGGAATTGCCGTAGGTTCATTGGTTGGAATTCTTTTTGTATTACGGACTAATTTTAACAATGCAATAACGTCAATCAGAGAAGGAAAAAATGTCTTGATTAAATTGAATAAGGACATTTATTTCATGAATAAATCGCAAATAAAAGAAATTTTAATAGATTTAAAAGATGGCGATGATGTATTTATTGACGGAACAAAAGCTAAATTTATTGATCATGATATTTTTAGTATTCTTTTAGAATTCAAAAAGAATGCTAAATTGAGAAATATTGAGGTCGATTTTAAAAATATTAATAGAAATAATAAAGAAAACATTAATCAATTTGATGACGATTTAAGCAAAAAATAACATGGAGGAATATAGCAAATTATTATTAGCCAACAAAGCCTGGGCTCAAGAACGGTTAGAATTAGACGAAGAATATTTCAATAATTTATCGAAAGACCAAAAGCCTTTGTTTCTTTGGATTGGCTGTGCCGACAGTCGTGTACCAGCTGAAGAAGTAACTCACACGCAGCCTGGTGAAGTTTTTGTGCATAGAAATGTTGCAAATTTGGTAGTTCATACCGATATAAACTTGCTTTCAGTTTTGCAATATGCCGTTGAAGTATTAAAAGTAAAACACGTAATTGTCTGTGGACATTACGGTTGCGGAGGCGTAAAAGCAGCCATGGGAAATTCTGATTTAGGACTAATTAACAAGTGGTTACGCAATATCAAAGAGGTTTATAATAAACATAATTATGAACTTAATAATGTATCAGACGAAAATTTGCGTTTTGATAGATTGGTTGAGTTGAATGTGGAAGAGCAAGTAAAAAATCTTTCAAAAACAACCATTGTTCAAAAAGCGTGGTCAAATAGAGATTTGCCCCATTTGCATGGTTGGGTTTTTGATATGAAAACGGGAATTATTAAAGAGATTATCAATATTGAAGCTCACTCAGAAATTGATCCTATTTTCAAATACAATTTTGAGACCAAAGAAGAGAATACGGATAGTTGAATTTGATAATTATAAGCCTTGATAAATCTCGAAAATTTGTCAAGGCTTTTTTAAAATTATAAAATTTATCAAAAAATAATATTTTAATTTTATACCATAATGATTATTCCGTGAAATTTCATTAAAACGTATTAAATATATTGTACAATTCAAATATTAGTTGTACTATTGCATCACGAAGTATCTATTATTATATACTATAAAAATGAAATTCTTAGGCTTTCCAAAATATTTTCTTTTATTGATGTTAACCTTCTGGATAGTGAAAGGAAATAATGCCTTGTCTTCAACTTCACAATTACACTTATTATCTACTCCCACAAACCTACAAGAAAATCATACAAAATTCCCCAAATTTATTGTTAGTGAATTTGTCGAGGAAATTGATAATGATGAAAATGCAGATGAAACTCATTCAGATTTTCATTTTATTTCTCTTTCATTACGTGCTTTTACCTTTGTTAGTAACAATGGAACGCTTATTATTTTTCCAAAATCATCTCATTCTTCAACAGTTCTGAATCAGAAAATTAATGTTCTGAATTGTATTTTCTTAATTTAAAAATAGTTGTTATCCCCAAAAATAACTTTGTTAATTGAATGAGAAACCATTTAGATTAAAAATTCATGAAAACTTTATTGGTATTGATTGGAAGTGTTGTACTTCTAAATCAAGTTGTGTACGCTCAGAAAGCAGACACACTAAAATTATCTCTTTCTGATGCAGAGCAACAATTCTCGCAAAAAAACTTTCTTTTGTTGGCTCAAAAATATGGTATTGAGGCATCGAAAGCCGCCATTATTCAAGCGGGTTTGTTGCCAAATCCAACCATAAATCTAGAGCAAACGGTTATTTCAAAATCAACTATAGCTAATGATGCACCCATTGGTCCATTTGGACAACGAGCTATTCAAATTCAACAATTAATTCAAGTAGCAGGGAAACGAAATAAGCAAATCGCTCTTGCTAAAGCGGGCGTGGAGATATCACAATATCAATTCTCAGAAATTATTAGGGAATTACTGTTTCAGTTGAGGAGTAGCTTTTATCAAATCCATTATTTGCAAAAAACACTTTTGATGTATAATCAAGAGATTCAAAAAATTAGTGTTTTAGTAAATGCGTATCAAGAACAAGTTCAGAAGGGAAACATTCCACAAAAAGAGTTAATTAGACTTCAATCTTTTTTGATTACGTTGGAAGGTGAAGCCAGTGATATTGTTAATCAAATTACTAACGATCAGACTACTATTAAGGTTTTATTGGCAGACAGAAGTATCACTATAATTGATCCTTTGGTGGATGATACGCAAGTAGAAAATATTAATCTTACTGACTTGAATTTAGCAGATTTGATTAGTAATGCCACTCAAAATCGCCCTGATTTAAAGGTGCAGGAGGCAAATACTCAATATTCCATTGCTAATTTGAATTTGCAGAGAGCCTTAGCTAAACCTGATATTACTGTCGGATATAGCTATGACCGTTCAGGAAGTTACGTTAATAATTATCATGCCTTAACATTATCAATGGCACTACCTTTCTTTAATAAAAATCAAGGAAATATTAAAATTGCTGAGAGCCAAATTGAAGCAAATAAACAATACTTTTTTCAGACTCAAAACCAGTTAGAGAATGAGGTTTTACAGGCCTATACAAAGGCACAGGAAAATGATAGATTATTTCGAAAAATAGATAAGAAATTCCAGAAAAACTTTGAAAAATTAATTTTAGGTGTTTTAGAAAATTATCAAAAAAGAAATTTAACGCTCATTGAATTTACTGATTTTTTAGAGTCTTATAAAAATACAGTTAATCAATTAAATACGCTGCAAAATAATAGGATTCAAGCTTTCGAAAATTTAAATTTTGTGGTTGGAAAAAAAGTTTTATAGTTCTAAAAATGAAGCCACGAACTTTGAGAAATAAATTTTGCTGAAAAAATATTTAAAAACAAAACATAAAACTCGCTAGAAGCTAATTAGTAATAGCTTACTGCCATAAAAACATGAAATCAATAAAAATATTCTTCGCAATTTCTTTGATGATAAGCTTAAATGCTTGTTCAAAAAAAGAAGAAATTGCTCAAACTGAAAATCCAAACTTGGAACTTTCAGAACATACAAAAAATGAGTTATCCGTTGCAACTGCGGTATCAGATAATGTAGAAAACTCTTTAGTTCTCACGGGTAAAGTCATGCCTTTCGAGGAACGTCAAGTGAAAGTTTCGCCTTTGGTTGATGGTATTATTGAAAAACTTACTGCCAATCTCGGAGACTATGTTCAGAGAGGGCAACCACTCGCAATCGTGCATAGTACGGATGTTGCAGACATTGAAAATCAGATGATTAGCTCAAAAACTGATTTGGTTTCAGCTCAAAAAAACCTACAAGTTCAACAGGATTTATTCAAATCAGGTTTGGCAACGGAGAAAGATGTTTTGTTGGCTGAAAATGAAGTTACTAAATCAAAAGGTTCTCTGAATCGTGCGAATGAAGTATCAGGAATATACGGAGTTAAGAATTCTTTTTACACCTTAAAATCTCCAATTTCTGGGTATGTAGTGGATAAAAATAGTGCGATTTCGGATAAAATGGCGTATCACGAAGGTGAAACAGGAGCATTTTTTACAATTGCAGATTTATCGCAAGTACAAATTATTGCCAACGTTTATGAATCAGATATAGCCAAAGTTAAATTGGGTTATCCAGTAAAAATCAGTTTGATTGCCTATCCTGATAAAGTTTTTACAGGTAAAATTGATAAAATCAGCAATGTTCTTGACCCACAAACTCGTACAATGACGGTAAGAATTAATCTGAAAAATGAAGGAAATATACTTAAACCTGAGATGTTTGCACAAATTACGGTAAACTTCGACCAAAATAAAAAGATGGTTTCCATCCCTGCCGAAGCAGTAATTTTTGATAAGAATAAAAATTTCGTAATTATTTACAAAGGAGCGAAAGATGTTGTTTCTCGTGAAGTGCAAATTGCACAAACAACTAATGGTAAATCATTTATCTACAATGGTTTACAAGAAGGGGAGCAAGTAATGTTGAAAAACCAATTGATGATTTATAATGCGTTGAACAATTAATATTTAATTAAAAGCTTTAAGACAAATATCAGTTGCATTTTTATAACCATTAACCATTTTTGAATTCGTGTGCAAAAAGCATATCGCCCGAAGCTCACGATTTCCAGCTTTATAATTCCATGAAAAAACTATTGGGACTTTCCCTTAAATATAAATTTGCTGTATTCTTTTTCACTGCTCTCATTGTAGTCAGTGGTATTTTGAGTTTCTTAAACACGCCTATTGATGCATTTCCAGATGTGACAAACACCCAAGTAACTATCATTACGCAATGGCAGGGACGTAGTGCGGAGGAGATTGAAAAGTTTGTAACTGCACCACTTGAAATTTCGATGAATGGTGTGCAGAAAAAAACATCGGTTCGTTCAACAACACTTTTTGGTTTGTCGGTGGTTAACATCATGTTTGATGATGGTGTGGATAATAATTTTGCCCGAATGCAAATTAATAATGCTTTACAAGGTATTGATTTGCCAGACGGTGTTGAACCTGATATTCAACCACCTTATGGACCAACGGGTGAGATTTTTAGGTACACTTTAGACTCTAAAACACTGTCAGCTAGAAAGTTAAAGGAAATTCAAGATTGGGTAATTGACCGAAATATTCGTTCTGTGCCTGGGGTTGCCGACATTGTGAGTTTTGGTGGGGAGGTTAAAACGTATGAACTAAGCGTTAATCCAAACTTACTTCAAGATTATAATATTACGCCTTTGGATGTTTTTCAAGCCGTTCAAAAATCTAATATTAACGTAGGGGGAGACGTGATTACGAAAAATAATCAAGCGTATGTGGTGCGTGGCATTGGCTTGTTGAAAAATATCCACGATATAGAAAATATTTTGGTTGAAAACATCAAGGGCGTACCTGTGTATGTGAAAACGGTCGCTTCAGTTTCGGAATCTGCTCTGCCAAAATTAGGGCAAGTTGGACGGGATGACAATTCAGATGCCGTTGAAGGAATTGTTGTAATGCGGAAAGGTGAGAATCCATCGGAAGTTATTCAAAATCTGAACAATAAAGTGGAGGAATTGAATACAAAAATTCTGCCTGAAGGCGTAAAAATTAAAGAGTTTTATAATCGCCAAACATTATTAGATTTTTGTATTGAAACTGTTACCCATAACCTCATTGAAGGTATCATTTTAGTAACCTTAATTGTGTTAATATTTTTGGCAGATTGGAGAGCTTCGCTCATCGTTTCCATGATTATTCCGTTATCATTATTGTTTGCGTTTACCTGCCTAAAATTATTGGGGATGAATGTAAACTTACTCTCATTAGGAGCTGTAGATTTTGGAATTATCATCGATGGAACGGTGGTTGTGGTGGAAGGATTAATGGTTGTTTTAGCTGAAAAAGCTCATGAAGTTGGGATGGAAAGATTCAATGGCTTAGCTAAACTTTCCATGATTCGTCGCACGGGTTCAAGCATGGGAAAAGCCATTTTTACTTCTAAAATCATTATTTTGGTTGCCTTAATGCCTATTTTTGCTTTTCAGAAAGTGGAAGGAAAAATGTTTACACCGTTAGCTTGGACGCTTGGTTCAGCTTTGGTTGGAGCCTTAATTTTTACGCTTACGCTCGTGCCTGTACTCGTAAGTATGATGATGAACAAAAATGTAAAAGAAAAATCCAACTTTTTTGTGAATGCTATTTTGAAGTATTCGATGATGTTTTTTTACTACTGTTTTGGTCATAAATCACAGACTTTTATTGCTACCATCATTTTTACAATCGTTGGTTTTTGGACGCTTTCTTTGCATGGAACGGAATTTTTACCGCAACTTAATGAAGGTTCAATTTACGTCCGTGCCAATCTACCACGCAGCATTAGTTTGGACGAATCAGTGAGATATGCCAACCAAATGCGGAAGGTTTTTGAAACATATCCCGAGGTTAGAAAAGTACTTTCACAGGCAGGTCGCCCCAACGATGGCACTGACCCGACAGGTTTTTATAATGTAGAATTTTTCGTGGATATTTACCCACAGAAAGAATGGAAAAGTGGCTTATCGAAGGCTGCATTAATTGATAAAATGGAGAAAAAACTATCCGTTTTTCAAGGAGTGAGTTTCGGGTTTTCACAACCAATTATGGACAATGTTGAAGAAGCTGTTTCAGGAGTGAAAGGTTCAATTGCCGTAAAAATATATGGGACCGACTTTGAGGTTTTGGAAAAAGATGCCACGAAAGTATTTGGCATTTTGTCGAAAGTAAGAGGAATTGAAGATTTAGGAATTATTAAAAACCTTGGACAACCCGAATTAAGAATTGAACTTGACCAACAAAAAATGGACTTATATGGCGTGCAAACTGCCGATGCCGATGCGGTAGTTTCAATGGCAATTGGTGGACAAACCGCCAGTCAGTTATTTGAAGGAGAACGCAAATTTGACATTAGAGTTCGATTTCAACAAAATTACAGAAAATCAGAAGCAGAGATTGGTAATTTGATGGTACCAACGATGAATGGAACAAAAATTCCGATTAAAGAAATTGCTACCATTAAATCTTTAACAGGACCAAGTTTAATTTTCAGAGAAGATGCCAAGCGTTTTATTGCCGTAAAATTCTCCGTTCGTGGTCGTGATATGGGAAGCACCATTGCTGAAGCACAAGCGGGCGTAACAAGGGTAATTCCTTCATTACCAAAAGGGTATGAAATGAAGTGGAAAGGAGATTTTGAAAATCAGCAACGTGCTTCAAAACGCCTCGCCCAAATTGTTCCATTATCAATGATTGCCATTTTTTTTATTTTATATCTACTTTTTGGTAATTTGAAAGATGCAGGATTGGTTTTTACTAATGTTCCTTTTGCCATCATTGGTGGGTCGTTAGCTTTGTTGGTAACGGGTACAAATTTTAGTATTTCGGCAGGAATTGGTTTTATTGCTCTATTCGGGATTTGTATTCAAAATGGTGTAATTATGATTGAGGTTTTTAAAGAAAATATTAAAAAGAAAATGACTCTACAAACGGCTGTAGTTGAGGGTGTTAAATCAAGAGTTCGTCCCGTAATTATGACTGCTTTTATGGGTATTTTCGGCATGCTACCCGCCGCCATTTCGTCAGGAATTGGATCGGAATCTCAGAAACCATTAGCCATTGTGGTGATTGGTGGATTGATTGGAGCAACCATTTTAACGCTCTTTATTTTCCCACTAATTTTTGAAAGATTCTATCGGAAATATTTTGATTTAATTAATCATTAAAACATCTTTATTTTAAGATTCACGCAAAATAATTAAGAGTATAAGATGCTGATTTCTCAATATCTTATACTCTTTTTATCTCTATAACTTACACTACCTAACATACAGGACTAAAAATAGATTTCCATATTACGTCATAAACGTCAGTTGCCAAAATATTTTTATCCGAAATCTTACTATCCGAAATCAAAATTGGATAGAATTGTTTGCCTGCCCGAATTCCTCCGTGAGATCCTTTTACGAGCGTTGCATCTAAAGGAATTACATCCATTAAATATCTGAAACCCAATAGTTTACGAGCCAACTTGTAGGCTGCTCTTAATTTTATCAATGGATTTTTGGGATTCATAAACATTTCAACGGGGTCGTAACCCGTTTTTTTATGAATGTCCACTAATCTCGCAAAATCAGGAGCTTTGGCATCGTCGAGCCAGTGATAATAGGTAAACCACGCATTGGTTTCCGCCATGACAACTAAATCTCCTGAACGCTCATGATTAAGATGATGTTCTTTTTTACCTTCTTCGTCTAACACTAAAGCAATTCCTTCTGTGTTTTCTAAAATGGATTTAACTCGTTCTTTTTCCGATAAATCATTGAAATAAACGTGGGCAATTTGATGGTCAGCGGTTGCAAATGCCTTAGAAATTCCTGTATCTAGTAACTCTAAACCTTGCTCAACTCTAACTGAAATTAATCCATTTTCTCTTAAAATTCTATTGATATGAATGGGTTGATTAACATCATTAATTCCATATTCTGATAGTAAAATAATCTTAGTCCCTTGACTTTGATAATGAGTTACTAACTCTTCAACTAATTTGTCAATTTCTCCTAATTCCTTACTAACTTTTGAAAAATCAACGCCAAATTTCTGTAAACAATAATCTAAATGTGGTAAGTAAATTAGAGACAAAGTGGGATTTTCAGCTTTATCTACCCAAATTGAAGCATCAGCAATCCATTTGGAAGATTTAATATTGGCATTTGGACCCCAAAAACTGAATAACGGAAATGTACCTAATGCTGCTTGAAGTTTATCTCGTAAATCTGCGGGTTGTGAATAACAATCAGGTGCTTTAACGCCATCTGCATGATATTGCGGTCGAGGAGTTACGCTAAAATCAGCCGAAGAATACATATTATACCACCAAAACATTTTGGAACAAGTAAAACTTGGGTCTTGTTTTTTTGCGGCTTCCCAAATTTTTTCGGCTTTCACTAATTTATTAGATTGCTTCCAAAATTTAACTTCACTGTCATCACGGTCGTACCAACCATTTCCCACAATTCCGTGCGTATCGGGAAATTTTCCCGTAACATAACAACTTTGAGCCGTGGTTGTTACGGCTGGAAAAATAGGCTCTATGTACGTTAAATGGTGTTCTGAAAGATATTTTTTCAAAAAAGGAGTGTGTTCGCCAATCACACTTGTACTGAGGGCTACGATATCAATGACTACTGTTTTTTGCATAATGTTGATGAAGTGTGTGTCACCTTAGAGAATTAAATCTCTAAAATACTTTGTACCCAAGTAATTTCACGAATAATAGATTCATTTAAGGGAACTTGCACCGAAGCGGGTAAAACGCCCCATGTGTAAGTTTCTATTTCTAAATGATTCGTAAAAGGCGTTGCTTTTTGAATAGCTAAAGTTTTGATAATCTCCGCTTGCGTTGAACTTAATAATCCATAAGTTTCCAAGAATAATGGCACGTGAAAATGCACTCGCCATTGGGTGTATTTACCCTCTTCAAAATTATCAATGGCTTGTTTTAAATCAGAATATTTATCAAATTTTCCATCAACACGAAGCGCAACGACTTGATGCAAATACGTTGGCTCATCATATTGAGCAAGGGCTTTTAATTTAGCTTCAATATCGGTCGTAAAATCTACCTTAATGGCTGAACTTATTTGTATTTTCCCCACTTTAATTCCTAAGCTATTTAATTGGTTAATAGCAGGTTGTGGTTCTTCATAACTCACCCCAAAATGACAAATATCGTAGCAAAGTTGAACGTGAGTATTAATAATTTCTTTAACTGATGTGGCAGAAATAGACTTTTTAGCAAAATGCTCAATCGCTAAGGGCATTAAAATATTTTGATACCAATTAATAAATTCTACCGAATTTTCTAAAATTCCATCGGGTTCTGGTTCAATATCAAGGTGTAATATTTTGCCAGTTTCTTCAGCAATTTTTATCAAATCATCCACTACAAGCAAAATATTTTGCGTTGCTGTTTGAACCGCCTCCGTTAAACTTTTTTCATCTTTCCACCAAAAACGGTACGATAATGGAGACGTCGAAATGCCACCTTCTGTCAGTTCGTTCGGTAAAATTTGAGCTAATAAACGAAACATTCTAATGGTATAATCAGCCCGTTCCCTACTTGTCCAATCGGGTGCATGAACATTATCTTTTACCACCACATCATGAAATCCACCATACGGAAATCCATTCATTGTGAAAACGTAACAATCGTTATCCACCAACCATTGTTGAAAATCTTGTAAATTTTTCGGTTCAGACAAATCTATACTCGCTTGATTTGCCAATCTAAGCCCAATCCCAAAGGGTTTATTGGGACAAACATTCTTTTTAATCAAAGGAATATTTTTTTGTAATTCCGAGAAATGATGTTGCCAATCTTCGCCTGTATGAATATTGCTGCAATAAGTTAATTGTCCGAAGGGAGTTTGCATGAGTATAGGTTAAAAATGTAATTGTAAAAACCTCCCTAAGTATTGGTTGGCTTAAAGCTCATTGGAATTTTTTATGATATTCTCAAAATATCTACTGATTTTTTCATTAATTCAAAGTCAATTTCATGAACTTCAACGCCCTTTCCTAAAGCCTCTAAAAGCGTGATAGTTAATTCTCCGCCCAAATGCTCCCTAAATTCATTAAGTCCTTTCCAAAGATTTATTTTATCATTTTCGGCTAAAGCAGGATGATAAGTTTCAAATCCGAGGGTTTTCAATAGTTTTATAATTCTTAAAAGTTCTTCTTCCGAAATGTACCCTTTTAGATGCGAATAAACACAATCAAGCGCAATTCCAATGGCTACGGCTTCTCCATGACGAATCTCAAAATTGGTCAAATATTCCAACTTATGAGCCGCCCAATGCCCAAAATCTAAAGGGCGAGCTGAACCGCTTTCAAAGGGATCTCCACTCGAGATATGTTGAACGTGCAATTCGGCACTTCTAAAAATTTGGTGGTGCATCACCGTTTCGTCACGATTTGCCATTGCCTCAGCATTCAGTTCTAACCATTCAAAAAAAGCTAAATCTTTGATGAGAGCCACTTTTATCGCTTCCGAAATACCCGAACGCCAATCTCTATCACTGAGCGTTCGCAAGAAAGTTGCGTCGTTAAAAACGGCAATTGGTGGAGAGAACGTACCTAAAAAATTCTTTTTCCCAAAGAAATTAATACCATTTTTTACGCCTACTCCCGAATCATTTTGTGAAAGAACGGTACTCGGAATTCTGATGTGTTTTATTCCACGATGGGCAATTGCTGAAGCATAACCCGCAACATCTAAAAAAGCTCCTCCCCCGATAGCTGCCACAAAAGAATGACGATCAATGCCATGATTATCAATGGCTTGCAACATTTTATCTAAAAATTTTGGATCATTTTTTACTTGCTCTCCTCCTGGAATAATCAAAATTTCGGAAGCCAATGACATGGATTCTTCCTCGGCAAAATAGTTTTTAATGGCTTCGGGTAAATAAGTGTGATTTTCAGCTACTCCTGCATCAATTAAAAATAATATTTTTTTGCGGAAAGTATTATTTCCGTAATTTTTTAAAAAGTTGATGAAAGTCTGATTTTCAAGGGAAAACATATTTTCTGTAAAAATAATATTATAAGAAAATGGCACTTGAAAAGACTGCTGAATTTGCTTCATTGATTTAAGAATATAATTTATGATCACAAGGATTTTGCGTTCACATAGAAACAGTATATGGCATTAATTCTCCAAACTATTTTATCACTATGTTACTGCAAACATTTTTGCGATTCTGATGGATAATGGTAATAACAACAAAACACCTATTGCCAGAGGATAGTTACCAGAAGTGCTAACCCAAGCGGCATCCATCACAATTAATGCTAACACACCAGCTTTTACAGCCTTGCCAATGTTAGACCCAATCGGAGTTTGAATGGCAACAATCAAAGGCTTAAAAATAAGAAATATGTGCAAAAAGACGAAAGGAAGTGTGATGAATAAATTTCCAAATTGATAAGACATTATGAGTTGTGAAATACTCACAATGATGTATAAAAATCCTGCAAAATATAAAATTGATTGATTCCCTCCGTGAACCTCTCCTCGACTAATCATAGTAATTGCGGCAATATATAAAACAGGAATAATGCCAATCCACCATAATTGTTGTAAAGATGACATTATTACGCTCATCCCTAAAAGTAGATTTCCTCCCCGACAAAGTCCCATATTGATTGGTCCTAAAAAGGCATGGTGTTTTCCGAATTTATCGTAAACTAAAGCTAAAATTGCTACGCAAAAAGCAATTATCATACTTTGGAAACTGACCATCGAAGCACAGAAAATACCGATGAACAGTAATGAAATCCCTAAAATAGTCGCATTTTTTTTAGAAACTTTCCCACTTGGAATGGCTCTTTCTGGGCGTTCAATAGCATCTAAATCGGCATCAAAAACGTCATTAAAAACAACGCCACCTCCATACAAACCCACCGTGGTAATACACAATAAAATAATAGTTTGGATGGATAAAGTATCAGTCGAAAATATAAATTTTGCCAAAGATAAACCCGCCAGAATATCCGCAATTGCCGTCACCAGATTCGCTGGTCGCATTAGTTGTAAATAATATTTCATTTTTTTTAACGAATTACAATCGCATCTTTGTCAATTCTTGGTTGTTGTCCACCTCTGAGAATTGTATTTCCGTTAAATTTTTGCGTTTGGTCGATAGCAACGGGTTGTTCAAAATCTAACACATTAATTTGTCCACTTTGAGCAAAAGCATCAATGGCATTTTGATAGGTTACCAAACGAATATCCGCATCCGAAATACCTTTTATTTTCATGAGTGCTGCCGTTTTCGGAATCGCCAAGGGGTCACTAATTCCCCAATCTGCTGCCGAATTTATCATGATTCTTTCCGAGCCATACTGTTTAACAATTTCTACCATCCGTTCATTACCCATTTTTGTGAAAGGGTAAATAGTAAATGCTGCGTAGAAACCTTGGTCAAGCACCGATTTTACAGTTTCTTCGTTATTATGATCAATAATTACCATTTTTGGATCAAGACCGTGTTCCAAGGCAATTGACATACTTCTTTCTGTTCCTTTTTTCTTATCCCTGTGCGGCGTATGAACTTGTACGGGCAAATTCATTTCTTTGGCTAACTCCAATTGTAAACGATAATATTTTTCTTCCGCCGCTGTTTGGTCGTCAAAACCAATTTCTCCAACACCCACTACGCCTTCTTTTAATAAATATAAGGGCAAGATTTCCATAACTTGTTCCGCTAAGGCTTCATTGTTGGCTTCCCGAGAATTTAGGCCAATGGTGCAATAATGTTTTATCCCAAATTGTGAGGAACGAAAACGTTCCCAACCAACTAAACTGCTGTAATAATCTTTGAAACTTGCTAAACCCGTGCGAGGTTGACCAAGCCAAAAAGCGGGTTCAATGATGGCAACCACGCCAGCATCCGCCAAAGCCTGATAATCGTCAGTGGTTCGGGAAGTCATGTGGATATGCGGGTCGAAAAACTTCATACCCGAAATCAAATCTTTATAATTACCGTATTCTGTAGTAGAAAGGGCAATTGCCGTTTCAGCTTCTTGAAAGTGCGAAGGATTTTGTTTTATTTCGTCATGGTTAAGACACATATTTTATAATATTTTTTTGTTATAAAGTTTTACAAGTTGGTATATTCAGTGATATTTTCTATCCTTTTTTGTATGAAAATTGGCGATTTAAGGATTTAATGGAGGAAATTTCAACTTTGGACATCTTCTAAAATTTTCCAACCTTGCTTTAGCAAAAGCAATTCTTGATTATTTAAGGGGTATTTCAAAAGCAAATCATTTCCTAAAAGCGAATATGAACAAACCAAGGTTGCCGCAATCTTATTATTAATATTGTTACTTAAAAACAATATTGACATATCCTCCAAAATATTATTATTTAAAAAATTGACCACTAAACGCCAAACTTGTGCAGGAACCGTTCGTCCAGCCGCCCAACGCTCATGGGCAAAATCTGATAGCGTATTTGCTAAGGTTTGATTAGCACGATGGTCAATTCCTTGAATTAAATGAATTGGTTTATCATTAAAAATACATTTTAATACCAGTTGATTCCACGCCGATTCTGTAAAATAGGCAGCAGGAAAAGGATTAGCAAAAGCAAACGAATTAAAGACATCACCAATGTTTGAACGCACCGCTTCAGTTGCTCGATGCATCCAATTTTTGGGCTGAGTGAACAAGGGCAAAGCTGAGAAGAGCGCAACAGACTCGTTGATTTCGGCGGTATCAAATAGCGTTTCTATTTGAGAAGTAGAACTTACATTAGCTGGTTGTTCTAATAATAATAATAAATATACCCGTACCAATCTATCAAGCGTCCAGTGCTGAATTTGTAAACCGTTAAGGTTTGTAATTTTACTTTGTATTATTCTTTTTCCAATAAATCGGGGAGTAGCCACAAAAGCCGTTGGGAGGAATTGACTATTTACTGATTTTAAGTCAATCCAACTAAGTTCTTTTTCGTTGGCATTTTCTTGAATTATTTTTAAAATCGACACTATTGGCTTCTCCGATATCATAATTATAAGTGCATCAAAAATTGATATTGAGTCAAGATGCGAGTTTAGTATTTTGTTTTCACCTAAATTGGAGAAATTAAAAGACAAATTTATCGAATATATGTTAGAAAAATATAATAACAGACCTATGCTACTAAAAATAGCTACATTAAGTCTTTCCTATTATTAAAGATGTTTAAACTTTTATTTTTTTACTGATTTTGTGTAAGAAAATGACTGAGGATGCTATAAAATACCATACTATCCAATTTTTGACTAAGAATTCAGGTTCAACGCATTTAAAAGTACAATAAAACTGCTTGGAAAAATACAAATTGAGCTTATTTTGGATAATGAAAAAAGATTCAATTTAAGATAAAACCTAAAAATGAAGTATTTATGTTAACATAAACCTAAAACCA
>JANXRS010000062.1 GCA_025356745.1 Arcicella sp.
GAGTGCTTAAAACGAGCAAAAGAAATTAAATATTTGGATTTTGTGGTAGCAAAATATTTAATAGGAGGAATTTCTAATAAACAGTTAAGTCGCTCATTATTAAATCGTTATGAAGTTTTGAAAAAGCATTTTGGATTTATGGGAGCGTTTTCTGCCCACGTTCAGATATTGTTCAGAGGGATTCGTTTGATTGTTAAAAACAGAGGAAAATATTGGTAGAAATCAGTCGCTTGTCTTTTTTTGGCAAGCGACTGATTTTTTTATAATCCTAAAATTCGTTTATTCAATTCCAAATCTGCACCACCACCCGCAAAATCATCAAATACTTTTGACGTTGCTTGAATAATGTGAGAAGCAATAAATGGAGCTCCTTCTTCGGCTCCTTGAACGGGATCTTTTAAGGCACATTCCCATTCCAAAACTGCCCAACCGTCGAAACCATATTGCGTTAATTTTGAGAAAATGGAAGCAAAATCTACCTGACCATCACCCAAAGAACGGAAACGACCAGCACGATTTACCCATGATTGATAACCTCCGTAAACACCTTGTTTTCCAGTAGGATTAAACTCAGCATCTTTTACATGGAATGCTTTGATTCTCTCATGATAAAAATCTATATATTGTAGGTAATCAAGGCATTGCAATACAAAATGTGATGGGTCATACAATAAACAAGCACGTGAATGGTTGTTTACTTTCTCTAAAAACATCTCATACGTTACGCCATCGTGCAAGTCTTCGCCTGGGTGAATTTCATAACAAACATCCACGCCATATTCATCAAAATGATTCAAAATTGGCAACCAACGATTAGCTAATTCCGTAAAACCCATATCCACTAACCCTTCAGGGCGTTGAGGCCAAGGATACATGGTATGCCAAAGCAACGAACCCGAAAAAGTAGCGTGAGTTTTCAAACCCAAATTCTGAGAAGCCTGGGCCGCCCATTTCAATTGTTGAACCGCCCATTCGGTACGAGCTTTCGGATTTCCTTTTACAGAATCAGGAGCAAAACCATCAAATCCAGCATCGTAGGCAGGATTTACGGCAATTAATTGCCCTTGAAGATGCGTTGATAACTCCGTAATTTGAAGTCCTTTATCCGCTAATTTTCCTGTGAGTTCATCACAATATGTTTTTGAAGTAGCCGCTTTTTCAAGGTCAATGGCACGAGCATCCCAAGTTGGGATTTGAATACCTTTATATCCTAAACCTGATACCCAATCTGTAATGGAATCAAGGGTATTGAATGGTGCTTTATCGTCTAAAAATTGGGCTAAAAATATAGCGGGACCTTTAATTGTTTTCATTTGTTTAGTTTTCGTTTTCAATAACTTCAATACGGTTAATTTCCAGTCTTCCGATACCTGTACTATTTATAAATCTTTTAATTCTATCTTTTCTTGAAATTAATAATTTAGTTAAATCAGCATTTGAAATATTGCCAGTTCTAATTATGATAATCTTCGGAGGGTGTCCCCATGCAAGATACAAATCGTCAAAATCATTATCTTGGCTGACAATGGTATATTCATTTTTTAGCGCATATTTCCAAATGGGAATATCATCTTCTTCATACAATCCAACATCACTTACACTAACAGCCAGAGGAAAGTCTGTGATAATTTTCTTGACAACTCTGTAAGAAATGTTTTGGTCAAAAAGTAATTTCATGCAGCTATAATTAGAGTTTTCTGCTCACGGGCAGCCGCAAATGATAAGGCAGCCATAATATCTTCATTGGTTAATTCTGGGAAGTCGTCAATAATTTCTTGATGAGACATACCAATTGATAACCATCCTAAAATATCACCAACTGTAATTCTCATACCTCGAATACACGGTTTTCCGCCTCTTTTTCCAGGTTCTATTGTGATAATTTTTCTATAATCTACCATGACCTTAATTATTAAAACAAAATGATGAACAAATATACAAATTTGTTCATCATTACAGTGTTATTTAGACCTTCACCCAACCTTGACTTCTATGACTTTCCAAGATTCTCTCACAAATCAATAATTCTCTGTATCCATCGGCAAAAGTTGGAAATGGAGCATTCTCAGGCATTTTTCCTTCCGCAATGGCAGCATAAACTTCTTTAAATAATTGCTTTGAAGTATCTGGAAAACCTTCATTATGTCCGCCCGGGAAAGTCATTAATGCACTTGCTTCTGGGTAGGCTAATGATGGGTCACGCATTAATGATTGGTTGTAGCCGTCACGATTTCCAATCCAAATTTCGTTAGGAGCTTCTGAGTTAAATGCAAAGGTTTTGTTCGAACCCGAAATCTCTAATTTTAACTGATTCTTACGTCCTGCTGAAACTTGCGAAACCGTTACTAAACCTTTATTTCCATTATCAAAACGCAATAAAACGTTAGCCGTATCTTCCGTACTGATAGGCACATCCGCATAATCTTCTGGACCGAATACTTCGCCAGAATAAGTGGCGATAGGTTTCAAAGGCTTTTTACGAGTTTTATGAATGGTGTTAAAATCTGCCATTACTTCAACCGTTTTTAAGCCAGTGATGTATTCGATAACATCCATTAAATGCGAACCAATATCCGCAATCGCACGAGAATCTCCTGATTTATCAGGTTCTAAACGCCAGTTATAATCAGTTTCGTAAAAAAGCCAATCTTGTAAATAAGAACCAATAATTGAGTAAACATCGCCCAAATCTCCTTTCTCACGCATCGTTTTCATTTGACGAACCAATGGGTAATAACGTAAATTGAAATGAACGGCATTTACTAAACCAGTTTCTTTAGCAATAGTAACCAATTCTTCTGCTTCGTGCAAATCTTTCGCTAAAGGTTTTTCACAAACAACGTGCTTTCCAGCCAATAAAGCCGCCTTTGATTGAGAATAATGCAGGAAGTTTGGCGTACAAATATGTACACACTGAATATCTTCCATAGCCAGTAATTGGTCAAATGTACATGGACGTTCGATGCCTAATTGAGCAGCTTTGGCGGTTGCCAATTCAATATTTACTTCACAAAGGGCAGTTACCTCAATATTCGGAAGACGACGGAGAGCTTCAATATGGGCGGGTCCAATAAATCCTGTGCCAACGACACCTACTTTAATTTTTTGCATTTTGAATTGATTTTGTTTTGGGGTAAGATTGTTTGGTTAGTTGTTCTTGAAAAATTTTTCTTTTACTTTCAATAAATTTATCTAAGGCTTGCTTTTCTGTTAAAATAGGTTCAATTGTATTTATGACAGGAGACTTTAAATCAGACATTTTATGATGAAACCTTTGATCATAAACAGTATTTGTCAATTCATCTAAATAACTGACATCAAGTATAAAATTCACATCTATCTTGTTTCTCTCTTCTTTTTTTAAAAGGTTAATATATTTATTATCATTCATTGTGAAATTTGCTTTGTCATTTCCAATTGGTGTTCCTTCATAAAGGCTTGTCTCTGCATGAAAAGAATTTAGTTCACTGTTAATAAAAATATAAGTAATTCTTCTTAAAAAAGGTCTTCTTAACCCAAGATTATTAAAATGGATTACAAAATTTATAATTGAATCACTTACTACTGACATTTCTTTGAATTCAAGATTTAAATATGGTCTTTGAGAATTTACAATATATTCATTATTCTGTTTATTCGTTCTCACAAGCTCTTGATACGTTTGAATATTCTTTTGGAATTGGAATTCATTTCTTTTAGCTTCTTCCTCTTGGTTTTTCTTATTTTCAGCAAATTCATTAATTGCTAATTGTAACTTTACCGAATCACGATAGTCTTTAATTGAATCAGACTTATCTTTTAATGAATCTTGTTTTAATTGATACTGAAACTGTTTATTTGAAAGTTTAAAAGAATCATTGAATTGCTTATTTTGACTACACATTTGAACAATGGCTATAACAATTCCAAAGGCTGATACAATTGTTGCTCCATCAGTAATTTTCTCTAAAAAGCTTCTTGAACCCTTTCCTACCTTTTCAGGCTTAAAAGATTGTAGAATATTTCTTGTAAAACGAGTATTTTTTTTACGCATTAAATTAATGGTTTTGTTTACTGGTAATTCATTTAATCACTTGCCAGAATTAAGTAACTAAATTATTTCACTTCACCAGAATCCCTTTTTTAATCTCCACTCTATCAGGTAAAATCATAGCGGAAGGGTATAAATCTTTAATATCCGAATAATACCTTTCAGCATCCATTCTATTCAAAAAATCCCCAATTTTAACTTTATAAATCGGTTGTTGATAACTTAAATAGGGAAATATTTCTGGATATTTTTGATAAGTATAAATCTTAGCATCATCAGCAGATTTACGGTCATTTCCTACGTAAATCTGAATACGAAATCCATTGGTAAATTTCATGCTTTTATTCCGCATCGAAATCGTATCCAAAATAGCATCAAGACGTTTATTTACGTGCAATGGAGCGTCTGAAATTACAGTATTAGAAGATTTAACTGACTTTGGTTCAGATGGTTGTATATTTAATTCATTGGCTGATTTAAACTTAGGGCGATACAATGATAAGTCTTCTTCATGAGCCTTTTCATTCTTTTTTGAAGAAGATTGCGTTGTCGAAACACCACCCGAAGAAGTAGTAGTTGAACCTGAACTGTTGCCTCCTTTAATGACTGTTGTTGATGCACAAGCACTGGCAAAAAGGCATAAAATTGATAAAAATAAAAGGTTGTATTTTTGCATAATTTTTAGTAATAATTATTCGAGATAAAAAAGTCATCCAATATTCAGACGAATACTCCCGTCTCAGTAGGAGAAAAGTGCGTTTAGGTCAGGTTTAACTTTCCCAAAGATACAATTTTTGTTAAATACTTGAAATACCCTTTGCTAATTGTAACTTTGCATTAACAAATTTAGTGAATTTATAAGGTGTTATTTAGTGATTTAACATTCCATTTGACAAAATTTACTAAATCATTATTTAAAAATCACAAAATTGAATGACCATACAACAAAATTTTTCTTTAAAACCACATAATACTTTCGGATTAGATGCTACAGCTAAGTTTTTCGTAGAAGTTCAATCCGTAGAAGAACTTAAACATATTCTTCAAAATTCTGATTATCAGTCTATTGATAAATTATTTCTGGGTGGAGGAAGTAATATTCTTCTCACAAAAAACTATGAAGGATTAGTTGTAAAAATCAATCTCAAAGGAATTAATAAAGTTTTTGAAAATGATTCTCACACATACATACAAGCGGGTGCGGGCGAAATTTGGCACGAATTAGTGATGTATTGCGTTGAAAACCAGTACGCTGGCATGGAAAATCTTTCTCTCATTCCAGGAACGGTTGGAGCGGCACCCATGCAAAATATTGGGGCGTATGGGGTTGAAATAAAAGATATTTTTGAGGAATTACAAGCTTTAAATCTTGAAACATTGGAAATTGAGACTTTCAAAGTAAATGATTGTTATTTTGGTTATCGTGAAAGTATCTTCAAACATCAATTTAAGGGAAAATATGTCATTATTTCGGTTACTTTTAAATTGAATAAAGTGCCCGTTTATAAAGTTGCTTACGGAGATATTCAGAAAATTTTGGAAGAAATGAATGTTTCTGAACTTAGTATTAAAGCCGTAAGTGATGCAGTCGTCAGTATTCGAAAAAGCAAATTACCTGACCCTGCCGAAATTGGTAATTCAGGAAGTTTCTTCAAAAATCCAGAAATTCCAAAGGTTCAATATGATGAAATAAAGACAAAATTTGAGCATATTCCAAGTTACCCAATTAATGAAACAACGGTGAAAGTTCCCGCAGGTTGGCTTATCGAACAAGCGGGTTGGAAAGGATTTAGAGATGGACAAATAGGCGTTCACACTCGCCAAGCCTTGGTTTTGGTCAATTATGGCGGCGGAAATGGCGAACAAATTAAAGCATTATCAGCAAAAATACAGGCTTCTGTTTTGGAGAAATTTGGAATTTCTTTAAATACGGAAGTAAATTTTATATAAATTGACATAATGAAGTTAAAACTAAAAGATATAGGTACGCTCAAACAAGCAGAAATTGATTTGTCAAAAGATTTAATCATCCTTGCTGGTCCAAACAATACAGGTAAAACGTATGCAGCTTATACGGTTTATGGCGTTTGTGATTTGTTGAGGAAAGCAGACATCCTTTCGTATTCGAAAAGCTTTTTAGATTCAGCCGATTTTATGTCTCGTTGGGCTAGTGATAGTGGAGAAGTAAAAATAGAGAGTTATATAAATGATTTTATCAATTCTGTTACAGAAAGTTTTAATCAGCAATCATCTCAATATCTTCGGAATATCTTTGCCACCGATGAATCTAAGTTTTCAAAATCAGAAATTCAAATAGTTTTTGATACAGACTTATTGAAAGCAAAATTATTGGATTTTCCCAATTCAATTCATAAAGGCTTAAATTCAATATCAGTTCAGGTTCAACGCATTTAAAAGTACAATAAAACTGCTTGGAAAAATACAAATTGAGCTTATTTTGGATAATGAAAAAAGATTCAATTTAAGATAAAACCTAAAAATGAAGTATTTATGTTAACATAAACCTAAAACCA
>JANXRS010000065.1 GCA_025356745.1 Arcicella sp.
AAGTATTTATGTTAACATAAACCTAAAACCAGATTCAAATTTTCATCAATTTATTATTTCTGGCAAAATTACAGTTATAAAATTGTACTATTCATTGATTTTAAACTCAAAATTGCATTTTTAAATGCGTTCAACCTGTTCACGGTACGATTAAAAGTCCACCAATTAAACTGTACCAAAACAGGCGAGAGGTATTTCAATTCCTTCACGGTACGATTAAAAGTTGGCAAACATTCACATCTAAAAAAGCCTTTAACATTTCAATTCCTTCACGGTACGATTAAAAGTTCAATTACAAATTGAGCTGAAATACGACTATCATTATTTCAATTCCTTCACGGTACGATTAAAAGGGGGGGTGTTTTGTCAGAAGAAACGGTTGAAGACTATTTCAATTCCTTCACGGTACGATTAAAAGATAATGACAGCCGTTTTACCCAATGGTCGAAAAATATTTCAATTCCTTCACGGTACGATTAAAAGAGGAAAGTATTTAATTCTACGTACTGGTCATTTTTCTATTTCAATTCCTTCACGGTACGATTAAAAGAAAAAATTGACCAAATAACCCCAAAACCCTAACCAAAATTTCAATTCCTTCACGGTACGATTAAAAGTTTTGATGAAAAAACCAAAACTTGGATTTATCCTGATTTCAATTCCTTCACGGTACGATTAAAAGAAAGTGTAATTATGCCCTTCAACATTTACTTTCATTATTTCAATTCCTTCACGGTACGATTAAAAGTCCAAGCTGATTTCATTACATCTGAGCGAGTTGATTATTTCAATTCCTTCACGGTACGATTAAAAGATTACCACCACCACCACCACGAACTACCATATAGCCATTTCAATTCCTTCACGGTACGATTAAAAGAGTAAGCTCATACGGAGTCATGGTTACGGATTCGTCATTTCAATTCCTTCACGGTACGATTAAAAGTATTAGACGAGACAATCAGGATTCTCCCGAAGTTTATTTCAATTCCTTCACGGTACGATTAAAAGTCCTGATATTGTACCGGTATCGGTTCCGGCTTTTGAATTTCAATTCCTTCACGGTACGATTAAAAGAATAAGTTAAAGCAATGGAAGAATAACTCAACGACTTAATTTCAATTCCTTCACGGTACGATTAAAAGTTTTTTACGGGATTCTTTAATTTCGGTAATTTCACCGATTTCAATTCCTTCACGGTACGATTAAAAGCAAAGTTTTTCAACGCCTGTTTTCCCGTAAATGGTATTTCAATTCCTTCACGGTACGATTAAAAGCCGTTCTAAAAACAGCCTATTTGGCTTAATTTAAGCCTTTTTATTGGTAAAACAAGCCTCACTTATCGTCCACCTACAATACTAAGATTTTATAGGCACATTGACGACTTCTGATTATCAAGTACTTACAAAAATATTACTCACTAACTACCCATTTAATAACTATCAAAACTACACAAAAATATTCATCGACAATAACAACCTACAAAAAATTATCTATTTCCATACGCTCTTTACCTACCACTTGTTTATCAAGCCACTTCTGATTTCTACTTTTAAACATAATCAAACTATCCGTTTCTTCATCCATAATTTGTTTCGCACCCAAAATCATTTCCTTAAATTTTACGTCTGTTATTTCTCCTTCAAAAACCGAGTTCTGAATCCAATTCAAATACTTTCGACAATGCTTCAACATCTTGCCTAATCGTTTTGCTCCCCCATTGGATGATGCCATATCATAAACCAAAATTACGTACATATTTCAAATTTTTAAAATACAACGTATAACAATATACGTTATCACAAAGTCTTGAAAATTATTCCCTACCAATTCATCTTGAATGGCTTATACTCATCAATCCCTAATAAATGCTTACTCAATTTATAACATTCCAACTTCACCAAATGCTTGTAACTTACCGACCGCCCTAAACTCCGATGCTTAAAAGTCTCTTTCAGTTTTTCGTCAAATGCCTGGGCAAAAATCTTACGTGCCGAATCCTTCATTACACAGCGGTTTAACTCATGTCTAAAATCACTCGACTGAATTTGTTTCTTATTCAACAAACTAAAAATTGTTCTATCCACCAAAATAGGCTTAAAAACCTCAGCCAAATCCAGAGCAAGCGAATATCGCCTAAACCCAGGTTCATGCAAAAACCCAATCGTTGGATTCAATTGTGTGTGAAATATTTGATCCAAACACATTGTATAGCACATCATATTGCCAAATGAAATCAAAGTATTTACTTCATTATTAGGAGGTTGCTTTGTCCGATTTCCCATCTCAAAATCATTAATAATTACATCAAAAGCCTCATAATAAGTCTGTCTAATATTCCCTTCAATCCCCATCAACTCAGGCACTTTTACCGTAGCATTTATACTTTCCACATATCTCTCAATAGCCGAAATCTGTTTGGCTACATCCTTCTGACGATTGTTATAATACTGTAAATTCTTCAATATATTTGCAGCTCCGCCCGACACAAATTTCTGAGCCACCACCATTCGTTTTTTATCCGAAAGGTAATATTTCGTCTGTTCTACCTGCATTTTTCCTGCCAGCAAATACTCTTTTGGCATAAATGAACCCGTATAATGCTCATAATAATCAAAAAAATGAACAGCCACCTGATGCTTTCCTAAGAAATTATACATCGCCGAATTTGCATCCAACGACCCAAAACAGTAGATGTTATCCACCGTTTCAATCGGCAAATATCTTGGCTGACCTTCAACACCATGTTCATCCACAGGTTGAAATTTAAGTGTATTATCCTGCCGACTCAGCCGTCCAGGATTAAAAAGATAATACGATTTTTTCATAGTTTATCATTCATCCCCACTCCAACAAAAATCAAAATAAGAACAATTAGTACATTTACTTTTAGGTAAAGTGGGCGGACAATTTTCTTGTTCAGTAATGGCATAAGCCCTCTTAATTTTCGATTCAATTGCTTTAACATCATCCTCATTCAACTCAACTCTATCCGTTTGTCTCAATTTTGGATATTCAATCGTTCCATAATTAGCCACAATTTCATTTTTACGAAGCAAATACAAATAAAACTGTACCTGAGCAATATGAGCCAACTCCCTCGCCGCCGACTTCTTCGTTTCATGCACAACCCCCAATTTTACATCGAAAAAGTCAATTTTTGCTGATAATTCTATCCCTTCAAATTCCCCAGAAATCTGTACTTCTTGATTTTTCTCAGCTCGTTGCGGGTAACTTTCTTCCCCAATGAGCCTACCTTCCGACACAATATCAGAGGTATGTTCCATTCGTATTACGTGGGCGTGCAACCACAACTCACGGTGGCAAATATGGAGAATATTAATAAGCGTGGCATTAATGGTCATAATTTTTTCTTAAATAATTCACTAAAAAATACATCCAATTCATTCATTACCAAACCTCTATCAACCTGTGTTTGAAGTTGATGATTAAGCCTTTTATCCCATGTAATAGCAACTTGTTTCATTCGTTCAGGCTTAAATAAATCTGAGACATCATTGAAAACGATATTTTTGAAAATACATTTCTTGAAAAAAGCTTCTTTAACTCCCTGCCAATCAATCTCATTTATGTGCGTTTTGATGTGCCATAAATCAAAATAATCTCTTGCCTCCCCCTATTTCGTTGAATCAAAGCCCGCATTTTTTCTGCCAAAACTTCTTCTATCAAATAACAAGGAATTGCATTACTCATCAACTCAGTATCAGAATAATTATGAATAATTTTTCTTTCGATGTTCTCAAACGTATCAGCGGGAACATTACTCTTTTAAACCACTCAACAATCTCCTTTCTTTTTATTATTTCAATAATAGTTTTTAATATTTTGAAGAATATCCTCTTCCGAAACGTTAAGTCTTAATCGCCATTTTGCCAAATACGAACCACTGCTCGGGCTACTTGGGTCAAGGTCATTATATTTTTTATTTACCTTTTGCAAAGCATATTTTTCAAATGTTTTTAGATTCCTAATCTCCATCAGTTCAATCAAATAGCCCAATCTTTTAATTACACTAATATTGTTCACCGCCTCACAGACTTCAATAAGTTCCTTATTTCGCATTTTGGCTTTGTACAATGCTTTAATCAACTCCCCCCAGTCAACACTTTGCCCGATTGAATCAAAACAATCAACAATCGTTTTTTCTAAATTGGTTATTTTAAACTGGTTATTGCCTCTGCCTTCCAACTGATACCCCATTGCTTTCGACGGTTTCACCTTCACAAACTGAAACCAAACATTCATCACCTCTTTATTTTTGATTAAAGTAGAACTTTGAACGAATATAGTATTTGAAAACTGAGTGGTTAGTCCGTGCCAATGCAAAGCCGACCAATAAGCCACCGCACCCTTGGGAGCTAAATGATAAGCCAACACAAATTCATCATGAAAACTCGGACGGCAATAAAGTCCTTTTTGCAAAGATTTAATAATCCCATCTCTAAGCAAAGCCTCGACCGTAGCCTTAACATTCACATTTTCATCCTCAAAATATTTAACAATTGTATTCAAATGAAATATTTTAACTTCATTTTCATCTAAATACCTGATTAATAATGATTTACTATCATTTATCTTAGACATAATAATCACTTTTTGTTATATTATAATAGGCAAATATAGTGTATTTAGTATTATGAAAGGTAATTTTTATTTTTCGATTTATTTACAAAATACAGTTTTCAGATGATTCAATTTTTGCCTCAATTAATCCTTTTTCGTAATTGTAAACTAATTGATAATTTTCCAAATAAAGATAATCTTCAAAATCTTTATTTGGATTACTAAAACCTTTTAGAGCTTCTTTTATTTTTTCAGTATAAAAAATTGAAAAGGTATATTTGCTGATTATCCCACCAATTATTTTTCTGGAAATTGCTTTTTCAGTATAATTATTTACACCACCTTTATTATCATTCATTTTCAAATATAAATCCCAAACCAAAGCACCATTAAGACATCCATTTTCTGGGAAAATATTATTATTTCTTAAAAAATTTAATTCAGTTTCACTAAATATATTTTCAGTTTCTCCTGTTTCGTCTTCAATTGAAATTGGAATAGAAAGAGGCACAAAAATGGATAAATTTCGATTGTCAATCAGTTTAAATTTATCATGTACATTCTGATAATCAAGCCTTTCTATATATTCATGATAGGTTTTGAAATTTTCAATTCCTTCCATATTATTTTGTAAATCAATTCTCTCAAAAACTAAGTCATATAATTTCTTAAAATCTTTTGTTTTTAAAATATCTTCATGTTCTTCTTTGGAAATTTTATCTCTCGTGACAGTATATCTCCTATCATTTTTATAAAGAATGCCTGGCTTATTTATTTGGAAAAGATAAACTTCACAATTTTTCTTTTTAACATTTCTATTCACACGCCCAGCCAGTTGCTCATCGCTATCAATTAAGGATATATTTTTAAATCCTAAATCCATATCAATATCCACCCCAGCTTCAACAACCTGAGTCGTTATGAGCAATATCTTTTTATCTCTATTCTTTTCGTTTTTTAATTTATTGATTATTTCTTTTCGTCGTGATTCAAGAATTGTACCTGATAACACTAAGATTTCATCAAAAAATCGCCTATCAATAGCTTCTTCAAATTCAGTGGCAGATTTTTTAAAAATAAACTCAATGATTGTAAAAACTCCATTCCCTTCATTCTGAGCTAAATAATATTTTGATTTTTCAATTACAATATCTGCTAATTCAGATATTTCTAAGGTAGCATCTCGATAATCAAACCTAAATTTCACTCTTTCAGCAAAATTGGGATTAGTGAAATATTGTTTGGCATTGGGTAATAAATCTGTAAAAATAGGCTTGTTTTCAAGTGGCAAATTCAATTTATCAATTCTTGGTAAGGTTGCAGACATTAGAATAAATTTGACATTAAAAGCCTTTGAATAATTATGAATAAAATACAGCATTTTATCCCAATGGACAGGGGAATATGATTGTAATTCATCAATAACAACAATACTATTGGCAAGACGATGAAACAAATAGTTTGTTTCTTTCTCATTTGTTTTCAGAATATCAAAAAAACGAATATGAGTTAATAGGCAAAAAGGATAATGTACAAACAGATTACTGATAAAATCTTTCTTTTCTTGCCCATATTTTCCATCCGCTTTTTCCTCAGAGTTCGGGTCTTCATTTGATTGAAATCCCGCCTTTGAATGTAATAGACTCACTTCATTTTCAGATAATTTGAGTGTTTCCAATATTACTTTATGAGTCTGAGTAATAAGCGTTGTAAAAGGAAATACGTAAAAAACTTTATTAATTATTTCATGCTCTTTCAATAATTCAGCAATCGCCAACATCGACAAATTTGTTTTCCCACCCCCTGTTGGTGCTTCGAGATAAAATAAATTCTGATGAATATTATTCCTAATATTTCTTAACAACTCTATTGCCATATTTTTCCTAATCAGATTTAGATTATCACCAGACTTATCAAATGGATTCTCAACTTTATAGTCTGAAATGGCTAAATGATAGGCTTCTGAATTATAGGAATGTGAAGTAGTTGCTGCAAGTATCACTTTTTCACGCAAATCTTTATCAATCAACCCCAATGAATCAATTGGTTTCTGGTTCATATAATGCGAGGTTGCCAAATAATCTGATGCTGTAAGTAAAGAAAAATTTAGTCTTGTGAGGGCGTATAGAGGGAAATGACCAACTATTTTATTGGTTTTAAATGGCTCAAAAAACTTATTAACTAAATGTTTTTCTGTAAGTGTGTCGGTGGCTAAAATAGAAAGCTGATTTGGAAGTTCAATTTGATAGTTTTTTAAAAAACTTTTCATTACTTCCAGTTCGTTATTGTCAAAAAAAATAGTTTTACTGTCTATACTTAATAGCTTACTTCCATGATGTTTCAAAATGGGATAGGATAAAAAACAGGCAAATTTGTTGTTCTTTTCCGTTTAATCCTGACAAAATAACGTCTTTAAAATGCTTAATTATATAGATGTAGGAGCCAAGTTTGGAATGATGAGTTTTTAAAACATAGTTTGGAATTATTTTTGACTTAAACTTTGAATTATTCATTTTCAGAGCATCTCCTTGAAAATTAGGGTTAATTTTTCCTAAATCGTGAAAAATGATTGTACGACAAAAAAATAACTTCAATTTTTCTCCTAAAACTTCAATTTGATATTCTTCAAACCGATTCAATTTTAAAAAATCTTCAATGAGTTTATCGATTGTTGTGTCTAAATTATTAGATTCAACAATTAGGGATAAATAATCATTTACCAGTTTTATGTGTTCTTCTAATGGTTCAGATTCATGTAAATCATGTCTATGGGCAAGGTAGAAAGAAGAATCAAGCAAGAACTTACCAAAAGGTTGTTCTTGCTCAATTATATATTTGATTTTTTTAAAAGAGTTGGACATATTTGGAGGTATCTTTCAAAAAATACAATGATGAAAGTATTTTGGAAGGAATAAAATTAATGTTTGTGTAAGAAAATTTCTCTAATTGATATTGAAATAATTTTTCATCAAAACTTATTGGCAATCTTTCAAAAAAGATAAATATTTGCTTAGGTTCTGACATATCTAAAAAGTTAAAATCATCCTTCTCTTCCTCCTGATTATCTTTTAAAGTAAAATTTTTGATAAATAAACTTGAAACTTCATATGAGTTTGTCAACTCTTTCACCTCAGAATATTGATATTCCTTAACCGTTTCAATATCCCACCATGCAGAAAATTCATTTTTACCAAGATAGGGCAAATAAATAGATTCCCCTTTCAATATTCTTTCTTTCAATATTGCCTGATGTTCAATTTCATCATCTATCATAATGTAGCAACGAAAAGCTGGTTTTATTAAAGTTTGTTCCGTAATAATCAACGTTCCATCTGCATTGGCATATCCGACAGTATTTGTATATTTTATATTTGTTTTACTAAAATTACCCTTTTCATGAAATCCCTCAATTGGTTCAATACCAATGGGCAAATCTTTAAATGCTTGATAATACTCTGGAAATTCTCCTTTTTTATTGTATCCTTTCAGTCCAACTATTGCTCCTAAAATCCCTAATAATGCGGGTTTATGGAGGCTATTAAAAGTCAAAATTGTTCCTTCGTTAATATCAGGTTTTTTGAAACAGGCAAAATCAGCACGCAAATCAAACGATATAATGTGCTTTGCCATTTTCTATTGGTTTAAATCTGAAACAATTGCATTTTGAGGAATCCCCAAGACTGTTGTAGCCGTTTGGTCATAAACAATCTCAATTCTTTCTACTTGGCTTGCGATATGTGGGCGACTCAAAATTTCTGCAATCCCAGTCAAATCAATGGATTTATCAGCATTAATCTTTACTAACTCTACAAAAGATGGTAGCACAATTAATGAGCCTTCTTTGAGTTGTACCCAAAGCATCAATTCATTTTCTGAACCAGATTTTGAGGCTGAATCATAAAAAGATACCCCACGAGTAAGACCAACTTTTAGTTTTTGTATGTCCTCGTTTTGCAAAGCTGTCCCATCAGATAAAGCAACTTGGTCAGTAATATTTTGTGGATTAACTGAAAAACCATGTACATAATGCCCTTCACTTAGTTTTGATTGTGAACCAAGCGTTGTCATAGTCGAATCTGCATTTTTATCTCCTGAATTTCTAAAAGGCGACATAATTTGTTCAGAATATATCTCACCTTTTTTATACTGGTCAATGGCATGAGTTATTTGAACTGGTCCATGAATGGAAAGATTGGTTTTACCTGCATAAGTCCCCCCGAATAATCGCACATCCAGACATGAAAGTAAATTCTTTAAAACCGCCTTGCGGAGCTGACTTTCGGCATCCTTACCTTTAACATCAGTATATTTACCAAAGAAAGATTCATAAGTTTCATCAAGCGTTCTTGGTTGCATTTCGGCAGATAATGTTTTGAAATAAAACACATTTTCCTGAGTATATGCCTTTTTAAAAAAATTGCGAATTGAATATTTTAATACTTTATCAGTTGCGTAAACTGTACCATCAGGCAAAGTACGTGGCTGATGAGTAAAATCTGCATTATAATTTGAATTGATAGCTTTGATGACTACGCATCCGAAAACTCTGTTGTTAAATGATGACATAATATAGATTTGGTTTTAAATTTCTGAAATATTTTCTTTTTGTGATTTTTCGTAAATTAAGCAATCGGTAAAATAGCCTGTGAACATGAATTCATGCAAATCTTTGAAATTCCCCTCAAAAGTAAACCCTTGAATTTCCGCCATCAGTTTTTCTACTCTTCCACGCCCTAATGACAACTTATATGCGTACTTGATAAGTAATCTTCTTATGGAATCTTTTAGTGAATTCACATCTGTTTTTAAAACAAATGGTTCAAGCATTGCGTGACTTTTATTACTACTTTCACTTTGATTTAGTAAAAAATAAATGAGTTGCCCTACTCCAAATGCAAACTCTTCATTCGTTTCAAAATGAACATCCGAATTGTTTATCACTTGGCGAATTTTTTCGGTAAGTGCTGGGATAATTGATGACATATCTGATTGATTATTAAATTGTCTAAAACTGAATAAAATATTTAATTTATTTTTAATACTATAAGCCTTATTTCTTTCCTGCGAATCATCAGCTCCATTAAGTTTCTTTAAATCGCTGTAAATACCAGTCATAACGATATGATTAATCATAGTTTCATTAATGCTTTTTCTTTTAGACTTATAAATAAAATCATAAAAAGCACCTCTATAAGTCATTACTAAATTGTAAATCGTTGTATTATTATCGTCACAATATTTTTGTTCGAGGTCATCAAAATATTTAAGTATTGGTGGACCTTCACCTTTGGTTTTCACCACCAAAGAATTATTAAATAGGATAGGTAAAATTCTGTTTTGAAATTCAAAAACGTTCTCAATCGTATACGATTTTCCTTCATTAAAAATATCTAAGACTTTAAAGCTTTTCTCATTTTTATCAATTAGTCGATATTCAAACTGACTCACAAAATCAAAATCTTTAATTTCACCACGTTCATAATATAGTAAATAATAATTACCAATAGTTTCTTTACTTAATTTCTTCAAAAGCGAATCAATAATATCCTTATGCCCTTTCCTATTCCCTCCATCAAGTGCATCTGCTTTAAACAAGTCGATGGAAGCCTTTAATTCATCTCCATACACAAAAATCGGCAAAGGATTGGGTAAAATTCTTCTTCCAATAATAGATTCAAACTCAAATAAAGTCTTGGCATCGTTGGCTGAAACCCTCCCTGTAATATCAAATGAGGCAGATTGATGTTTCAAATAAGGCTTTTTTGTATTGAAGCCATTTAAAAAATTGCTTGTACCATAAACTTGATTATCCGTCCCCAATTCGTTATATTCTTCAGTATTAAATAGCTTTCCTCCTAAATATTTATCATTAGGTATTTTATATTTTTCCTCATTAATATCAAGGTAAAAGACGATATATTCAGCCTCTTTTAGTTGGGAATATTCAGAAATTTGGTCAAGAAAAGAATGGACTTTCTCTTCACTATTTAAAGCAAATTTGAATAGTTTGGCTCTTTCTTTTTCGGATTCATCTTCCAAAAGTTCAAGTGATTTGTCAAAGTACGAACTTATGCGTTCGTACAGTTTTATCTTGGCATCGTTAAACTTAGCACCACCCCTAATGGATTCTCGTTTGAATGCCAAACAATAAGGAGAACATGAATGAATCCCCTTTGATGGCAAATCAAAACATTTATTCGTATTTACCATCCAAGCTAAATTAGCTAATGTAGCAAATCGCTTTTTAGTGGCAGTCAGTTCCTTATCCTTCTTGGAATAGATTTCATATTCAGTTTTATCTGAAATAGAAAGTTGCCCATCTTGCTCTTCAAAACTTAATAAAATATGTAGTCCCTCTTTGGGAGTCATGCCAATCGCTTTGAGTTCAGAATCTAAGCTATTTGTAAAATTTATAAGTTCTTTTATCATACTTAGTTTTCTTATTGGATGAAAAACAGGTTATTACATATTTGACAATCTTCATCAATATCTAATTGAGAAGCGAAGCCACAATTCATACATTTAACAGGACGATTTACTAAAACACAATGCTTTTTCATTTGTTGAAATTTAAGTTCACTGCAAATATAGTAAAGTTTATTTTCAAGTGATACAATTTGGTAAGTTTATTTTTTCACTTAACTTAAAATTCATATTGTGTGAATAAATATATAATTTTGTGTCGGGTTTCATTGAATAGGAATTGAAATAGTGAGACAATGTGGTCTTCAAAAATTATAATCGTACCAAACAATGAAACCCTCTTTTTAACCCACCACCTCACAAAACCCAAATCCTTGACTCGCTTCCTTGCCCATTCCCCCATAAAGTCCAACTTTAATGATTTCTTCGGGTGCAGTCAATTCAAACTCAAAATTGCGAAAACCTCTCACTTCCGTTGCTGAACTTTTACCGTCTTTAATCGTTACTTTACGAGATTTGATATTACTTCCTTCCGTTAATCTGAATGAAATTTCTTGATGCTGAATATCTGGATTAATTTTTTCGCCACGTTCTATCATCGCACTCAAATATTTATCTCTGAGTCCATCAATCAAGTATTTGCTAAATCGCTCATCCGTAGGTTCAAGGTATTGATCCATGTCGTTTATCTTTTCAGCTACTACCATGGCAGAGGTCGCTTTTAGTTTAGTGGTAGCTAAAATGATAGGTTCTGAAAGTGTTTCTACCCGTTCAATCATAAACTTTGCATCATGAAATTTGTCAAATAATCGAATCTCTTGGTCTTGGAATAAACCTACAATAAACGATTCTGCCGCTTTGTCAATATAGAAAGAAACTGTCCACTCAATCAAGGGCGAAACAACTTCAAATCCTTTTGTATCGGATTTCCCAATTTTGCAACGTAAATCTGAAAAAGTGAAATGCTTGAAACTTTTGCTTTTGTTCAATTTATAGCCAGTATCATGGAGAAACGTACTATAATTTTCATCTGCTGAAGCAATTTTTGAGTACAAAAAGGTAGAAAGAGGATAATGATAATTCCACATAATTCGTGGACGGGAAGATATTGGTCTAAGGTGTAATTTGAATCTCATCGTAAAATTAGGTCGTTTATATTTCACAAACTTATACAATCTAAACAGCATTTCATACACGTAGAATTACCCTATTTATGCTATTATTTTTAGTATTTGGGATGTCATTATTTCCCATATTTCAAAACAAACTCAATTGTCCTAAAATCTTCGCAGTTGCTTTCAAGTAAGGCTTCGAGTGCATCAAAAAGTGTGGGGCAAATGTTAGTAAGCTTCTGAAATAAAAAATAGCCATTCAATTGACTATCTAAAAAAGATAAATAAAAAATTTGATTGAGATTTAGTACACTATTTAATAAGTTTTTTTTGGTATTTAATGTTGTCAGAATTTACCTTTACATAATGTCTATTGAGTTTTTCTCTTGCCATTTGACAACTGAATTGCCAATTAATTTTAATTCCCAAATCTGAACGTTCCTTGCAATAAGTTAATACTTCTTTGGATAGCTGATTGATAGATGGAATTCTTCTATTCAAGCATTATCTTGATAAAGCGGAAAATTCTATTTCTATCATACAGAACGCCGCCCGATTCATCCATGAAGCACATTTGGGTGTATAGACAAATTCAAATCGTTGAGCTAATTCAGCGGCTTGTTGGGTGGGTAAGTTTTCGTAGAACCCACTAAAATTATGCGTATTAAGATTATCTAAAATCAAGATTATTTTGTTTGCATTTGGGTAAGAACTTGCTAAGTTTTTCATAAATAATGTAAACTCTTTTTTACCTCTATGACGACGAACATGAGCTAATCGTTTTCCCGTTTTAGGTTCAATAGCTGCCAATACACAGCAAGAACCATGTTTAATCAAGATATTGAAGGGCTACTACAACCAAAGAAATCATCAATCTTATTTTTTTCAAATCTGTCAAAGACATAGCTTCAAGATTGAAGCCGTTAGTTTTTAAGTGCTTAAAACAGTATTCGATTTTCCATCGTTTTGCATACTGTTTTCCAATTCTTTTTTGATGTAAAATATTAGTAATCAAGTAGATAATAGGTTCATCTTGAATAGTAGATTTCCACATTTCGATTTTATACCATTGTCCCTCCATCTCAAAAATTGCCTGTGAATACCCTTTTTTTAAGGCTTTCCTTTCTAATTTTTGATAGCTATAACCGCTTAACTCTATGTAATTTTGGTACATTTTCTTGCGTAACCGAATGATGAAATTAACTTTCTTTTCTATCAAACTACTTAACCATTCTTTACCTATAAACTCTCTGTCTGCAACTAATAATTTATCTTATAAGTCAATGATTATGAGTACTTTACGGATAAAATCAATTCGCTCTCTTTCTGAAAGTACACCTTTGTGTTCATACACTTTAAAATAAACAGGAATGACGATACCATTTACTTGGGCTGCCAATACTAAAACATGCAGTTCAAAAGAACCAATTTTCCATCGCACGGGCGACCCCGTCTGTACCGTCCAAAAAAATTATCTACTTCTTTGATTTCCCTTGGATACTATTAAGTTTGTCTGTGAGAGTCATTTTGAGCATTTTGTCTGTTTTGTCGCTACAAAATTCGCTCAATTGGCTCTCTTTTCAATTTAGTATCTCAAAATGGTGTAGTAGTATTAAATTGTATATCAAATAATTAAGTATTTTATGTGAAAAGTTGCCTTACATTTAAATGAATCCCAATTCTTTTGAGAACCTCAATAAGAAACTTGTAACCGAAAATGAAACAAAAAATCCTCGAAAGAAAAATCTTTCGAGGATTTTAGTAAGCTTATTTTATAATTTAATCCGTGTCAACTTTTTTTAAAGCTACATACAAATTATAATTAATTTACTTTCATCACCTTCCGAATTTCTCGCTTTTGATTATATTGCAAATCAATAAAATATGCTCCTGCTGGATAATTTTGCAAATCAAACTCAACTACGTTACGCCCTGATTTACCTTCATAATCACTTAATTGAAGGTTCTTCCCTTGCGTATCATACAAATTGAACCAAACATTTTCATCTTTTTGAAGAGTGAAACCAACTTTAATTTTGCTGTTGGTCGGATTTGGATAGACTTCCAAATTCATCTCTATTTCACTTAAACCAGAAGCAATTCTTTGTTTTGTACCATCAAGAAAACAGTTTGCTAATGTAGGAGTAACACCTGAATTGAGTAACTGTTGCCGTGTTAGAGCTGGGGTTGCTGGATTGGCATCCGTTGCTGCATACAATTTTCCCGTTGGTCCATAATGAGCAAACCAAAGACTACTCGAAGCATAATCCCAATGAAACCATTGTGGATTTGAATAGGTTGGACATGAGCCACTTGCGTTACCAATAGTAATCGAATTTGAAGCTCCACTTGTACAATTGTTGACTGTACAAGTAGCTGTGTATGTTCCCGTGCCTACGCCTGTTAATGGATTTGAAGTTTGCCCATTAGACCAAGTTATGAAACCATTACAACCCGTAGCCGTTAAATTAGCTGGAGAGGTATTAGAATTTGTACTAATTGACGGAGGACTTGGAATAATACAACTCGTACTACTAGCAGAACCAAACATCTGAATTTCAGCGATTTGCAGTAAAGTTGAGCCATTATTTGCCGTCACATTCAAACGATATTGTTTGTATGCTGTGGTGTTTGAAATATTAAATGTTTTTGTTTCAAAACGACCACCATAATATTGATTATTTTGAGAATCAACCGTTGTCCAGTTTGAGCCATCATTTGAGCCTTGCAAGTTCCAATTTTTAGGGTCACGTAAGGGTTCATCATTAGCAGAGGTAACAGTATAACGATTAATAGCATAAGCATCCTCATTGGCAAAATCATAAGCAATGTTACCTGTTGAATTAAAGATTAACCATTTGGTATTGCTAGTATTATCAAAAGCCTGTACTTCACCTTCATTATTTGGATTATTTGCTCCGTCATCACTTGCTGTACCACCTTCGGTACGGTCTGTGGTACTTCCACCTCCTGTACCTGCTTGTGTTACACTAATAGTTTGTGAAATTACACCAGACCCCGAAACGGTGATAGTGCCAGTGCGTGAAGAGGTTGAGCCATTAGCAGTTGCACTCATTGTGAATGAACCAGTATTACTTCCAGACGTTGGTGAAGCCGTTAGCCAAATGACATCATTTGAAGAAACAGACCAACCAACATTCGACGTTACACTTACGTTTTGAGAAGAAGAAACTGAACTTGGCAGCCATGTAGATTGATTGAGAGATAAACTACTACTAGTAGTAGCAGTACCCGAAACTGTAAACGATCTACTGGCTGTACCACTACAACTAGCACCACTTAAAACAAGATCATACGTATCTGCTCCTAACGTTCCAGCATAAACATCAAGCGTATTTGATGTAATAGGGTTAATACTTCCATTTATAATAGTTGTACTTCCTTGTTTAATCGCCCAATTTGTTGAACTTAGGTTACTGGCATTGAATTGAAAATACACTCTTTGATTGCTGTAACTGGCACTTATTATTGAAAAAGGGCTTGTGCCGTTATCGCAGTTTATTCCGCCTAAAGCTGCTGCTAATTGATTAATATCAACAAATCTGGTAGCACCCACATTTGAACCCTTAATTGTTAGCGTTGCATTTCGAGCAGAACTAGTATTATTTTGGAAAGCAACCGATACTGTTGTTGCTCCATTTGAACCTGTTGTGGGACTAACAGTTATCCATGATATACCACCAGTTGTAACTGTCCAATTAGAATTTATTGAATTGACAACAAACGTTCCAGTTCCTCCTGTTGAATTTACATTAGTTAAACCAGTTTGATTAGTTATGGAAATATCTGCAGAAGCTGGACAATTAAGTGTAGTAGAAGCAAAACTTGTAGTAGAATTACATTGTCTAACCGAAACAACATGATTAACGCCATCTCTCCATGATGCACTAGTTGGAACACTATAAATATAGCCTTCACTATTTGGATACGTTCCGTATTGCTTTAAAGAATTAGCAGTAACCCTATTTTTATATTGTCCATCCACATAAATATCAACTGCACCAAATTCACCATTACTATTGCTTCTAAAAACCCAACCCGAAATTTCATTACAGGTAATTATATCTGAAACTGGAGTGAATGTACCAGTTGGACAATCAGATGCTAAAACTGAAGCCTGACTTACTGGTAATGAAACTTCTTGAGTTATTGCTACATTACCCTTACTATCCACTACATAACAACGCCATCTATCTGTTCCAGTATTATTTATAGTTATACTTTGTGTCCGCTTATCATTAGATGATTCAATTATTTTACCTTCGTTACTTACCCAATAGTATGCATTGTAAACACCACTTACTGTCATTGTAATTTCGTTCGTAGTTCAGGTTCAACGCATTTAAAAGTACAATAAAACTGCTTGGAAAAATACAAATTGAGCTTATTTTGGATAATGAAAAAAGATTCAATTTAAGATAAAACCTAAAAATGAAGTATTTATGTTAACATAAACCTAAAACCA
>JANXRS010000066.1 GCA_025356745.1 Arcicella sp.
TGGTTTTAGGTTTATGTTAACATAAATACTTCATTTTTAGGTTTTATCTTAAATTGAATCTTTTTTCATTATCCAAAATAAGCTCAATTTGTATTTTTCCAAGCAGTTTTATTGTACTTTTAAATGCGTTGAACCTGAAAAATTATCTATTTCAAATAGAATAAACTGTTTCCTAAGTATAATTGCTTACAAATTTAATATAGAACTAGTTAAGTCACGGTTTTATAAAAATGATTAACACTTCATCAACAAATTCATAAAATTCAAAAAATAATGTGATTATATTGTTAGTAGTATTATTTCGCTTTCAATAAGATTTTTTAAAATTTAATATTGAGATTGTTTTTGGATATTCCCCTAAATCCTTTCTTTTTTGAAGAGAGGATTTTTTGTGTAATTCTTTCCTAATTTTAATACATCAACAAAGTTTATCCATAAAGTGAAAAATATAATTAGGAAAGTTATATTTTATTTGTAGAATAATTTTATCTTTGTCCTGTATTTAAAACAATCTCAATAAAAACAGTAGATTAATTAATTTTTTGTTGTCATAGCACAACTATTTTGAGTAATTGTTTAAAATATCTCCTCTTTCTTAAACTATTTAATAATGAACTACGAAGCCTCAAAGAAATTTGGGGCTTTCGTTTTTTATTTCTACCCCATACTTCTACAAGACCCCATTTTTGTAGGTACTTAGATTTTAAAACTATCAGATTACGTTTTAGGTTAAACTCCATGAGAATGTTTGAAAATAATGGCTCATGATTCAAAAATTAAGTTAAATAACGGCTAAGTACGTGTCAAAAGTAGTAAGTACTGTTTAATTGTTTGATTATCAAAGGTTAATGCTTTTATTATATTATCTAATCCATACCTAAAAATACTAAATGCACGCCTTTGATGAGCTAAAATAGGGATTGGTTTTATTCGATTTTCATATTGACCTATCAAATAAACCCAAACAAAAGCAATGGCAATGACTGCCAATAGCTTTTCGAGGCGTTTTTGGTCTTTCAAGTGTGTATCTTCCAAATTAAAACCAGCGGTTTTTATAGCTTTGAAGAAGCACTCAATCGTCCATCTTTTGGCATACACTTGCATGGTTTGCGAGTCATACTGATAGGTGGCAACAATGACAAATTCTATATTTCCTTTTTTGTTAATAATTTTCATGCCCGTTAAATAGACCCAATGATCACCAATTAAAATTGGCTTATCAATTTGACGAGTTGTATTGAGGGGTAGATTGTTAAAAAGCCAAGAAACTCTCAACATTCGCCCTTTATGAGAAACGAATAGATTTTCTCTAATACGGAGATAAAATTTGATAGGATTATTAATCAAGAATCCAAACCATTCTTGTCCAATAAACTCTCTATCAGCAATAATACAGTCAATTGAATCTAAACCAAATAAATGTATATATCTCAATATGAGAAACTTACGTTCTTCTTGGTTTGAGTTGCCACGTTTGTCTAACATTGTCCAAAGAACCGGAAGACTTACGTTATCGGCTACAATTGTTAAGCATAAAATGTTAAAATTAACACCAGCAAACTTCCAATTGGTTCTATCTAAACTTAGTTGGTAAGGACCTTTCACTGGAATAATAGCTACCAAAAGACGAGCAATTACATCAAAATCAATGGGAAATTCAGTAAAAAAACGTTGAATCCTGCTGGGACGCACAGTCGAAGATTAGAGCAAGTTTCTCGGTTGTTAAGGGTTACTGCATTTTTACTGTAATTGACGTTTCTGTTACGGATTAACGAGACAATAAATAAGTTAAGAAAATTCAAACGAGCTTTATGCCACTGTAAAAAATCTTGTAATTGTAAATCAATGGTTGTATTTTTATCCTCCATGAGCCAGTGCAATTCTGTTTTATGTGTCTTGGTAAACCCATGTTACAAATTGCTTGGCTCTTTTCAAAGTTTTGACATATACTCAGAAATAACGGATAAAAACTAATGGAAAGATTTAAAGAAAAAGTAGCCCTGATTACGGGTGGAGGTCGTGGCATTGGGCGAGCAATATGTGTTCGTTTCGCCCAAGAAGGAGCAAACATCGTTTTCACGGGGAGAAATAATGATGAAAATGTTGCAGAAACTATTCGTCAGGTAGAAGAAACTGGTGCAAAAGCCCATTTCATTCAGTCTGATGTTTCACAGGTGCCAGCCGTTTATGCAATGGTGAAAGAAGCCCTCGATACCTTCGGACAGATTGATATTTTGGTCAATAATGCAGGAATCGAAATCAATGCTCCTTTTTGGGATGTTCAAGAAAAAGATTACGATGCCGTAATGGATACAAATTTGAAAGGGATGTTTTTTCTGACCCAAGCTTTCGTAAGATTTGTGAAAGAAAACAACCGCACGGGCGTGATAATTAATAATAGTTCGGTGCATGAAGAACTGCCTTTTCCCAATTTTACGCCTTATTGTGCTAGCAAAGGCGGAATGCAAATGGTGATGCGGAACTTAGCGGTAGAATTAGCACCATTGGGAATTAGAATCAATAATGTGGCCCCTGGGGCAATAAAAACGCCTATTAATGCCAAAATTTTAAGCGACCCAGTATTATTAGCAACCTTAAAAAATAATATTTCTCTTGGACGATTAGGCGAGCCAGAAGATGTTGCCGCCGTAATTGCCTTCTTAGCTTCTGATGATGCCAAATACGTAACGGGTTCAACTTATTATGTGGATGGTGGCTTGACTTTTCATTATACGGAACAGTAGATTTTATACAGTAGCATAACTTTCAAAAGGTTCAGCTTTTTTCGTAAATTGCTGAACCTTTTTTATTTCAACAATAGCATGGTAAAAGAAATTAAAATACAAAATTATAAATCTGTACAGGACTTAACCCTTGAATTAGGGCGTGTAAACGTACTCATTGGAGCAAACGGGTGTGGCAAAAGCAATATATTGGAAGCGATAGCTTTTGGGTCAGCGGCAGCAGATAATAAGTTGGGAAATGAATTTCTTAGTTCAAGAGGTATTAGAGTTACAGAGCCAATTTGGATGAGAAGTGGCTTTTCAAAAGAGAATCAAGTTGAAACAATAGATTTAAATGTTTTTGTTTCTGATGAAAAATTTGAATTCAAAATAAGAAATGATAATAAACCTTTTTCTGAGTGGGGTGTGATTAAAAATAATGATATAAATCGTGAAGAATATTCAACAGAACTATTTCAAAAAGGAGATGGTTTTGTCGATTATGACTTTGAAAAAATCAAGAAACTATTTTTAGAATTAAACTTTGATTCTACATTAAAATATTCAAGCTCTTCTCACTTCTTAATCTACGCAATAGAAGAAACTTCAATTAGAAAATTTGAAGATGATGAAAAAGCCAAGGTACTGGGAATTAGAGGCGAGGGACTTTTTAAATTACTTTTCGAAATGAATCAAAATCAACCCGAAGAATTCCAAGAAATCATTGAAAATTTGGAATTAATTGATTGGTTTGATGGCTTTGAAATTCCGAAAGATTTAGTGTTTACTGAAAGAAGAATCAGAATAAAAGACCGTTTTTTGGAAGAAGGTTTGCAATATTTCGACCAACGGAGTTCCAACGAAGGCTTTTTATTTTTGATGTTTTATTTTGCCTTGTTTATTTCAAAATATACGCCTAAATTCTTCGCAATTGACAATATTGATGCTTCTTTGAATCCCAAATTATGTATTGAACTTATTAAAATTCTGACAAAACTTGCTAAAAAACACGATAAGCAAGTAATTTTTACAACCCATAATCCTGCAATTTTGGATGGCTTGAATTTGAATGATGATGAGGTGAGATTATTGGTGGTTTCCAGAAACAAAGATGGACATACCAAAACCAAACGCATTACCCCTACACCTGTACCCGAAGGCGAAATTCCCGTACGACTTTCTGAAAAATTTATGAGAGGCTACATCGGTGGATTACCTAAAAACTTCTAATTTTTACCTACTGTGCAAAAAGCTGTGATTTAGATTTATGCAGTTTTTTGCCAGTATTTATTCCATTGGTTATTAATTTCTAATGTTTTTAGGATAGTCAAAGCCCCACTTCCTTTTTGAGACCAACTTTGTCCTTTCTTTTTC
>JANXRS010000129.1 GCA_025356745.1 Arcicella sp.
CCATAAACGGGATGATATTTATAAACGTAACTCGAAATGTCATAATTATTTACATTTTCAGCGGTTTTCTTATTAACAGGAGACGTAAATTCAATCTCAAAACCGTCTGGCATGGCTCGAACGGCTTTCATTTCAAAAGGCATTTTACCCGTAAATACTAAACGCTCTAAACCAAAATCCTCTTTCCCAACTGAACCCCAACCACGGTTTGTTCCACCTACATACATGGCGTTGTCGCTTCCCCAAGCCATCCGCAACACACCCGAACGAAAACCACTTCTGAAATCAAATGATGCTCCCTGATATTTTCCGTCTACTTTTTCTAAAAATACTCTCGCAATTTTAGACATTCCTTGGTCCCCCACAAATACTTGTCCATCGAAAGGTCCGAAATTGTTTTTGGTATCATCCGTAACAATTTCCGAAGTCGAAACGCCTAAAACACCGTGTGGCAACCAAACAGCAGGGGATTTGATGCCCATGTTTGGATAAGAGGTTTTGCCCATTTCATAAATCGTAGTCATGGATTCATTTTTAACGTATTCAGGTTTCGACTGTGGATTATCACGAGGATCAATTTTAGCAAAAATCATGTCTTTACGCATTTTAACGGGCGATTCTGGACGATCTGCCCAAGCCAACGAAGCTGGATGTCCCATAAAATCGCCTTTTTCAACGTGAGAGATAAAACCAGAACCCATCCAATCACCTTGATTATCGCCATAAAAAAACTCGCCATCAACCATTCCTATACCACAAGGCGAACGCATTCCTGCAGCAAACGGAGTCATTTTTCCATCTTCAGTAATTTTCATTGTCCAACCTCTCCACGGCACAAAAGATTTCCCTGCCCACCAATCAGAATTACCGAAACCAACATTTCCTGTCACATAAAAAGACCCATCAGGACCAATTTTAGGACCAAAAGAATATTCATGATAATGTCCTGAAATAGGAATTTCATAAACCGTTTCATACCGTTCAGCTTTACCATCCCCATTTTTGTCTATCAATTTGGTCAATTCGCCTCTTTGAGCAACATAAATTACGCCGTCTTTAATGGCGAGTCCCAATATTTCATGCAATCCAGAAGCGATTTTTTTATAAATTGGCATTCCAGAACTAATATTTTCAACGATATAAACATCTCCTCGGCGAGTGGAAATTGCCATATCACCATTAGGCATTTTTGCGATTCCTCCAACTTCCAAGACTATTCCTTCGGGAATTGGGAGTCTTACGATTTTGTAATAATCGTTTTCAGTAGGTTCAGTTGTCTGTGCAAAAGTGCCTCCTGTGGTCATGCACGCTAAAGTGAAAAGTGTGCAGGTATGTATGAATGATTTTATTTTCATTTTGATTTTAAAATTTTGTCAGAATCAGAATTTATTGGATTTTGGAATGAACACAATTTCATAAGATAATGGAAAATCTTGTTCATCCTAAAAGCTTGATTCAGAATAATTACCAAAGAACAGAATACTCAATCTTATCCTTCACAGGCACTAAAAGCATCGTATTTTCTCCTGATTTTTCAATGGTTGCCACCGTTCCTGTTGGCACTTTAATATAATAACTTTTTCCATCAATTTCATACGTATCGTCTGTCAATTTGGTAATACTTGAACCAACCGCCAAACGGCACATCATGGGTTTATTTGCATCCGCATTTTTCACATTCAAAGTCCGAGTCAGATATTTTCCATCTGTAATTCTGATTTGGTCTTCCACGTCCGAGCCATAAATTTTATAACGAAAAGTGGGGAGATTATCCGTATTCAAATCGTACCCCAAAGCACGATAGTTTGAATTTTCGATAGGAGCTTCGGAGAATGTTCCTTTTGAATCATTCGAGACAAAAATTTGAGCATCTGTTAAGGCTAAAATTGCCCCCCGTGGACGAGAAGAACCGTCTCCACGATTATCCCACATTGGCGAAGTATCCAGAAAATCTCCCTTCCAAATTTGGGCAATTGCCCCATTTGAAAGATCATAAGTATAATGCAATTTATCTTGATTTCCCACATTCACAGCGTGTGTGATTCGTTTTTGCTTTTTGCCACCTTTCACAACATCTGAAAAAGAACGAAGAATTGTTGATTCTTTGGCATCCAAGAAAATGGGATCATTAGAAGGTCTTGCTAACGTTGAACCCAATGAATGATAAGGAGTATTTCTAAAATTGGGTCCTTGAACATACATTCCCAAAATCGGAGCTATCCAAGCATCTGTTTTATAAACCGTTATCTCGAAAGGAACATCACCAGCGGGTAAATCAATTTGGGCACTTTTTTTATCGTTTGTAACTGTCCAAGCATTAGGCAAAAGTTCTTTCCCATTAACTGAAACGTAGTATTTTCCTCCAATTTGAAAAGTAAAATTATGTTTTCCTGTCACTGGAATTTTGAGTGTTCCGTTGAATATTTCGGCAAAATTATTTTCTTGTTTACTCACATCCCAAGTTAATTTGTCTAAGGAACCTGTGGCATCGGGTTTCTTAGACAAAAAGTCTTTGGGTTCTTTAAAATTACCATAAAAAACCTTGTAAGAAACGTTTGATAATTCGGCAGGTTTTCCACTCAAATTTGAAATTACGAAGTTTCTAAAAGCTACTGGCCCATGATCACCTTGAATCATAAAAGGACCAGTAGCAGCTTCCATTTCAGCAATTGGTCCTCCCGTTGGACCTGTTAATTCTACATTTTCTTGAACAATTACACCATTCATTTTTACAGATAACATCTTTGCATTTTGCATTTTCTTGCCAGTTGCATCAAATTTTGGAGCTTGAAATGAAATGTCGATATGCTGCCAAAGTCCAGGAGCAAGACAAGCGTTTAAGCGTGGAGCGTGACCTTCCCAAAGAATTTCTTTTCCATTTTCGTAACGACGACGCTTATAGATACCACCACAATCACCCGTAGAGGGATTTTTTACACCCCAACTGTCCATCAATTGGAGTTCATAACGTCCCATGAGATAGAATCCAGAATTAGAATGTGCTGCCATCATAAAATCAAAAGAAACATCCACATCACCATATTCTGCGACTGACTGTAAATTTGCTTTATTTTTTTCAACGGGGATATTTACCAGAATACCTTTACCAGCGGTTTGGGTCATTACATCATGTTGATTGATGTCGGCAGTTACATCTCCCGCAATTTGCCAATTGGTTTTTTCAGAAGGTTTCCAGAAAGACATATCATCTAAAGGAATTTTTTGTTGGGCTTTAATAAGTATTGGACTTAGAAAAGTTAACCATAAAATCAAATGTTTCATTTTCAGAAATTTATAGATTAGTAAATTTGATGAATAACAAAAATACGCAATAGTAGGTCATTAATTATGCGGTTTTATACCCCTATTTTCTTCAAATGTTAATACTTTTACACAAAATGAAACAAATTGAATAAGTTAAGACTCATGGTATGACTTAATTCATAAATTATTGATAGTAAAATTTAGTTTTAGTCATACCATGAGTATCATATAAATTATGAAAAATAAACCATTTATAGCCCCAAATGCCTCTGTGATGGGAAATATTACGTTTGGCGAAAATGTTTCAGTTTGGTACGGTGCTGTCATTCGGGCGGATGTAGAAGCCATCATTATTGGCAATAATTCCAATATACAAGACACGGCTGTCTTGCACGCTGACCCAGGTGACCCAACCATTATTGGCAATGATGTAACGATTGGACACGGAGCTATTGTTCATGGTGCAATTGTGGGTGATAACTCGCTCATTGGTATGCGAGCAACGGTGCTTAACAGAGCAAAAATTGGGAAAAACTGCATCATCGGAGCCTGTGCTTTAGTAACAGAAGGCATGATAATTCCGGATAATTCTCTAGCGGTTGGCATACCCGCAAAAGTGGTTCGACAAATTTCTGAACAACAGGCTCAGCTACTAAAATTAGGGGCTTTACATTACGTAGAAATGGCAGAAAAGCATGAGGGAGGAGAATTTTCATTAATTACTGATGTTACGCAGACATAGCCTGCCCTTTAATATTTGTTAATTCTGCGTAAGCTGCTTTTAGGGCTTTGATATAAATTTTAGCCTTTAATTCAAAGTGATTAAGTTTTGTTTTTAGTTTGAGC
>JANXRS010000130.1 GCA_025356745.1 Arcicella sp.
GCGGCAAGGTCGAAATCCTCGTGCCCCAGCGCGGCGACCGGCTGCAACTGGTTCGGCAGGCGACGATAAACAATAACTTTCCTTACTTGTACGCAGGGTCTTGTACTAAAGTTGGCGTTCCATTTACCGATGAACGGTCAATGGCTTCCTGTGGAATTGGATAGTATTCATTTTTACCTTTTGTAAAAACAGTTCCTTTCTTATACGTTCTTTTTGTTCCTTCCACCGCTACATATTTATTCAATACATCCGCTGAAACCCCCCAACGTTGCAAGTCAAAGAAACGGTGTCCTTCCATCGCAAATTCTAAACGAGTTTCAAATCGTACTGCTTTACGAGCCGTTGCCACATCCGTCCACGCAGATGTATAGTTTTTAATTACATAATTTGCTGCTGAAACTGGAACTCCTTTTGAATCGAAAACCAACTTGAAATCATCACGGGTAGTCCCTTGTGTTGCTTTCTGAACAAAACCTTCTGGGTTTGCCGCTCTCGTTCTAACTTGATTAACTAAAGCCCTGGCTTTTTCCAAATTTCCTAACTCTACTTCACACTCCGCTAACCATAACAAAATATGTCCAAAACGAATGATACGGTAGTTATTTGCCGATAAATTTCCCCATCCATTAATTGCAGTGAATGCTTTCGAAGCAATATGCTTTTTAGGAGAATAAGGTCCTGCGTAGGTTTGATCACGAATAAAATCTACGTTATGAATTTTGAAGTCAATATACAAAATTCCTCTTCTTCCTAATGTATGGTCAATGCGTGGGTCTAAAGCGACAGTCGAAGGCTCATACGCATCTTCTAATTTCACAGCTTGGTCATTTTTTAAATCTACATCATTGAAGGTATCTAAAAGAGGAAGCCCATTGGCATCGGTTTTATAAGCATTCGCTAAATTTTGCGAGGGTTGATAAAATCCACAACATCCCCATGGCGAAGCATAAGGATGAGCCAAACCCATACCTTGGTCAGAAGCATCACCAGTAGCACTCGAAACGGCATATTGAACTTCAAAAACAGATTCTTCATTGTTACGAGTTGCCACATCAAAATTGCTATAGAACTTAGGCGTTAATTTGAATTTGCCACTGTTTACAATTTGGTCTAATATAGCTTTTGCCGCTTGCAATTTAGCCGTATTTGCTACTCCCGTTGAAATATTCCAACCTTGAAACATATACGCTTTTGCCAAAAATGCCATAGCTGCCCACTTTGTTGGACGACCCACCTCTGATTGTTTATCGGGTAAAACCGCCATTGCTGCTTGAAAATCGGCTTCAATAAGAGGCCAAGTTTCTTTATCATTTGGCACTTTGGTACTTTCCGTATTGTTCAAATCAAAGATTTTGTCATCAATAAATGGAATATTTTTCCACATTTTTCTGGCTTCAAAATGGAATACACCACGCAAGAATCTGGCTTCAGCTTCAATTTGTTTTGCACGATCAGCGTTCACACCTTTCGCAGCTTTCAAACTGTTTAAAGCATCGTTTGAACGAGCAACTCCTTTGAATAAACCCCTCCATTTGTTCTTAATATGCCCATTGGTTGGTTGAAAATCATATTTTTCAATAAATGACTCTTCTGGTTGGTCACCCGCATCCGTTCCTTTGTAGGCATCATCGGATGGGATTCCACCAAAAACCCAACTCTGAATTTCATTTTCCCAAGGAGCTTGATTATCTAAACCAGTTCCATCCAACATACCGTAAGCCCCCAAAAGGATTCCTTCTACGCCCGTGGGTGTTTGTAAAGCAGTCGGACTGTATTGACCTTGGGGTTCACGGGTAAGGAAATTATCCGTACAAGCCGTTGCTAATCCCAAAGACAATCCTGCTACTAAACTATATTTTATGAATTTATTTTTCATTTCTATTTTCATTTGATGAGTTTAACCGTATTAATGAATATTTATAAGAAGCAATTAAAATCCTAAGTTTAAGCCAACCAATAAAGTTCTTGAAACAGGCATATAACCGCCATCAAAACTTAAAGTGTTGTCATTTCCTGTCTGAATTTCTGGATTTAAGCCTGTATATTTAGTGAAGGTTGCCAAATTTTGAACTTGAACATACGCTTGAAGATTAGCAAAACCAATAGCATTGACAACCTTTGAGGGCATTGTGTAATTCAATTGTACATTTTTAATTCTGAAATAAGAGCCTTTCTCAATGAAGTAACTTGAAGGACGGCTACTTACTTGGTCGTTAGCATCCATGATTGGCACAGTACCGCCAGTATTAGTTGGTTGCCACGCATCATACAAAGCACGTTTAGAACGATTACCCTGAAAAGTATTGAAATCAGAGAAATAACGAGTATAATTAAATACATCATTTCCTTGTGTTCCATTACAGAATACTACCAAATCAAATGCTTTATATCCTAAACTCAAACTTAGACCATAAACAAAATCTGGATGAGGATTTCCAATAACTGTACGATCGGCATCATCAATTTTACCATCTCCATTGATATCGGCCATCTTGAATTTACCCGCTTTATTATATCCTTCTGTGTAAGGAGCCCATGCTTTTGCTTCCTCATCCGATTGGAAAATACCTAATACTTTATAGCCAAAGAATGAAGAAATCGGTAAACCTGCTTGCGTTAAAGTAACGGCAGGAACACGAGAGCTATTTCCAAAGTATTTAGTCGTTGGACTTTCATCTAATTTATCAACTGTATTGCGGTAGGTTGAATAATTCGCTCCAACGCTATAGCGAATACCTCCAGTAGTTGAATTACGATAATTTAAACCGATATCTACCCCTTTATTAGTCATTGCCCCTACATTGAAAGCCGCTGCATTAGCATCTCCCGCCGCAAATGTATTCGGAATGGTGAATAACATATCGGAAGTTTTACGAGTCCACACATCAATTTCTACGGCAAGTTTGCTTTTAAATAAAGAAGCATCTATACCAAGGTTAGAGGAAGTAGTAGTTTCCCATTTCGCCTTAGGATTACCGTAAGCCTGCGTATCATAACCAATTCTTGGACTGCTTGACGAACCGTCAATTGGATAACCTGCGTGATAAATATCAGCACGGTAGGTGGTGAAAGCATTATAATCACCAATTTTTTGATTACCTGTTTGTCCGTATCCAAAACGTAATTTCAAATCATCAATAACGGGAAGTTCATTTTTGATAAATTTCTCTTCTGAAAGTCTCCAACCCACACTAAATGCAGGAAAAATAGCACCACGAGAGGCCTGTAAGAAACGAGAAGATTGGTCATTCCGAAGAATCGCTTGAAATAAATACTTGTCTTTGTAGGCATAATTCAATTTTCCAAATTGAGCATAAAGGGTATAATCTCTATAAATATTACCCCCATTTGAAACCTTCGTTGGATCTCCTAAATCTAAATAACTTATAATTGGATTGGTTTCAAAGGCATACCCATTTCTACTTGCCCTGAATGATTCTCCAATTTCCTTAATACTCTCTACACCAACATAAGCATCAAATTTATGTACTTTATTGAAAGTTTTTGAATAAGAAAGTGTATTTGTCCAAGTCCAAGCAAAGAAATATCCATTGGTTGAAGTTGAACCATTATTGAAACTACCTTCAATATATTCTGGATTGGCACGGTCAATGTAACGTCCACGATTCGTGTTAATGTCAATTCCAAAACTGGTTTTAACTTTAAGGTCGGGAAGAATATCGTATTCAGCATAAACGTTACCGAAAGCACGCAAACGATAGGTAAAATTATCCTCCTGACGAGCAAGCGTTGCATAAGGGTTTGAATTATTACCCAAGTTTGCTCCACGGCTACCCGCAAAATTTCCACCAATATCATAAATGGGAAGAAGTGGATGATGCTTATATGAACCAGAAACAGCATTTTGCTCATTATTATTGCCAAAACCTCCTGTACGATTATCCAAAGAAGCTGAGAAATTTTCCCCAATATGAAGGCGTTTTTTCATAGCAGTAAATTCAGTATTTGCCCGAAGCGTATAACGCTCATATCCTACAAATTTCACGACTGATTCTTGGTTAAAATAACCTAAAGAAAGAGCAAAACGTCCATTTTCAGTGCCACCAGTTGCCGTAATTTGGTAATTCCTGATAGGGGCTGTACGAGTCAATTCCTGCCACCAGTTAGTATCCGTCGCTTTTGTGATGGCATAGATATTACTTGGGGTTAAAGAATACAATTTTGGATCAACGCCCGCACTTCCTTCTTTACCATTACTTGGAAAAACGTAATTAGGAAGCCCTACTTCACCATTTGACCCAAAGGTATATTGCCCGTGTGAAGGTGTTTTTCCAGCATACTTATCGGCTAAATACAAATACGAGCCTAACTCTTTTGCATTCAATGCTTGCACATTTTCAGCAGTTGTCTGCGAACCTTGATACGTTGAAAAAGAAACCTTAATTTCTCCTGGCTTCCCTTTTTTTGTGGTAATAATAACAACACCGTTGGCCGCTCTTGAACCATAAATTGAAGCGGATGAAGCATCTTTCAAAATTTGGATAGATTCAATATCCATTGGGTTCAAATTTCCTTGACTTTCCGTTGGCACACCGTCAATTACGTAAAGAGGGTCGTTATTACCAATCGTTCCAAATCCACGAATTCTTACGGTTGCTTCTCCTCCAGGCGTTGCATCATTTACTACACTCAATCCAGAAGCACGACCTTGCATCATTTGTGCAAAGGTTGTAGCAGGAACAGATTGCAGGTCTTTTGCTTGAATAGTGGCAACGGCACCTGTAATGTCCCGTTTAGATTGCGTACCGTAACCCGTAACGATTACTTCTGATAAATTTGCTACATCCTCCGCCAAAGTTAGTCTGATATCTGATTGACTACCTACCTTAATTTCCTGAGATTGAAATCCTACTGATGAAATCAGTAAAATGGCATTATCATCTTTTACAGCAACCGAAAATTCTCCACTGGCATTGGTGGTTGTTCCCATCGTACTTCCTTTAATAATTACTGAAGCTCCTGGAATTCCTTGCCCACTGGGTTTATCAGTAATTTTTCCTGTAACTTTTCTATTCTGAGCAAAAGCATTAAAGCTCAAAAATGCAAGTAACAAAAACATACTTTTTAGTAAATGTTTGTTTTTCATAAAATTGATGTTTTAAATTAAAAGTTAAAATTGGTAAAATTTTAGTAAGATTTTTTATGTGTGATTTAGAAATTACTGTCGCTTAAAGTTTGAAAATCTGTCGAGAATATCTCAAAAGTTGTCAAATATTTTAAGCGTTACGTAATGCTTCCCTAATTACTGATAAATGATGGTAATAGCTTAATTCTGAATATTCGGAAGTGAATTGACAAAAGAGTTTAGAGGATTTTTAAAAGGTTTCTAAGTGATTAAGTGATAAAGTATAATTCATACTAAGTACTTAGATAAATTAAGTTAGCATAATACTCATGGCATGACTGATTACAATTTGTTCCGTATCAATGATTTATGAGTTAAGTCATGCCATAAGTAAATATGTCCCAGCACTTATAAATAGTTTTGCGAATATGGTTTAACATTAATATATTAATGTTAAACCATCAATCTTAAAATATTTGTAACAAATTTAGGAGTATATATTTTTGAATATTATTCAAATTGTATCATTATTTTAACAAAATGTTTCACTTTTAGGTGTTAATAAAACAATTCCTGATTTGATAATGATAAAAATTAGTCTGATGATAAATATCGGAATTATATTACTTATTAATGCAAATGTTCACTTTATCGTTATTTATGGCTAAATACAGTTTCTGCCAATCTTTTAGTATATTTCAAAATAAAATTGACTACTTATCAATACTACATAAAAAAATACAAATGCTAAACCCTTGAAAATCAATAAGAAAATATTATTTTAGGATATTAATTCTCAAATTTACGAATGCTTAATTTTAAAATCTATCCGTTTAAATTTGTGAATAAATCAATACTAAAATGTTGAAAATAAACTGAATTACCTATGCTACCAACAATTCTAATCGTTGATGATAATGAAGATATTCTGGAGTTTCTGGGAAGAATGTTAAATATAAAATACATTATTCTCAAAGCTAAGAATGGAAGCGAAGCTCTAACAATACTGGATAAAAAGATAGTACAATTAATCATTAGTGATATAATGATGCCCTTGATGAATGGCTTTGAATTATGCAAAATATTAAAAACAAATCTTGAGTATTCTCATATTCCCATCATACTTCTTACGGCTAAAAACGACATTCAAACAAAAATTCAAGGACTTGAATTAGGAGCGGATGCTTATATCGAAAAACCATTCTCAAAAGAACATCTTCAAGCACAAATTGTAAGTTTGCTGAACAATCGAAACATTATTAGTGAATATTTTGCGAGTTCACCCTTGGTTCATATCAAAAGTATGGCACATTCTAAAGCAGATGAAATATTTTTAGAAACCTTACAAGATATTATCAAAAGAAATCTTGAGAATACGGACTTAGACGTTGAGCAATTGGCTAAAATCATGAATATGAGTCGCATTACTTTATACCGAAAAATAAAAGCAGTATCAATTTTCACTCCGATAGAATTAATTAATATTACTCGCTTAAAAAGAGGGGCTGAATTGTTGGCGGAGGGCAATCATAAAATTTTTGAAGTATCATACATGATTGGGTTTAGTTCTCAAAGCAATTTTAGCCGAAATTTCCAGAAACAATTTAATATCACCCCTTCCGAATATATGAATTCAAAACAATTTACTTCCTTGCCCTTATAGAATTTACATATAATCATGTTAAATTTATAGTTTATTTCCCTGAAAAAATTAATTTGATTTTATAAATCATTGCCTTATGACTACTAAATATTTACCTTTTTTCTTCTTAATTTCTTCTTTCTTTCTATATTCTTGCGGGAAAGATACCGTTTTTACAAAGCTGCCCGCCGAAGAAACAAACATCTCTTTTTCAAACAGAATTACTGAATTAGATACCATGAATGTGCTTACATTTGAATATGTAAACAATGGTGGAGGCGTAGCGTTGGGCGATTTTAATAATGATAAATTAGTGGATGCTTATTTTACTGGAAATCAGGTAGATAACAAATTATATTTAAATAAAGGAGACTTTAGATTCGAAGATATTTCTAAAAAATCCAACGTTGAAGCCAAAGGGAAGTGGTGTTCTGGTGTAGCTTTGGTGGACATAAATAACGATAAATTATTAGATATTTATGTTTGTGCAACGGCTAAAAAAGTGGCTTCTGAACGAGCTAACTTATTATATGTTAATCAAGGCGTTGGAAAAGATGGTGTACCAATTTTTAAAGAAATGGCTAAAGAATATGGCATTGCGGATACTACGCATACGACCAATGCTGCCTTTTTTGATTATGATAATGACGGAGATTTGGACTTATTCGTACTCGTCAACGAAATGGATGATAACCGTTTTCCCAACAAATACCACGATAAAATTGTGGATGGTTCTTCAAAAAGAACCAGTAGATTATACAAAAACGATTTTTCAAAATTACTTAATCATCCTGTTTACACAAATATTAGTAAAGAAGCTGGAATTTTGATTGAGGGCTATGGATTGGGCTTAAACATTACAGATATTAATCGTGATGGCTGGAAGGATATTTATGTAACTAATGATTATTTGACGAATGATTTGCTTTATATCAATAATAAAAATGGAACTTTTACGGATGAAGCGGGGCAATACTTAAAGCACACTTCCTACTCGGCAATGGGCAATGAAGTTGAGGATTTGAATAATGACGGTTTAGTTGATATTTTGGCGGTTGACATGATGCCTGCCGACAATTATCGTAAGAAAATGATGACTTCTGCCAATAATTATTTGGCGTATCAAAACAACGAGCAGTATCATTATAATTATCAATATCCACGCAACACTTTGCAGGTTAATCAAGGCGTAAATCCAAAAACTGGCAAACCTGTTTTTAGTGAAATGGGCTTGTTAGCAGGGATTGCTGAAACGGATTGGAGTTGGACTCCGATGGTGACTGATTTTGATAATGATGGTTTCAGAGACATCATTATTACGAACGGTTTTCCGAAAGATATTACCGACCAAGATTTTATGGTTTATCATGCCGAAGTAGCCAATTTAATGAGTCCGATGATGCTTTTGGATGTTATTCCATCCGTGAAAATTGCTAATTATGCCTTTAAGAATATGGGAGGATTACAATTTGAAAACGTGACGAAAGATTGGGGAATGGATACACCAAGTTTCTCGAACGGTGCAGCGTATGCAGATTTAGATAATGATGGAGATTTAGATTATGTCATTAATAATATCAATGATTCTGCTTCAGTTTATCGGAATAATTCCATACAATTGAAACCCGAAGAAAGTCATTATTTACGAGTAAAACTAAATGGATTAAAAGATAATATTAATGGAATTGGAGCATTTGTTGAGATTTCTTATGAGAAAGGACAGCATCAAATTTACGAAAACACTCCTTATCGTGGCTACCTTTCAACCATCGAAAATATGGCTCATTTTGGCTTGGGGAAAACCAGAAAAATTGATGAAGTGAAAGTAACTTGGCAAAGTGGAAAGTATCAAATTTTGAAAAATGTAGCCGTTAATCAGGTATTAATCATTGATGAAAAATTAGCGTCAAGCAGTGAACAGTTGATAGTCAATAGGGAACAACCAGCAGTATTTCATGATATAAGCGATTCATTATTAATTGGTTATGTTCACCAAGAATTAGATGCAATTGATTTTAATATTCAGAAATTATTACCTCACAAACTCTCACAATTTGGTCCTTCGCTTGCCGTTGGAGATGTGAACGGTGATGGGTTGGAAGATGTCTTTATTGGTGGTTCGGCTAAATTTAAAGGCACTTTTCTCCTACAAAATAAAGCAGGTAAGTTCACAAAATCTGACTTAATTCTGGGAGAAACCGATGCTACAAAGTTAGCGGAAGATATGGGCGTTCTACTTTTTGATGCTGACCGAGATGGCGACCTTGATTTATATATTGTAGGTGGCAGTAATGAATTGCCAAAAGAATCGCTCGAATACCAAGATCGTTTTTATGAAAATGATGGAAAAGGTCATTTTACCCAGAATAAAGCCGCTTTACCCCAATTTTTAAAGAGTGGTTCATGCGTAAAAGCTACTGATTTTGACCACGATGGCGACATAGATTTGTTCATAGGCGGACGGATGGAAGTGAACGCTTATCCAAAACCTGTTTCAAGTTTTATACTACGCAACGATTCAAAAATAGGTATTGCAAAATTCACGGACGTTACTCAACAAATTGCTCCAAATCTCAAAAATATCGGATTGGTTTGTGATGCTCTTTGGACGGATATTGATAATGACGGATGGATGGACTTGATGCTAGCAGGCGAATGGATGCCGATAACGATTTTGAAGAATAATAAAGGAAAATCGTTTGTTCCAACCTCACCTGAATCCTTGAGCAAAAAGGTTGGTTTTTGGAATAGTTTGACAGCAGGAGACTTTGATAATGATGGCGATATGGATTATATCGCAGGGAATTTGGGAACAAATACCCTCAACCAAACATCCGACGAATACCCTGTGAGTGTTTACGCAAAAGACTTCAACGGAGATGGAAATTTTGATGCGATTCCAACCGTTTTTTATCACGATAAAGTAGGAAAACGGATGGAAGTGACCTTTCACGGACGGGATGATTTGGCAAAACAAATGAACACAATCCGTAAGAAGTTTGATAATTATCAGAAGTTTGCCTTGGCAGGAATTAAAGATATTTTGTCGGAGGAAGAATTAAAAGATGCCCTAATTTTGAAAGCCAATTATTTAAAAACCAGTTATATAGAAAACTTAGGCGAAGGCAAGTTCAACATTTCTGCTTTACCAATTCAAGCACAAACTGCTCCAATTAATGGAATGTTAGTAGAAGATTTTGACGTTGATGGAAACCTTGATATTTTGATAGTAGGCAATGATTTTGGTAATGAGGTTTCTGTAGGACGTTTGGATGCTTTTAATGGTTTATTATTGAAAGGAAATGGCAAAGGGAATTTCAAACCAGCGACACTTTCGGAAAGTGCTTTTTGTGTTTCGGGAGATGCCAAAGGCTTAGTCAGAGTAACGAATCCTAATGGAAATCCTTTAATAATGGCAACCCAAAATCGGGCAGATTTGAAAACTTTTAGTGGCATTAAATCATTGGTAACTAAACCCTTACAAGCCAACGATGCGGTGGTTTTTGAGCATTTGAAAAATGGCAAAACTCGCAAATTAGAAGTCGGTTATGGTACTTCGTTTTTATCACAATCTTCGAGAAGTATTTTGCTTTCACCTTTAGTTAAATCGGTGGAAGTGGTTGATTATCAAGGAAAAAAGAGAGGATTATAATTTTTTTTAAATACGAAATTCTGTTAATAAACAGTTGATTCGTCTTGCCATTATGAGTGAAAAAATATCACGAAAGACTTTAAAATTAATATTTCAAACAAATAATTTTGCTTTTTTTAGAATGAATAATACTTTTATAGTAATTTTATAGAACAGTATAGAACACTTACGAAATATAAACATTCAATATTCAAAAACAGATGGCTAACATAACATTAGGAGACAAAGAATATTTTGCGGGAATAGGCAAAATCGAATTTGAAGGAAGAGAATCAGACAATCCAATGGCATTTAAATGGTACGATGAAAACCGTATCGTAGGTGGCAAAACGATGAAAGAGCAAATGCGTTTTGCAACTGCTTACTGGCATACTTTCTGCGGAACGGGAGCTGACCCATTTGGTCCAGGAACAAAAGATTTTCCGTGGGATGCGAAAAATGATGCCGTAGGACGTGCCAAAGATAAAATGGATGCTGCATTTGAATTTATGACAAAATTAGGTACGCCTTATTATTGTTTTCACGACACTGATTTGGTTGATGGTGGGAATTCATTGTCGGAATATGAAAGTAATTTGTCAGCTATTGTGGATTATGCTAAACAAAAGCAACAAGTTAGCGGAATGAAATTATTGTGGGGAACTGCCAATGTATTCTCAAATCCGAAATACATGAATGGGGCTTCAACCAATCCAGATTTCAACATTTTGGCTCATGCGGGAACGCAAGTAAAGAATGCCATTGATGCAACTATTGCTTTGGGAGGCGAAAATTATGTGTTTTGGGGTGGTCGTGAGGGTTATATGTCGTTGTTAAATACTGACATGAAACGTGAAAAAGCTAACTTAGGTCGTTTCTTAACAATTGCTCGTGATTATGCACGCAAAAACGGTTTTACGGGTAAATTCTTCATCGAACCAAAACCTTGTGAGCCAACAAAACACCAATATGACTATGATTCTGAAACGGTGATTGGTTTTTTGAAAGAACATGGTTTAGAAAATGATTTCATGTTAAATTTGGAAGTAAATCACGCAACTTTAGCAGGACATACTTTTCAACACGAATTGCAAGTTGCCGTTGATACTGGAATGTTAGGCAGTATTGATGCTAATCGTGGTGACTATCAAAATGGCTGGGATACTGACCAATTTCCAACCAATTTGAATGAAATAACGGAGTCAATGTTGATTATTTTGGAAGCGGGCGGAATCACACAAGGAGGCATCAATTTTGATGCAAAAACCCGTAGAAATTCAACCGATTTAGATGATATTTTCTTGGCTCATATTGGAGGCATGGACACGTTCGCAAGAGCATTAGTAATTGCCGATGATATTTTGAAAAAATCACCGTACAAGAAACTTCGCACTAACCGATATGCTTCTTTTGATTCGGGAAAAGGTGCTGATTATGAGGCTGGCAAATTGACATTAGAAGATTTGAGAGAACATGCTTTTGCCATAGGCGAACCCGCACAAACAAGTGGAAAACAAGAAATGTTTGAGAATATTATTAATCAATATATTTAATTCGATTAACAATGGACAATTATTATTTGATAATTGTCCATTGTTAATTGGTAAATTACTTCCAAATAATCTCCACACTTCCTTTCCCTTTCGTTGGAAAAACTATATCAGTTAAAACTTTCTCGCCATCATTGGCATAAATTTCTACGATTGATTTATCCACAAAAATATCCAATTTCAAGTGTCCATTTTTAGGCTTTATCTTCATTGATTCGATACTTTTAAATCGTTCGCTGAAATCTATTTTTCCAGACTTTGTGCGGTCAAAAGATAGCGTTTCGGTAGCTACATCATAACTTAAAACGCTTTTTTCATCGCCATTTTTCAGTAAATTTAACGCAAAACCTTTTGAAGTTAACAGCTTGATATCCAATACTAAACGATATAAATTATCTTTCAAAATAATCGTTTGAGCATTGATTTTCGCATTGGGTTGCAAGGTTAATTTTTCCGTAAAAATATTCTCCGAAATGATGGGCGTTTGTTTTAATTGATACATCCCATCCTCTTGAAAAAGCGACAATTTTCTGGGTACTGAAAAACCTCCACGCCATGTTTCAGTCGGCACTTCATTGGCATACGCCCAGTTATTTACCCAACCCATAATGATTGGATTTGGCTGTGATTTTGGACGATTATAAAACGGAACTGCGGCATAAAAATCTTTTCCTTCATCTACATAAAGAACTTCTTTCTGTTTTTGTGGCGTAAATGTTGTTCCATCAAAATCACCCACAAAATATTGCATTCCCACATATTTTGGCTGGCGATGTCCGCTCGAAATTATCAAAACCCACTTCTCTAAACCATCACTTGTTAACACTTTTTGGAGTGATGGACATTCCCAAATACTACTGGTATCGCCCATTTTCCCAAATTCACTCAATAATTTCCAATCTTTTAAATTCTTTGATTCATAAAATTGAACTTTATGTTCCAATGCTACAACCACCGACACAATCCACTTATTTTTAGGAGCATACCAAAATACATTTGGGTCTCTAAAATTTTTACTTCCAATGTCTAAAACAGGATTTTTAGCATAATATTTCCAAGTTCTACCTTTGTCCGAGCTATACGCCAAACTCTGGTGCTGGGCAATATCTTTCTTGTCTTTCGTAACGTGCGAAGTAAACATTGCCACCATTCCTTTTGTAAATCCTTTCGCAAAAAGTCCCGAAGTGTTCATCTCATCAACAACCGCACAGCCCGAAAAAATCATGGTTTGGCTTCCATCAGCATTGTCAAATTCCTTCAAGGCAAGTGGTAAGGTTTTCCAAGTTTTCAAGTCTTTACTCACAGCGTGACCCCAGCTCATGTGTCCCCATTTTGTTCCAAATGGATTATATTGGTAAAAAAGATGATATTCACCATCCAAATAAACCATACCGTTGGGGTCATTTACCCAATTTTTAGGTGGCGTATAATGATATACTGGACGGTATTTTTCTTTTTTTACTTGGCTTAAACTTGTCAGACAAGTCAATAAAACCAGTAAGGAGCAAAGCGATAGTATTTTTGTCATTTTGTGTGAATGTTTTAAAAAATGGTAGTAGAAAGGTTCTACTACCATTGCAATTTTTGTACTCAATAATCTTTAAAATCCTGGATTTTGCTTATACAAACCATTCGTAAACGTGATTTCAGCCTGTGGAATTGGCAAATATTCATCCCTTCCTGCCGTAAATTTAGCCGTTGCGAGGAAACTTCTTCTTACTTTTTCCTTCGTTATGTAACCATTTAAAGTCTGTTCGGCAATTCCCCAACGTACTAAATCAAAGAATCTTGGACCTTCGGTAGCAAATTCTAAACGGCGTTCAAATTGCATGGATTTCCGAGCATAATCTTGAGTCCAACCTGTACTTGGATATTCTTTTACGTTATATTTTGAAGCAAAAGTTCCGTCCACTTTTTTCAATCTGCCCGTGCTTGCTGCTGCTCTGGCTCTGATTTGATTAATTAAAGGTAAGGCTTTATCTTGTTGTCCCAATTCAATATACGCTTCGGCTTGCATCAATAAAACATCATCATATCTTAAAATATCCTCATTCTTGGCAGTTCCCATAAAAGGTCCTAATTTAAAATACGAACCGCTTGAAGCCAATTGTTGGTGACGCATCGTGTGAAAATTTCCGTAAACACCTGGGTCCCGAACCCAACTATTACTGAACGGTTTTGTATTATCATATTTGTACGGATGCCCGTCAATTCCAACGGTATGGTCGAGGCGAGGATCAACGGTTGAAGCAGATAAATCAACGATTTTCTCATTAAAAGTATCCAGTAAAGGCAAACCATTTGCGTCTGTTGCGTGGGCATTTACTAAGTTTTGGCTTGGTGCATGAAATCCACAACAGCCGTATTGAGGCGCTCCATGTGGGTAATTCAGTCCATCTTCATAACTCAAACGACCTGCGGTTGTTCCATCATTAATGGTAAATTGAATAGCAAAAATTGATTCAGAACCATTTTCAGTTTCTGGAATAAAGTTTTCGGCGATATCCTTGCTCAAACTATATTTTCCCGATGAAATTACGGCTTGCGTAAGCGTAACGACCTCTTGCAATCTTGTTTTGTTGATATTAATTACTTTATGATTTACATCCTGTTCGTAAGCCTGAAATAATTTCACTTTCGCTAAATAAGCAGTAGCTGAAAGTTTGTTAGCTCGGGCAAGTTCAGGTTGAGATACAGGTAAATTATCAACGGCAAATTGAAAATCAGCAGCAATTTTGCTCCAAGATTCATCATTTGTAAGAGTATTCGATACTTTCAAAATATCTTCTCCCGTAGCGGTTTCATCAAAAATCGGTACGTTTTTATACAATTTTTTCAGAATAAAATAACTGTGACCTCTCAAAAATCGCAACTCTGCTAAACGAACTTTTTTATTCGGATAATTTGCTTCGGAAAGTGTATTTACCGCCCGTATAGCTACATTAGCTCTTGAAATTGACTTGAAAAGATTTTGCCAAGATTTTGTAACAAAAGCTCCAATAGAAGGTGTAGTGAGGTTATAATGTTCCAAAGCATCAATTTCTCCAACGTCGCCCGTACCGCCTCCGCCCTTATAGGCATCGTCTGAACGGACACTTCCATACACCCAATCACTGTAAATGGGTCCAATCATATCACCGTTTCCGATGGCGGCATAAGCGGCAGTAACCAATCCCTCAATGGCAGTTGGGGAGGTTAAATCTGAAGATGATAATACACCAGTAGGCGTATAATCAAGGGCATCTTTGCATGAGTTGAATGTGAATAACCCCGCAATGAGTATAAAAGAAAATATCTTATTTTTCATTTTTGAATTTGATTGATTGTAGGACAGATTTGAAATCTGTCATGTATTTTATTTTCCCTTGTTGCTAACTGCTAACCCTGATTTATAATCGGGGTTGCTTGGTTTAGCGACTGTGTCGCAATCGTAAAAATGCGACACAGTCGCTAAACCATATCCGCCCCGATTGCAAATCGGGGCGAGCGAGGATAAATTGCCGAAAGCTAATAGCTGAAAGCCGATTGCCTAAAACGATGCGTTAATACCAAAAGTAAAAGTCTTTGGAATTGGCACAGGGTCGAGGTCAATACGTTCTGGATCTGGGCTTAAGTAATTGTTACTTTTAATCCAGAAAAGGTTTTCAGCCATTACATACACCCGTAATCTTGAAAATACCGATTTAGGTTTAATCGTGTAACCCAGTTGAAGATTTCGCAATTTGAAATAAGAAGTATTTACGATAAAATAATCAGAAGTACGTCCTTCATTGTTATTATCTTTCAAGGTCAAGGCAGGAACATTTGTGTTTGGATTTTGTGGAGTCCATCCATTAAATACGCCTGATCCTACGTTTTCTCTACTTTTCATCAAATTATTATATAAAGTATAAACATCAAAACCTGTTCTACCTGCAACACCCGAACCAAAAACTGATAAATCGAAATTCTTATAAGTCAAATCAAGTCGCAAGCCATATTCAAGGGCTGGAAGGGTTGTTCCAATCCAAGTTCTATCCAAGTCATCAATTTTCCCGTCTCCATTTGTATCCACATAACGGATTCTTCCAGGGCCTGCACCAATTTGTTTTGGAGCAGCATCGACTTCAGATTGAGATTGAAAAAGTCCGTTAGTTTTATACCCAAAAATATCAAATTGAGAATGTCCGATGATGGTATTGATTAGATTTCCCGCATAAGCTGGGCGTACATTTTCAGGTAAATCGGTAATTTTATCTCTAAAATGTGCAAGATTTGCCGTCACATTATAATGAAGTTCACCAGTATTTTTACCACGATAACCCAACACAAATTCCCAACCTTTATTTGATTTTGAAGCACCATTCACCGCCTTCGATTGTCCTTCACCAAGAGCCGAAGCAACGGGAGGTGTAATCAAAATACCCGTCGTATTACGTGAAAAATAATCGAATGATCCAAAGATCCTATTGTTTTTAAAGGCAAAGTCAATACCTCCGTTTACTTCATCAGTTGTTTCCCATTTCAAGGCTGAATTAGCCGCTTGCGTTTGTACAAAACCAGAAGGTAAAGTGCCTGTGTTAGCCCCAGACAGAGCATAAGCCGTTCCGATATTCTGATATTGCTCCCAGAAACCACCCACTAATTGCGACAAAGTTGTGCCATAACGGGTATCAAATAAACCAAAACGAGCCAAATCTCCAATCTGTTGATTCCCCACTCGACCAACGCCAACCCGTAATTTCAATTCAGAAACAACGTCAACATTTTTCATAAAAGCCTCTTTGTCTAGCTTCCAACCGAACGAAGCCGCAGGGAAAACACCGTACTGATTATCCGTACCAAAACGAGACGAACCGTCACGGCGAATGGTTAATGCCGCTAAATATTTATCCGAGTAATTATAATCTACTCGTCCAAATTGTGAGAATAAACGATTGCCCGTTGAACCACCCGAAACTGTTGTGTTGCCAGTTCCAGCATTCAAGGTAAAATAACTTTCCGTTTGAAGGGCAAAGCCTTCTTTTTTCGTGTTTTGGAAATCGAAATCAGTTTTGATATATTCTGTTCCTAACAAAAATTTGAAGTGATTATCATCGTTCAAATCCCAATTATAACGCAACGTATTCGACCATGTTAAACTCAAATAATGATTTTGGTCAAAAACTAAACTATTGGTTGTTCGGTTTAAAGCACCTTCTGAGAAAGTTGGAGCGATTGTTTTATTCGGTAGTTATTTAAAAAGTGTTGATATACAATTCTGGTTGTAATCAATGATGAACATTTTAGTCACCAAATGATGGTACCTTAGTTTTCGGGAGAATGATAGGCTTTTTCTTACATATCGTGTTATCCTTGCTCTCA
>JANXRS010000159.1 GCA_025356745.1 Arcicella sp.
AAACCAGATTCAAATTTTCATCAATTTATTATTTCTGGCAAAATTACAGTTATAAAATTGTACTATTCATTGATTTTAAACTCAAAATTGCATTTTTAAATGCGTTCAACCTGTATAAAATTAGAAAATTGTCTTATTTCATTGGACAATTTTCCATTTCTTTGAACTGCAAATTATTTTTTAAATAAATAAACTATGTTAGTTCAAGAAGAAATTGCCATTTATTCAAAATATGAATCACAAATTCGTGATAATATTTTTATTGTTCTCAATGCTCGTAAAGGTTTGAGTTCCAAGGTATACCACGATATTATTTTACTTTCAGGGTTTAAAAAAGAACAAATTGCTCAATTGTTTAATACTTCTGCCAAAACCATTACACGCTATACCCAAGAAAATAAAAATCTGGATATAGTTAGTAGTGAACACGCTCTAAAAATTATTGCTCTTTTTAGAAAAGGCACAGAGATTTTTGGGGAGTTAGAGGCATTTCGCCGTTGGATTCAAAAAATTAAAACGCTTGACATGGACATTTTACCAGAGTATTGGAGTGACCATAATAATTACCCGATTTGTCAAAAGATTGGTGATAAATGGATTCAAAATTTTGAATCGTGCGTTTTAAGAGTTCCTTCGGCAATCATTAAAAATGAGTTTAATTATTTAATTAATCATCAACATCAAGACTTCACAAGACTTAAAATTGTTGATGTAGAAGATTTTGAATTTGATTTACAAATAAAAGAGAATTGAAAAAATTGATGCTAGACTAACACCAATTTTTTATATGTCAAACGAAAATTCACTATCTAATAACTTCAAAATACGTTGTTTTTTCCATGCCTCAACGTCATTATTTGCCACTGCTTGAACCAATTGCTTCTCATCAAGTTTAAAAATATCTAAAAATTTATTTTCGGTAATCATTTGTTCAATAGCCTTTTTTAAAACTAAAATTGAACCTCCTAAACCACGATTTACGCACAAATCTACTCGTAAGGCAAATCCTCCCTGTGTTTTAATAATTTGATTCAAAGTATAATTTGTTCCGTTTATAAAAATCAATTGGGTGGAAGAAAGTGCTTTCAAAAGATATTCTTCCAAAGCAATTTCTACTTGTGAACGTATCATACTTTTCCTAAAACCACTGGCAATAAAAGCGGTTGTTAATTGCATATCGTTAGCAACTTCCAAATAAGCGGCGTCTCCTTCCTTAACTTCTGAAATTGTTTCCACTTGAAAAATTGGAACTTTATTATCCTGAATATTCATGCCATAATTCCCAAAACATTCATTAAAAGCATATTCGTCACGAGTTTTGAAACGTTGTAAAACCCTTGTTAGCATTGAACCACTGGCCAATCCACCCGTAAATTGAATAAATCCAAAAGAAAAAATAGCTTTGTCGTAACTATTAATCGCATCAAAACAGCCTTCATTTTTGGCAATGTATTGGAGTAAATCAATGTAAAACGGCTGTTGGCATAAATCAGAAAAAGATTGAATATTATCTTGAAAAAGTGATTTTCCCATGTAGCTAACCCCATTTGTGTTAGCAAGATTTGGCGAAGGGAAATTATCTCTTATAATACCTGTTGAACTCATTACCGTGGGCGTAGGGAAACTCAAAATATAATTATTGAAAGTGCCTTTATTTTCCTTTTTTACTTGGAAAATATCTCTTCTTTCAAATATAGAATTAGTAATAACCGCAGGCTTTGGAGATAAATTAGTAGGGGAGGGTAAATCAATTTTTAGAAATTGACCAATAAATAAATCGTTCGACTTCAAATTATTGATTTTAATGAGTTGTTCAACGGTAGTAGCATATTTTCTTGAGAGGCTATAAAGGGTTTCTTTTGCTTGAACGGTATGAGTCATAGTGGATATTTTGATTAAGAAATTATGCTGAAATTACCAGATTTTAAGTCTTGAAGATAATTATAAATAATTTATTTTTGAGAAATTATCTGATTATTTTTAGAATTAGGCTCAGAAATTAATTTTTATTATCCTCAAAAAAATTAGAATTGTCAAATTTTCATAGATGAATATGATTTATTCTAAAAAAATCAAACTTTATTTGTTGAAATAAGTTAATATTTGTAATCTTATCTGCTTGATAATCAAGACATTCAAGACTAATTTTTCATTTCTTAGTTAAACCGATTGAAACCAATGAAAAAAGTTGCCTTAGTTTTGAGTCTCATTGCCCTTACTTTAAATTCTTGTGGCAAACAAGACTCACGTCCTTACTTAAAAAACTATCAATCAGTCTCATTGACAGAAACTGGTGATGCTTTAAAAAGTTCTCAAGTTGAGAATTCGCTCGTTCAACTGCAAAAAGCAGGTATGTCTCAGATGAATTTTGGTAGTTTAAAACAGTCATTGGGCAATATAGATGTTGCTAATTATGCACTTAAAAACAACACACAGATTGTTTTGATTGAAACCCTAAATCAAGAGGCTAAGAGAAAGGGTTATAATAAAATGATTGATGATTTTAATACGCTTTATACTTCAAATAATGAAGTATTGATTCAAAATTATCAATCGTATGCTGATGAAAATTGTAAGAAAATTTATGGTTGTATTGGTACTGTTAATAATTCACAACATAATTGGAGGATTATAAAATTTTTACCGAATCCTGAAAAATGCTCTTTTGAGCCAACTATTACCATGAGTAATGTGATGTTATATAAATGAAGATAGAGTGGAAACGTGTTACTTGTTACAAAAAATAAAATAAGAATTATAAAAAAAGAGCCTGCCATTTGGTAAGCTCTTTTTTTTTAAAATTAGATTGAAATTTTATTGATAACTATGTTTTGGTGGGATAAATTTGTCTCAATATTTTGTGAATCCTTAAAATTTAAAACTTGTCCATTCTCTCGAACTACTTGAATTAGTTCAAAGTCAAGTGTTTGGAACAGCCAACCTTCAGTTTGTTCAAGATGAATCGCCAACACTCCATCTTCGGGAAAATTTGTATCAGATGTGCTATAAAAGGCTGAATATCCGAAATTAATATCCACCGCTGGAGACTTTACTACTGGACATACAGGAGTTTTCCCTGATCAGCATTTTTAAAAATGTCGTTTAATAAGCCAATGAATCTTTTCAAGGACCAAATTTTAGCTTTGATGATTGAAATCCCTTGCCTGAAATATGAAGTTGCCAACCG
>JANXRS010000192.1 GCA_025356745.1 Arcicella sp.
GGCAGGACTACATCGGCATATTTAACAGTATCGGAACGATTAGAAATATCTTGAACAACTACGAATTTGGCTTTTTGTAATCCCTTTTCTACCATATTCAAATCGGGTAAACTCACCATCGGATTAGTTGTAATAATCCAAATTGCCTTCATCCGTCCATCTGCAAGGGCTTGGAACATTTCGGTTGCTGTGAAACCAGGTTTATCCGAAATTTTTGTTCCTCCCCAAAACGCTTGAATTTCGTCACGATGTGCAGGGTTCAATAAATCTCGGTGAGCTGGAAGCATATTCGACAAACCACCAACTTCACGTCCGCCCATGGCATTTGGCTGTCCTGTAAGTGAAAAAGGACCATTGCCTTCTTTGCCAATTCTACCCGTAATTAAGTGTAAATCAATGAGTGAGAGATTTTTATTGACACCCACTACCGACTGGTTGAGTCCCATTGTCCACATCGAAAGAAATCCTTTCGACTCGTAAATGTATTGAACTGCTAATAATATATCATTTTCAGCAAGTCCACAAATTGTTGCGGCTTCTGTAAGGGTTCTCGTGAAAACTTGCTCACGGTAAGCCTCAAAACCGTCGGTATGGTTAATGATAAAATCTTGGTCAATCCAGTTATTTTCAATGAGAATTCGCCCGATAATATTGGTCAGAACGATGTCTGTTCCAGGGGTGAGTTGCAGGTGTAAATCTGCCTGAGATGCGGTTTGGGTGCGTCTCGGGTCAATTACAATAATTTTAACGTTGGGGTTTGCTTGTTTATGAGCCTCCACTCTTCGCCAAATAATTGGGTGACACCACGCAGGATTTGCTCCTGTTACGAAGAAACAATCGGCTAATTCAATATCATCATAACAAACAGGAACGGAATCTTCGCCCAAAGTTAATTTATAACCAACTACAGCAGAAGACATACAAAGTCGTGAATTAGTATCAATATTATTGGAGCCAATAAAACCTTTGATGAGTTTATTAATGATATAATATTCTTCGGTAGAACACTGTCCAGAAACATAAAAACCCACAGAGTCGGGGCCATATTTTTGGATAAATGTTTTGAAAATAGCAGCCGTTCGGTCGAGAGCAGTATCCCAACTAACTCTTTGAAGAGGCATATTTCGGTTGAAACGCATTTTAGGATATAACAATCTATCGGAAGTATCATTAACAGTATAATGCAAGTTCATTCCTTTTGAACATAACATTCCTTTGCTTGAAGGATGGTCTTTATCGCCTTCTACATGAATTTTCCCATTGCCCAAATCTGTGATTTCGACTCCGCACCCAACGCCACAATATGAACAAGTGGATTTGTACTTCTTATCGTTAGGTAATTTGCTCATTTTCAAATAATTAAATAAAGAAACTGTATAAATTAGTTGCTAAGGCAACTAATCTTTATGTTAGGTAATGGCAGCAAAAACTTTACTTAATTGCCACAGATTTTGTATATAAAAAGTCAGGACGAATGTTAATCATTAAGTATAACCAAGTACCCGTTTTATCGAAAGTCTTAGCAGTAACATCAGTAGTAGCTTGTCCTTTTGCAAAAGCCATATTATCCGTTGCCATCATTACTGAATAACCTAATTCTATGTTAGTAAACTTGTTCATGTTGTAATTCAATAAGAAATCAACTTCATTCCCCAAATCAGTTCCAAGTAATGTTCCATCACCTTTTAGGGTCGCTTTATTTAAGGCAAATGAGTGATAATCAACGCCTATTGATAAAGTGTTGCTTGTATATTTCGCCTTTAAATAACCATTATTTAAACCTCCAGCGGGCGAGTTTGTGCCTACGTAGAAATAATCCATATATCCCCAATGTCGGTGTGGTGTTCCGTATAATGGGTCAAAACGATTATTATATCCCGTTGAACCTTTGTAGTTATTAGTTGCACTTGAACCACCATCATTTCCCGAAAGCACATCATAACCAAGAGTAAATGAGTATTTGCTTTTCTGATAAGTGGCTGCCAAAGTATAATGGAAAGCATCCATATCATTTCCTTCACGGTCTTTACCAGTTTGTCCGTAATACGCACCTTGCAAAGCAATTTTACCAAATCCAGAAGGATTACCCAACGTATGATTAACCATTAAACCATAAGTTGTACGACTTCTTGATTGATAATAATCAAAAGCATCCGTTGCATCAGTAGATACAAATCGTCTTCCGTAAACATAACCATTAGCAATACTTCCTACCGAATCTAAACGGTAAGCACTGAAATCATCTTGAAATAATAAAACTGAAAATTCAGTTTGGTTGAATTTTTTACTGACGTATAAACTTTTGAAAGATTTGTAGTCTTGAGAAGCTCCATTGGTTGACGGAGGGTTAATCCAAGCCAATGCACCACCCGTTTTTATGCTATTGGCATTTGCTCCACCACCTAAAGTTGTAGGAATTATTCCTGCGGGAGTTGGTATGAGTACACCCGTAGAAGTACGTGTGTAAGGACTTATATTGGCAGGTAAATAAGCAGTTCCAAGTGTTCCAAAAGCATCTGTATTTTGTCCGAAGGCATATCCTAAATCAACTTGCCAGCCGTGATGAAGTGCTTTTAATAGAATCATATCATGGCGACGACCTTGTTGTAGCCAGTCCAAATTTCCGATTAAACGAACATCATCATAACTCAATTCCTGACGACCAATTTTAACGGTCAATAAATCTAAAGCCTTGAAT
>JANXRS010000195.1 GCA_025356745.1 Arcicella sp.
AAGCATATTATTCGGAATATTTTTCATTAACGTTTCCGTCCAAGCGTAATCGCCATCACTTGCTCCCGAGGCAATGCGGAACAATTTTGAATCATTGTTCCAATCAGTCATAAAAGTTGAATATTGACGGTAAATATTGGCGTAGTGTTCGGCAGTCATATTTCCACCACAACCCCAAGCTTCATTTCCAACGCCCCAAAGTTTAACATTCCACGGTTTTTCACGACCATTTTGCTTACGAAGTTCCGCCATTGGACTACCAGTCGGATGATTGACATACGTTACCCAATCAATCAAATCTTTTACCGTTCCACTTCCCACATTTCCAGCCAAATACGGTTCTGCTCCAATTCGTTCGCACAAATCCAGAAAATCATGCGTCCCAAAACTATTGTCCTCAGTTACGCCACCCCACCAAGTATTAATCATACTAGGACGTTTTGCTTTGGGGCCAATACCGTCTTTCCACTGATAAGCATCGGCAAAACAACCACCTGGCCAACGAAGGTTAGGTACTTTCAATTCTTGGAGGGCTTTGATAACATCATTACGCACGCCATTAGTATTAGGAATTTTTGTGTTGCTTTCTCCCACATACATTCCGCCGTAAATACATTTACCAAGATGTTCGGCAAAATGTCCGTAAATGTGCTTATTGATTTTGGTTTTCGCCAAATCAGTATTTAAAGTGACTTTGTTTTGAGCAGCCGTAATTCCTGCCATAAACATCCATAATATGAGGAGTAAATTTGTCTTTTTCAATGAATTATAGTTTTTTTGTTAAGCTAATTTGATGGAATCGAAGAGAATATTTCCCTCTATTTGTATTAATTTTAAGCACAAGGTTTTTACTTGATTGTTCAGTTTATGGTATTTTTACTTACTTTGTTTTATGTTCAAAAAAAGTAATACTATTTTATTATTTTAATTTTTCAGTTTTAACCTTAACGAAACCCATTGGGGAACTCCCCGTCAACATTTTAAATACTTTTACCTTTTCATTATTCACGCCAACAAACACTTTGTTGTTGACCAAAATCATTGATTTCACATCGCCTTCCACCAAAAAGCCACTTTTATTTTGTTGAATACTCTTAAAACTTCCTTTTCCATTTCCTTTTAAGAATAAACCCAAAGAAGCGTCAGTTCTACCCGTTGAAGATTCCGTTTGATACTCATTGCCAGCTAATAAAATATCTTGGTTTCCATCTTTGTCAAAATCTGAAATTAAAATGGCATTCACTGGAGCAAATTGGGCTTCAATGGGTAAATCGTGACTTGTAAACTGCCCATTTCCTGTATTTTCTAACCAGACATTTCCTGTATTTTCACACGTAAGTTTCAACAAATTATCCCTACCAAAATCATCTAAAAGCTGATTCATCGTAACTTGAGCAAAATCTTTATGATACAAATATTTTTTCTTAATAATTGGCGTTTGCTCGGCAATTTGATTGCGGTCAAAATCTGGGAAAAGTTCAAACTTTCCTTTGCTGTTACGGATGTGATAGGCGGGCATTAATTCGTCGCTACCACTATTATCTAAATCTTTGGCAAAAAGAAAAAATGGATATTTTACCGATGCGTGGTATTTATTATTTTGTCCATAATTTCCCGCAACTAAATCTAAATCACCGTCGCCATCTAAATCCGCCGAAGCCAGTGACCTCCACATACCAGTATTATTTTTTAAATTGGTTTTGTCGGTAATTTCAATTAGTTTTTTACCCGTATTTTTAAAAAAACGGATTGACATCCATTCTCCAGCCACTACTAAATCTTTAATTTTATCATTATCAATATCTACCCAAAGAGCGGCTGTAATCATTCCTGCATATTGCAAAGCTGGACAGAATGAGGCAGTTACCTCTTTAAATTTTCCTTTATGATTTTCAAAAAGATAGCTTTTAGGCGAATGTGGAAAGGTAAGATTATCCATTCTTCCACCCATAAATACATCTAAATCACCGTCTTTATCAAAATCGTTTACTGAGATTGTACTCGAAAAAACAGCTAAGTTCTGAGGAAAAGCAACCGTATTTTTAATGAAATTTCCTTTACTATCATTCAAAAATAATCTTGGGACAGATACAAATCCACGGGAATATTCAGTGCTTCCACCCGTAATCAAAAGGTCTAAATCCTTATCATTATCAGCGTCAAAAAATTCAGCCGCTAAGTCTTCCTCCATCTTTCCGAAGATCTCTAAATGCTTGGAAATAAAACCACCTTCCGCATTTTGAATGAATATTTCCCCCGATTGTCTTGCCGCACCTCCAACAAAAATATCTTCTAAATCATCGCCATTAACATCACCTTTTGCCATGCAAGGTCCTAATTGTGAATATTTTTGAGGTTGTAATCTTCGTAAATAATAATCAAAAAAGGGAGTCTCTTGGTGTTTAAAATTTAGGTCTGGAGTTTCATAAAAAATGTTGGTTGAAATGTTCTGTTTAGACCAAGATATATCTTTTTTATCCACAGATGCCTCTTTTTCACTCACAACAATTGCTTGATTAACATTCAGATTTTGTAAAATTTGAATATTCCCACTTGCCCAAAGTACTTTTAAAGAATCAATTTTCTGACTATCCCCCAAACCAAAATGTAAACGACTATCTACTGTTGAAGCGTAGCCTCGAACGGGAGATTGCTCTCCCATTTGGGCTTGATTATCACTATAAACCCATACTTTTGCTCCAATTCCTGCCAAGTTACCAGCTTTACCTATTAGCTCAATTTTCAAGAAATTATGCGTCGTATCTGTTGCTGATTTCCGTAATTCATTCCGCATCACAAACGCTTCTTGATTCATATTATTAACCACCAAATCCAAATCACCATCATTGTCAAAATCAGCGTACGCCGCTCCTTGCGAGATTGAATTTTCCGTGATGCCCACCGAGGTAGATTGGTCTTCAAAAGTTAAATTATGATTATTATGATAAAAGAAATTGGCTTTTTTTACTGCCGCAAATTCATCTAAATGTTTTCGCCAATTTTTAACTTGTTCAGGATTCATACTTTGTGAACTACCACCGCCAAAACTGTATTCACTTTGCCTTTCTTCTTGTGTAAAGGCAATAAAATCGTTATTGGTTAAATCTTTGGCAAGTCCGTTGCTGATGTGAATATCTCGCCAAGCATCATTGTCAAAATCAGCCATCAAAACGCTCCAACTCCAATCGGTTTCGGCAATGCCTGCCAAATGCCCAATTTCCGAGAAAAGAGGTTCATTATTTTTCCTATTTCCTTGATTCAATTGCAACATATTTCTTGAAAATTGCTGTTGATAACCAAGATTTCGTTGCATTTCAAATTTTTCGGGTGTGAAACCCAAAACCATCATTTTTTTTCGTTCATTGGTATTCGGCATCATATCCAAAACTGCTAAATCGGGCAATAAATCGTTGTTAATATCGGCAGCATCAACGCCCATGCTACTGAAACTTTGGTGCTTAGTAGCACTGGAAATAACGTTTTTAAAATGACCTTTTTTATCGTTAAGCCAAAAACAATCATTGCTTAAATAATCATTAGCAACATAAATATCGGGGTAATTATCTTGGTTAAAATCAACGATTACAACCCCCAAACCGTAGCCATCTTCTTTAATGCCTGTCTGTTTAGAAATGTCAACAAAATGTTTTTTCGGGCTATCATTCCGATACAATTTATCGGCGGCAGGGGCATTACCCGAAGAATCAACGGGAACTAAACGATTGGGTTGTGGCTCGAAAAGTTTATGATTCAATAAATACATATCCAAATCGCCATCTTTATCATAATCTAAAAAAGCTGCTTGGGTCGAAAATCCCGTGTCTGCCAAACCGTATTCCTCCGCTTGTTCTTTGAAGGTAGGTATTTTTCCACCTTGATTGACAAAAAGCAAGTTTTTGCGTTTTTGGGGGTCTTTAAAATGCGATACACAAAGATAAATATCCTGCCAACCATCTTGGTTAATATCAATGACACTTACGCCCGTAACCCATTTTGTGTGGCTTATTCCTGATTTTTGGGTAATATCCTCAAACTTTAATGACGAACCAACTGAATCTCCTTTATTTAAGTATAGGGTAGTTCTTGAAAAGTGTTGATGATAAAACTAAGCATTCGATAAATTGTATTTTTGTGGTCTCGAATCATAAAAACCAATGAATCAAAATGCTTAGTATCACAAAATTAGAAAAATGTCCTTGTTGTTCAAGTGAAAA
>JANXRS010000234.1 GCA_025356745.1 Arcicella sp.
CCGTTTCAATTTCTCCATTTATAATTGCCCAATTGATTGGAGCTGCTCCACGATATTGAGGAAGCAAAGATCCATGAAGATTGAAAGTTCCTAAATTAGGCATCATCCAAACCACCTCTGGTAACATTCTAAAAGCCACAACTATTTGCAAATCTGCTTGATAATTTCGTAACTCTTCTAAAAATTCAGAATTTTTTAATTTCTCAGGTTGCAGAATTGGAATGTTTGGAGCATTCTCTAACAAGTATTCTTTCACAGGTGACATTCCCAATTTTTGCCCACGACCCACGGGTTTATCGGGGGCGGTAATTACAGCCACCACATTATATTTGTTTTCTACTAAAATTCGTAAACTCTCGACCGCAAAATCGGGTGTTCCCATGAATATTATTTTCATTTTTTCTTTAATAAATTCTTTTGTCCTAAAAAAAATCTTTGAAATTCTTAAAGTTTTTTTTAAATTTGTTATTCTAATATTTACAGCAAATGCAAGTAAAACAAAAACATGTAATCATTACTTAAATTGATGTTTCTGCAAAGGTCATAAAAAATCTTGTAGAACGGTCTTAGACCGTTCTTTTTGTTTGTAGGTGAGTAAAGGAATTGGTTAATATTAAACCATATTCAAGTAAATTAGTTAAAAATATTTGCTGGCACATCGTCAGTATTTTTTTTTCTATTCAAGAATAACAGAAACTTATATAATCATGGCAAAATTTCAATATTATACACAGGAAAGATTTGATGAATTGAAGGCTGAATTGCACTACCTCAAATTTGTGGCACGTGCAGACATGTCAAACCAAATTGCTGAGGCACGTGATAAAGGCGACTTAAGTGAAAACGCTGAATATGATGCAGCAAAAGATGCTCAAGGTCTTATGGAAATGAAAATTTCTAAGATGGAAGCAATCGTTGGGAATGCCAGAGTTTTAGACGAATCAAATATTGATACTTCTCAGGTTTCGATTTTGTCGAAGGTGAAGATAAAAAATGTTAAAAATGGCATAGAAAAGATTTATACCATTGTTTCGGAAGAAGAAGCCGATTTAATGGCGGGTAAAATCTCAAATTCTTCTCCATACGGAAAAGGACTTTTTGGAAAAAAAGTGGGCGATATTGCTCAAATTCAAGCTCCTGCTGGGGTGATGGAATTTGAAATTTTAGAAATTTCTCGATAATAATCCTTATTTTTCAATACAAAAAACTCGTAAAGGTTTCGCTTTTACGAGTTTTTTTATTGGGTAGATTTTTGTAGATTTGACTTGAATTAAACTGGTTCAAACGCTTATGCTTGAACCAAAATGAGTGTTCTCACTCAACCAAACCATGAAAAAAATCCTTATTATCTTTGTTTCAATCATTGCAATTTTGGTTGGTGTATTGTTTGCTGTCCCTATCTTTTTCAAGGATAAAATTGAAGCGAAAGTTAATCAAGAAATCCAAGAAAGAATTAATGCTACGGTCTATTATAAAGATTTTGACTTATCATTAATTAAACACTTTCCAAATGTAACGCTCTCATTGTCAAACTTTGGTATTGTTGGTCGCTCACCTTTTGTAGGTGATACTTTGGTACAGGCAAAGGATTTTTCTGTTTCAGCGGATATCAAATCTATTCTTTCAGGGGATAAAATTGGGATAAATTCTATTCAACTTGATACGCCTAAAATCTTTTTGAAGGTTTTAAATGATGGCTCAAATAATTACGATATTTATAAAACTGATTCCCTTAAAGTGCAGCAAGCCGAAACGGATGAAAAAAGTAATTTCCAGATAGGAATCCAGTCATGGAAAATTATGGATGGACAAATTATTTACGATGACCGACTGAAAAATTCCCATGTTTCTCTTTATAATATCAAGCATGAAGGTTCGGGAGATATTGCTTCTAATATTTATGATTTGAGCACTAAAACGGAAATTGAAAAAGGAAATATTGAATACGGGGGAACGTCTTACTTGACCGATAAAAAAGTGTCTGCGAAAATGGATATGACTATTGACCAAACTAACAATAAATATACTTTCAAAGACAACTCTTTCACAATCAATGATTTCATCTTGAACTTTGCAGGTTCGATTGCCCTTCCTGATACTGCAAATATTGTGATGGATTTGACTTACTCATCGCCCAAAAATGCCTTTAAAAACCTTTTATCATTAATTCCAAATATTTATACCGACAAATTCAAGAACCTAAAAGCGGAGGGGAATATTACTTTTGGTGGTATCATAAAAGGAACAAAAAATGCTACAAAATTTCCTTCCTTTTCAACTACACTGAATATTAGTAAAGGATATTTTCAATATGCAGATATGCCTACTGCCGTGAAAGACATTAATATTGATTTGAATATCCAGAACTCCTCTGACGATTTGAATAATACAAAAATAAACTTAAGTAAGATTAACTTGAATTTTGGAAAAAATCCAGTAAAAGGACGAATCTTAATTGAAGGATTAACGAAATCAAAAGTCGATGCTGACTTTATGGCTAAGTTGGATTTACAACAAATTTCCCAAATTTTTCCAATGAAAGGTTTAGAAATCAGAGGTTTATACAATGTAAATTTAAAGGCAAAAGGGACTTATGATACCCTCACAAAGCAATTTCCACAAGTGAATGCTATGATGAGTTTAGCCAATGGATTTATTAAATCTGACAAATTTCCTGAACCTATCCAAAATATAAATGCCAAAGCTACTCTTTTAAATACTGACGGGGCGTTGGCTTCTACTCGGTTGGATATCTCCGACCTCAGATTGATACTTGAAAATGAACCTTTTACAGCTCATGGAAGTATCCAAAACTTTGAAAATTACAATTGGGATATAAAGGCAAAAGGTAAAATCAACCTCACAAAGATTACTAAGATATATCCTTTGTCGGATATGACTTTGAAAGGAATTGTGGATGCAGATGTAGAAACTAAAGGTAAAATGTCAGACGTAAAAGCTAAGCGTTATAGCAATCTTCCAACGACTGGAAAAGCCAATATAAAAGGCATGGAATTTACTTCAAAAGACTATCCGCAAGGTATAAAAGTAACGTCTGCCAACATGACTTTTACCCCTCAAAGTATATATGTTTCAGACTCCAGAGGATATTTAGGAACAAGTGATTTTACGGGTAACGGAACGTTCTCCAATTATATCGGATACGTTTTAAATAATGAATCTTTGAAAGGAAAATTAAACGTAAAATCTGCTAAATTCAATGTCAATGAATGGATGACAGATGCACCAAAAACTACAAATTCAAGTAATTCTTCTGCTACGAATAGTAATTTGCAAGTTGTAGAAATTCCTAAAAATATAGATTTTGTTATCAATTCTGAGATTGTAAATGCTTTGTATGATAAGATGGAATTGAAAAATATTAAAGGATTATTAACGGTTGGAAATGGAGCTGTAAAAATGCAAAATGTGTACTTTAATTCATTAGGAGGCAATTTTATTACGAATGGCACTTACAATTCGTCCGATTTGGCTCACCCAAAATTTGACTTTGCTTTGAATTTAGAGAATGTTGAAATTGGTCAGGCATATCAACACCTCAATATTGTAAAATACTTAATGCCAGTTGCTCAATATCTCATCGGCGGTATCAACTCTAAATTTAAAATTGATGGAGAATTAGGACAAGATATGATGCCAAAAATCAATACATTAAGTGGTGATGGATTAATGAAAATACTTCACGGAGAAATTTCTGACAATAATCCTCTGGTTCAAAAATTGATAGAAGCTACCAAATTAACTAAATTAAAGGATACCAAATTAACAAACCTTTTGATGCAGTTTGAAATTAAAGAGGGTACGTTTGGTGTGAAACCTTTTGACATCAAATTTGACGATTATAAAATCACTGCTTCGGGTCGCCATGGACTTACGGGTTCAATGGATTATGCCTTGGTATTAGACGTTCCCGCAGGAAAAACGGGAGAGGCTTTTAGTGATATTTTTCAAAAATGGACTGGTAAAACGTTAGAAGGAAGCGACCGTGTGAAATTTGATTTGGTGTTGGGTGGAAATATGAAAAATCCTATTTTTGGATTTAAAGGAAGTAGTACTGCCAACTCCATAAAAGAGGTCGTAGTTTCAGAAGTAAAAGCTCAAATTGATGCTGCAAAATCCAAGGCTTTGGAAGAAGTAGACCGTCTGAGAAAAGAAGCTGAAGCACGAATTCAAGTGGAAAAAGATAAATTAATGAATCAAGCCAATGCTAAAAAAGCGGAAGTAGAAATCAGAATTCAGAAAGAAAGAGATGCCCTTGAAACGCAAGTAAAACATACTACCGACAGCATCAAAAAAGTAGCCTCCGACCGAGCTAAAAAGCTATTGGAAGAGCAGAAAAAGAGTGTTTTAGATGGATTATTTAAAAGGAATAAGCCTGCGCAAGTGGATACAACAAAAGACAATTTAAAACAAAATAATTAATGACTAGGTTTGAAATAATCTTACAAAAATTCGGAGATAAAGGGGAGAAAACGGGCTGGACTTATATCGAAATTCCTGCCCACATTGCCCATGAAATAAAGCCTGATTGTAAAGTTAGTTTTCGAGTAAAAGGAACAATTGATAATCATCAAAACAATCCTAATTGCTCGTTACTGCCTAATTTTGCCGTATAATAATCATTGACATCTTTGTACTCATCGGGTAGGTTTTTTCGGGAACAGGAGATGTTGAAATGTGTAAAAATCTTCTCTAATTCATCCGCTGCTCTGTGACCTGCTTGGTCGTTATCTAAATAAAAAACTACATTTACTCGTTGAAACAATTTTGCCCATTCTTTCTTAAAAATATTGGCAGTTCCCAAACTCACTGCCGTCTTTCCTTCTTGAACAAGTCGCATGCAATCGAACGCTCCTTCGGTAACATATACACTCTCGCCTGAGCGAACTTTCAGCAAAGAATCTACATTGAAAAGCGTGAGAGGCTGATTATTCAAGAAACAATATCGATTTGTGCCTTCGGGCGGTTTCCCAATTACTCGTCCTTGCAGATATACTATTCTACCATCTCGATAATAGGGAATTATCAAAGAATGAGCATAAAAAATCAAGTTATTCCGAACATTATAAAGCCCTGATTCTTGCAAATCAATATACGAAAAACGTTGTTTCAAATACCATGTTGCTTCGGTGTAATCCTTAATAGCAAATATCTTAAAATGATTAATTGTTTTTTCTGTAAAACCTCGATGCTGTAAATAATCAAAAGCAGTTTTAGATAAATTATTCGTTTTTTGCTGTAAACAAAAGTCTCTAAAAGCCTCATAAATCTGTGAATGAATCTCTGCGGTAGGTTTATCTTTGGCTTGAATATTCCTTATTTCAGGTGTATTCAATGTATTAATTTTAGGCAAATACTTCTTAGGAGTATTATTATTATATTGCTGAAAACCAACGATATACTCCTTCGCCATATCATTGATGGTGGTTTTAATATCAAGGTTTTTAATTTCAGAATATAACGTAATGGAATTTCCAGTTTTGGCGCAACCGAAACAATAAAAACTGTTAGTATGTGGATACAGTACTAAGGAAGGCGTATCGTCCTCATGGAAAGGACATTTCATGCGGTGCCGTTGAACTTCTAAGCCCAAATCTTCTGCTATTTGCAGGATGGAAAGTTGATTGAGTTCGTCAAGGATATTCATTTGCTTCTATGTGATGGCACACGGATTTTACGGATTAGACACGAATTTACTAAGAGGTATATGTACAAAAATACGATTTTTTAACAGATTATAAAGCAATATATCATCCGTGTCAAATCCGTTTAATCCGTGTTTCATCAAATATCATAAAATCAAAAACCCCACAAAAGAAAACTCTTGTAGGGTCTAATATTTTCAGAACAAAAAGTTTAGTTCATAAACTTTACATTCAATTCGTTCAATTTTGTTTTTACTGAGGTATCAATCTGACGGTCATTTACCGTTAGCACGTATCCACCGATTAAAGTCTCATCAATTTTCTCAATAATTTGAACCAATTTACCAGTAGTATTTGCCACAATTTTCTGAAAATCAGCCTTTTGTGAGGCAGTCAATGGAGAAACCGTGGTTACGTAAGCCTTCTGAATACCTTTAAATATTTCATACTGACGAAGATAATCCTCGGCAATGTGCGGAAGCATCTCCTCACGATTTTTCTTCGTGATAATTTCAAAAATTGACATTGATGCAGCATCTACTTTACCTGTGAAGATTTTTTGTAAAATCGTCAATTTATCGAAGTGAGATACAATCGGGCTTTTCAACAGTAAATAAAACTGATGATTATCGTCACAAACTTGGTTGAAGAGTTTCATATCTTCGTAAACCTTGTCTTCAACGTTTTTTTCTTTCGCCAAATCCAATAATGATTTAGCATATCTGTATGCAACTGTTTGCTGGGACATCTTTTTACAGTTATCAGTTATCACTTATCAGTTATCAATATAATAACTTTAAATGATACCAAAATAAATTTTACTAATTCAATTTTGCATCTGCCAAAAGGCTTGAAACTAAAGTTTCTTGTGCTGTGCGGTCTGACAATTGAGTGCGCAATATTTTCTCTGCGATTTCCAAAGACAATTTTGCTGTCTCTTTTCTTAAAGAAGCTACGGCGTTTGTTTTTTCTTGATTAAAAGCGGCACGTGCTTTTTCAATTTCCTCGGCACCTGCTTTTTGGGCATCGGCTTTTGCTCGGGCAATCATTGAATCACCTGCTTCTTTAGCTTCTTTCAAAACTCTGTCACGTTCAGCACGAGCTTCTGCGATAAGTTTTTCATTACCTGCTTTCAAGTCGGTCATTTCTTGGCGAGTTTTTGCAGCTAACGAAAGAGCATCATCAATTGAAGCTTCACGTTCTTGCAATGCAGACATGATTGGTTTCCACGCAAATTTTGCTAAAATGAAAAACAATACTCCGAATATTACTAATTGCCAGATTATCAGACCAAGGGCTGGTTCTAAGATGGAAACTAACATGGTTTTTGGGTGTTAAGTAGCTATTAGCTTAAAGCCATTAGCTATGAGTTTCTTGTATAGTAATTAAAGACAAATTGTCTTTTGAATTTCTAATAAAAATCAGCATACTTGCCTAATGCTTGGTATGCTGATTATGATATTTTTAATTAATCATCTTAGATTCAAATAGTTACGAGACTATTTCTAAATAAATATTTTCCTCAGATTGATGATGATTAATCTTTGTCGGCAATTACGCTTTTGTAGTTACCAACAAACAGATTACTGCTGCGAAAAGAGCAACGGCTTCAACGAAGGCTGCAACAATTAACATAGCTCCTTGAATTTTTCCTGATGCTTCTGGTTGACGAGCGATAGCTTCCATAGCTGAACCACCGATTCTACCAATACCTACACCAGCACCAATTGCTGCTAAACCTGCACCTATACCTGCTAAACCTAACGCTTGAGAAACTTCTAATAACATTGACATAATTGTAATTGTTTATTGTTAATTAATTTGGAAATACGAATGTAACTGATGACTGAGTTATTTAAATCTGCAATCGAAAATCTTAATGATGAGCTTCTTCGACAGCCGCTCCAATATAAGTTGAAACTAACACGGTGAAAATATAGGCTTGTAAGAACGCTACCAAAATCTCAATCAAGTTCATAAAAACTGAGAATGGTACGGCAATAGCAGCTACTCCAATACTTTTGAAGATAAAAATTAAAGCAATCAAACTCAAAAGGATTAAGTGACCCGCTGTGATATTTGCAAAAAGACGAATCATTAAAGAAATTGGTTTCATAAAAATACCAATAATTTCTACGGGCGTCAATAAAATTAATAACCATTTCGGCACACCTGGCATGGCAAAAATATGTCCCCAATAAGTGCTTTTAGCACTCAAGTTTGTAACAAAAAATGCAATTACGGCTAACACTAAAGTGATAGCAATGTTACCCGTTACGTTGGCACTTCCTGGAAGAAGCCCTAACATATTATTAAAAAGAATGAAGAAAAATACCGTCAATAAATAAGGCATAAAACGTCTATAATGTTTTTCACCAATATTTGTTTTAGCTACTTCGTCACGAATGAATATAATAATGGGTTCAAAAGCTGATTGTAAGCCCGATGGAGCTTTTCCTATACGTTCCTTATATGATTTTGCTATTGTGAAGAAAACTACCAATAAGAGGATTACGCTAATTAACAAAGAAGCTACGTTTTTGGTAATTGATAAATCTAACACAAATGAACCATCTTCGGCAACAATTTTACCTTCTTCTAACTTGAGACCTTCGTAGGCAATTTCCTCATGATGTTCGTTCTTGAAACGGGTTGAAGAAAATACGGTAAATCCTCCTTTATTCCAAACAATGCATGGCAACGGAATTGAATAATGTGTGTGTCCAGAAGTAGCAAAATGCCAATCATGTTCGTCCGCAATATGCTCCATCATCATCTTTCCTGGGTTGAATGCTTCGGCTTCTCCGTGAGCATCTTCTTCACCAGTATGGGCTTCAATAACCGCACTTTTTGTAGTAGAATCAGTAGGTTCTGTTTGCCCAAAAAGGGTACTTGAAATTAAAAATAAAAAGGCAAAAATATTTGAAAAATACACTTTCTTGTTCACGGCTTCTTTGAAGTATATGGTTAATTATAAATTATATCTTTAATATAGTTTTGTTCCTTTGTATTGATTATCAAGCACTTAATAAAAATACTTAATAACTCCCTACGAAAAGTGTCGCAAGTTACGATACAATCCGAATATTTCAAAACCTGTGTAACATAAATAGAGTACAAAAAAGTCAATAATGAAAGTATTGAGGTTGGAAGTACCTAAATAAACGTAAATTCCAATGAAAATTAGGCTCATAACTAAACGCCCCGTAACACTGCCTAAATAGTACTGAACGAAGTTTTCACGGTTCTTGGCGAAGCCTATTTGCATGAGTATATGATTCAAATAGGAGATAGCAAAAAAGAAGGATAAAATGACCCATTTCTGAGCATGGACATATTGGGAAAGTCCTATTTCTGGAGCAACATAAAATAGCAATCCAATGCCAATTGTAAAGAGAATTATTCGGAGCATTTTTTCTAAATTTTTTGCAAATTTACATAAGAAAAAAGGTTCACAGTAATTTATTACTGTGAACCTTTTTAATATATCCAAAATTACTTTAATTTTCCTATTTTACTCCAAAACTTATTCTACTTAATCTCATCTCAAATAGGGCTTTTAAAAGTATAGGAGAATTATGTCCATATTCATCTTCAGCATATAAGTCTTTATAACCTTCAATCATATTTAATAATTTTTGTAAGACTTTTTCTTCTTTGTTTATAGTTATTTTTATTTTTATTAATTCTTGAAATTTGAGTAGGGTTTGTGCAAAAAATGCTACTACTGTGATACCACCTAATAATTTTACTGCAATTTCAGGCATAATACTACTAAAAATTGTATTAAAAAATTGCCCAAGTATACCTAAAATTATCAAAAGCACAATCCATAAAGGAAGTACAAAATAAAGTAACATATAAGCTTTTTTAACTTTAATCTTACCCTTCAAAGTATCAATATTCTCAGACACTTTCTCTGCAAGTCCAATCAGCTCGTCCATTTCTTTATAGCTAATATGATTTCTATTTAAGGTTTCCATAATCATCTTATTTTGAAAATTCTGCAATTTTAGTAATCAATTCTCTGAACAACTCTCGTTCAATATCTGTACCTCCTAAATTTGTTTTTACTTCGTCTTTATTCCAAGAAAAATCGCTTTGCCAAGCCGAAATAGGCATTATTGAACATTTGATATTTAACTCACCAATAGACTTTAAAGTTTCATTTAGAATTTCAGCAAATTTACTATTGGAATTTAATGAGTAATAATTCATTGCATCCTCAACATTTTCTGGAAATAAATCAACCTTATTAATTACGATTAAAACCCACTTTATTTTTCTTCCATTTGAATACGCTTCTCTAATTTTATCACAGGCACGTTTGAAATAAGCAAGTTCTGACTTTAAATTATGCTGTCTCAACTTTTCTAAAGTGTCAATACCTTGTTTTTTAATCATTGATTCTTTAAGGGTATTGTCACGTATACCTGTAAATCCCCAATCAGCTACGAAAATAACTCCTTGCAATTCACTATGTTTATTGAATGCTTCATCAATACCAATATCACTTTCAGCAGTTGTTTGTCCAGGAATAACTCTCACTAAACTTGTCCATTCTCCTAATTGTATTGCTCTTGATTCAACTTCACTTGAAGTGTCTGGTAATTCCCAAGAAAAATCATTTGCTTCTCCATAAAGTTTACTGGTAAGCACAGATTTTCCTACTGCGGGTCTTCCTAATACAACGATATTCGTTTTACCTAAGTCTGAAAAAGTTAATAAATTTTTCCATAAATGTTGTAACAAGTGTCGTTTCTGATACGCTGTAAGAGAACTTCGGATTAATAAACTCCATGGCATTGTACCCATATTAGATGTATTATGATTTTTACTTTTTTAAGTAAAAATAGTTTAAAAATGAATGATATTCAAGTGAATACCAAAATAATCAAAACGAGTGCTTTAAGTAAAAATAAATTTCAGTAACAAACCTACTTTACCCCATACTCCACCTTCGCAACACCTACAAATCCTTGCGAAGAAACTCCTTCGGCAATAATTCTTATTGTTGCCTTAGCATCTGTATTCCAATAGATTATTGTTGCTTTTCCGCCTGCATCAGTTCTAATGTTGGGTTGCCAATGAAGTGTTGAACGAAAATCTGGACGTACGTGGTCAGCCATAAAAACCTCATATTTTGGGGCATAAAATTCTCGTGGAACATTGTAGCCCATTCGCTTTTGTATGCTTACACCTGAAACAGGGTCTTTGGAAAAATCATAATTATTTCCCCCTCTTTTTGTTAGAATAGCAACAACTCCCGTTGAACCTCTCGATCCGAAAATAGCAGCATCAGCTCCTTTGAGAATATCAATTTTATCAACATCACAAGGATTAATGGAGGCAAAAGCACTGGCATCTACTGGCATTCCATCCATTAAATAAAGGGGTTCATTACTTCCATTAATGCTGCTTATTCCTCT
>JANXRS010000258.1 GCA_025356745.1 Arcicella sp.
GCGTTGTTGGCGTTCATCTAATTGATTGAAATAATTGCGTTCTTCGAGGGTAATTTCCATATAACTAAAAATCAGTATTGAATACGAAGATACAATATTTTGAAAATTAATCAGACCAACTTATTATTTACACGTTACTTAGTACATTAAAAATCAGTTGCCCACACTTTTTGATGAAAAGCACCTGAGGTTCAATATGGAATCTTAAACTAACTTTCTTGAAATAATAAGTGCTTGACCCACACCTTTTGATGCACTCCAAAACATGTCTATTTTTTGACCATCGAAACATTGAAATTATTAAGTGGATGGCTTCAAGAAAATTGGATATTTAAAGAGGTTTGATAAATGATTTTTAGGGTTTAAATTAGTATATTTTTTGTAAAGAAAAAGCAGAGCCCTATTCAAGAACTCTGCTTTTTTTGTATTTTACTTTATGCTATTTTTTGTCAAACCCAAACTTTTTAAGCCCTTCTTTGCTGATTTTTATAGCTTCCATTGGTTGCATACCATCAAAAACTTGGTCCTGCTCTACAATATAATATTTCATACCAGAGAGTTTAGCATTTTTGAGAATACGAGCGAAATCAATCGAACCCTTACCAACGGGGGCAAAACGCCCTTGCTCGTCCATGTCTTTTACGTGCCAAATTTTGAAACGACCTGGGTACTTTTGGAAGTAAGCCACTGGATCTGCTCCAGCTTTAGTTACCCAATACAAGTCCATTTGAAAATTCACATATTTGGAGTCTAAATGCTCCAATAAATAATCAATGGGTACGACACCATCTCTATTTGCCTGAAACTCAAAATCATGGTTATGATAAAGAAATTCTAAACCTACCGCATTTGCTTTTTGAGCAATCGTATTCAGAATTTCAGCCAGTCTTTCCATTGTTCCTTCCATACCTAATTTTTTTGCTTTTGCATCAAATTTAAACATACCCATTGGCGGTACAGGAGCAATAAAGTACCGAAAACCAGCCGCTTTCACATCAGCTACAAGTTTATCAGCGTTGTCTAACGTCATGCTACCCATGTGTACTGAAATGGGTGTTAGACCTAAACTTTTCAGATACGATTTGAATTCGTCAGGAGTCATACCATAAAACTTGCCGTCTTTGTAATCAACCGCTTCAATGTATTTATAACCCAAGTCTGCCACTTCTTTGAGCGTAGCTTTGGGCTCTTTACCCATTTCGTTTCTTACAGTATAAAGGGTCATGCCACCCCATTTTTTTTGAGCAAACAGACTTGAATTTACAGATAGCAATAAAATTGCTATCATGATTTTGGAAAATAAATTGAATTTCATAATTAATTATTGAATTTTGTTTTTGTTTTAAATTTTTATACGAAATACGGAATAATAGTTGAGAAGTAAATTTTTTTTGCCGTATATCAATTGTTATCACACTTACGATGAACAATTTTCAGTATAAAATCTTGAAATTGGATGTGTTAGAAGACCTTGAGAAGAATCAACGGAAGCTCAGAACAAAGCTCCGTATCATTTATTTCTGCCCCTGTGTAGAAGCATCAAAAATTCTCAAATAATTGCCACCTCCAATTTTCCCAATTTCATTTTCTGTTAAGTCGATTTTCACTATATTTTCTACCACTTCATCATAAAAACCTTTGCTTTGATTTTGCCAAACGTTGTTGGTTTGCCCTCCAACTCGCATTGGTTTATTTTTTGAAAATTCAATTTTATTGAGAGTTGCAATTTTTGTGTCTGTTCCAATGCACACATGGGAGAGTGCATCAAAAAGTGTGAGGCAAAATATTTTTGATTTACTTAATTAAAAAATTATTGGGTTTAATTGGTCAACTTAAAATAATTGTCCAATAACATCGGTCTGACTGCCCCACACTTTTTGAGGCACTCCCACTACTTCAATTGCTTTCTAATATTTAAATGCGTTTAACCTGTATGTTTTAAGCACTCAACAAAGTCTTGAAAATAAAGTTGATAAGAAAAAAATTTATAAAAATAAACCCTCTCGATTAGCAATTTCTTATTTTAGGCAAGGGCTTTCGATAGTCAAAGCCGAAGTTTGATCTTTGAGAATGTTTATTGGCATACTTAATGATATTTTTAAAAATGCTGACCAAGGAAAACTCCTGTATATCCAGTAGTAAAGGAAGTTTGCCCCACATTTAAGTGACTCCCCAGAGATAAAAGTATTAAAAATGATACTTCACAAGTATCTCAATTATCGAAATTGGATTCATCAAGATGAATCTAAAATCAAATAATTGATAATCAGCGAGTTATATTTTGTAAAATCTCATAAATAGAAATTGTAAGGAGTCGACTTTTAGAGAGTTAGACTATGCTATGTAATTTTAGGCCCAATAAGGGAGTTGTAACCACTTAAACAAAATGTAGTTTCCCTTTTTAAATGCATTCTTATGATATTTTTTACTATATTTTCTTCTTAGATTCCGAGAGATTTAATACGCTAAATTCTCTTAAAGTTGTTCTACTTTTTTGCTTGTACGGCCATCCATTCCATGATAGATACTGACTTGCCATTAATTTTTACAGGCGAGCCATCAAATTCAGTTTTAGCATGGTTAACGTGCGAATATATCCAAGACCAATGACCAGTATAAAAGTAGTTCTCCCCTCCATAAAATGCAGAAAGGTCGGTTACATGGTCGTAAAATGAGAAGTGTACATTTTTAGCTCCTACCGCTTTCAGACGCTTATAAACAGGCACAACCGTATTGTCGGGAAGTGTAGTACCATCATCTTTTGAATGTATAAACCAAATCGGTACATTTTTGATGCTATTAATCTGCTGATCAGTTATATATTGTGATTGGTACGCCAAAGCACTAATATATCCTGCCGCAAAATAACTGGGTTCATTCAAAATCAATTTCAAAGACATGTATCCACCGTTTGAACACCCTCCTACATAAATCCGTTTTGCATCAATGTTTGGGTGATTTTTTACAAAATCTTTGATGAGCATCATTAACCCCTTATTATATGCGTCGTCTACTTCCCCATGCGAAGTTTTACCTTCTTTGTTATGCATCCAAGCTCTAGGACATTGAGGAGATAAAACATACGCACCACCAAAATAAGCTTGCATTTCTTTTGAAGCATAATTGGCTGCTTTATTTGCAAGTAATGGTATCGTAGGGTCAGTTCCACCTTCGCCGCCACCATGAAGCCAGATAATGAGTGGAGATTTAGTATTTTTATTTTTTGGCGTAAAAGAAGCAAACATCAGCGATTTGCCTTCTCCATAATTGAATTTTCCAGATAGGTCAAATTCATCAACAAGTGGCATAAGTTTGTTTTTCTGTTTATTCCATACTTTGTTACTTTTTGTTTCTGTAATTGTCATTTTATATTCTATCCATTGATTTCCTCTACAATCTGCTTTTTGCGAATATTGAAAAGGTGAACCTAAAGGTAAATTTGGGGAAACCGCCAGTACTAAGGTTACGAATGTCCCTTCTTTTACTCTGTTTCCTTTATCATCAGAAGGATACGCATAAACAACAGTTCTTTCACCTTTTGCTTGAGTTGCTGGTATCTCGACACAACTATGACTTCTTTCTACCGAAACCATGAAATTTTTGAAATCAACCGAAGCTGATGGTGCATCCAATTCAAGAATTACTTTATTCACGGCTGGCCCCCAGTCGAAACCTTCAACAACAAGCGTAAATCCATTAGAGGTGAATGATACATGCTTTCCAACCGCATCAATACAAGTGAAACTGAATAAAAGGACATTTATTACTAAGAAACTAAGAGGTTTGATCATGCAATTTTTTTTCATTGTCTTTAAAAGATTTTATAATTTTTGAGTCATACAAATATGCTTATTTATTCCCAAAATATACCATTTTCCAAAAGAATGTAAATCTTCCCAATCGTATTATATACTTCTAAGTGCTTTAAATCTAACCATTTTCGATGCAATCTTATGTACCCAAAATGAGCCTAATTCAGATTTGGTTCGCTCTGGTTTTGAAAACCTTTCATTAGATAAGTGCATCAAAGTCATTTGCTACAAACACTTTGGTAACAATGTTTTTTTATCGATATTCCAAACCAATACATGTACTTCAACGTCGGTTTAGCCTTTCGTTATTGGCTCAATAAACATTAATATTTTGTTCATTATTTTATGGTAATTTGGGCTGAATCAACAGCATTTTGCGATAAGGTTTAAAAGATAAATTCTTGAATTCAATTGTTAAATGCAACTTTGAGAATGGTTGATTAGACTATATTTTATCAGCAAAGAGGAAGAGATTACTCTTCCCCCTTGTCTGATTGGAGTAAGTTTGTCTAACTTGCCTTCTCGTCCAAAAGTTGT
>JANXRS010000266.1 GCA_025356745.1 Arcicella sp.
GCTTTGAATGCCAACACTTTTAAGAAGACCAGTCAAGGTATGATGTCCAAATAACTCGCCCAATAACTGTAATATTATCAGATGTTGGTATAAATAATTCTCTTCTATTGAAGAGTCAGATTCTAAGTCTTCAATCAGAAAACCAAGTTTCTCCGAATGATTATTAATACAGTGGTCTAATGCTTTTTTTATTAGACAATTTTGACTTTTTTTGCATCGTAGTAATTTTTCCAATGCAAAGATGCACCTTTTGCAAGCTACAATCGCCCTAATGGGTTGTTTATCAATTTATTGGGGCAATTTTACTTTTACCAAATTAAGTATAAAAGATTAGTTTTCTCAATTTATTCATGGCATGACTCGAAATCATGCCATGAATATTTTATATTTCATTTCCGTACCTTTGCACCCATAAACAAACATCCATTGCAAAAAACCGTCTTCGCCATAACGCCCCCGTTTACCCAACTTAATACGCCCTATCCCGCAACGGCGTACATAAAGGGATTCCTCAATACTAAAAATATCTCCTGTTTTCACGCTGATTTGGGCATTGAAGTCATTTTGGCTTTGTTTTCTAAAAGTGGTTTGGAAGAGCTTTTTGCATCAATTTCGCCAATAAATTTATCGGAGAACGCCCAGCGAATCATTGCCTTACAAGACGATTATATCCAAACCATTGATGCCGTAATCTCATTTTTGCAAGGTAAAAATCCAACGCTTTCGCACGTGATTTGTCAGGAAAGTTTCCTGCCTGAAGGTTCTCGTTTTGCTCAATTAGAAGAGGATTTAGATTGGGCTTTTGGTTCCATGGGAACGCAAGATAAAGCCAAACATTTAGCGACTTTATACTTAGAAGACCTTTCGGATTTAATCATGGAATGTATTGATCCACATTTTGGATTTAGTCGGTATGCGGAGCGTTTAGGACGTTCTGCCAACAGTTTTGATGAATTATACGAGGCTTTGCAGCAGGAATATACTTACATTGACAAAATTCTTATCAATATTTTGGCGGAAAAAATGGCAATGGTTCAACCTAAATTAGTAGCCATTTCTGTGCCTTTTCCTGGGAATTTATACAGTGCTTTTCGTATCGGACAATGGATTAAAAAATATTATCCCGAAACAAAAGTTGCGATGGGTGGAGGTTTTCCGAACACAGAATTACGCTCGCTTTCGGATGTCAGGGTTTTCGAGTTTTTTGATTTTATTACCTTAGATGATGGCGAAGCTCCTTTGGATAATTTGATGGAATATATTGAAGAAAAACGTCCATTAGAACAACTGAAAAGAACTTTTACTTTACAAAATCAAGTAGTAAAATACATTAATAACAGCAAAACGCCCGACTACAAACAGTCCGAAGTTGGTACGCCAGATTATTCAGATTTATTATTAGACAAATACATTTCTGTCATCGAAATCGTAAATCCCATGCACCGAATGTGGAGCGATGGGCGTTGGAATAAACTCACAATGGCTCATGGCTGTTATTGGGGAAAATGTACATTCTGCGATATTTCCCTAGATTATATTAAAATCTACGAACCTGTAGCCGCCAATTTACTCTGCGATAGAATGGAAGAAATGATTGCCCAAACGGGTCAGAATGGTTTTCATTTTGTGGATGAAGCCGCACCACCTGCCCTCATGCGTGCCTTGGCTTTGGAGATTTTAAGGCGTAAACTTGCGGTATCTTGGTGGACAAATATTCGTTTCGAGAAAAATTTTAGTCACGATTTGTGTCAGTTACTCAAAGCCTCGGGTTGCATTGCCGTTTCTGGCGGTTTGGAAGTGGCTTCTGACCGCCTTTTGGAGTTGATTCAAAAGGGCGTAACCGTTTCGCAAGTTGCTCAAGTTACTCGCAATTTCACGGAAGCAGGCATTATGGTTCACGCCTATTTGATGTATGGATTTCCTACGCAAACCGCCCAAGAAACCATTGATTCACTTGAAATGGTGCGACAAATGTTTGAGTTGGGTATCCTACAATCAGGTTTTTGGCATCAATTCGCTATGACGGCACATAGTCCTGTAGGAATGTATCCTGAACAATTTGGGGTGAAAATTGAGAATCCAATTATTGGAAGCTTTGCCAATAATGACTTGGTTCATAACGACCCGAAAGGCACCAATCACGATACTTTTAGTTATGGTTTGAAGAAATCGCTCTTCAATTTCATGCAAGGAATTGGCTTTGATTTACCGCTCCAAGAATGGTTTGAGTTTAAAGTTCCGAGAACCAAAGTATCAAAGAATTATATTGAAGTGGCTATTTCAGAAAAAGATGATTTTGTGGTGCGTCCCTCTTCAAAAGTAGTTTGGTTGGGTAAAAAGCCTTTGATAGTTTACTCAAGTTCTAAAAAAGGGGAAATCGTAACACTCAATTTTCACAGTAAAAAAGAGGAATTTTCAATCAAAGCCAACAAAAATCAGGGTGATTGGTTGGCAGAAATTTTGGGATTAATTTCTGCCAAAAATAAGAAAATCTATACTTTTCAAGAAATCCAAAATCATTATGAAAACGCTGGATTGAAGGATTTTGGGTTATTTTGGTATAATAAACCTGTGAATAGTTTAAGAGAATACGGGTTATTGGTTTTATAAAAACACTATCTTTAATATTCCACTAGCATTTCTTCAATAAATGCAATACCGCCTATTATTCCAACCTCTTGTTTAGGTATTACGACCTTGAAAAACCGAATTATAATGAGAATAAAAATTATCAATGAAAAATTAAGTAATAAATCATAGAAAAACTAATTGCCCTAATATCAAAATACTCATGAAAAAGTCTATATTTTTTGTTTTCCTTTTGTTACACTTCTTTTCAAAAATCACTGCCCAACAGCCCAACGAAAATATTATCAATTACCGATGGAAAGCTGAATGGATTGCTCCTCAAAATGTCAATTTAAAAGATTTTGGTGTTTACCATTTTAGAAAGAATTTTGACCTTGCCCAAAAGCCTAATCAATTTATTATCAACGTTTCAGGGGATAATCGCTATCGTATTTTTGTGAACGGCAATTTTATCGGTGCAGGACCTGCTCGTAGCGATTTGATGCACTGGAATTTTGAGACTTTTGATATTTCTCCTTATCTTCAACAAGGCAAAAACACGATTGCTGCTGTTGTTTGGAATTTCGGAATATATATGCCTGTTGCTCAGATAAGCAATAAAACAGGATTTATTTTACAAGGAAATACCCCTTCGGAAGAAATGGTCAATACCAATAATTCTTGGAAAGTAATTGAAAATAAGGCGTATAAAGCTTTAAAAGTTGATGGGGCAAAACTGCAAACGTATATCGTTGTCGGCTGTGGAGAAGAAATAGATGCTTCAAAATATCCCTATAATTGGGAGAAAACGAATTTTGATGATAAAGCTTGGGATAAAGCACAACGTCTCGAATCTGGGTATCCGACAGGAACTAGCTCAGGTTCGGGTTGGTATTTAGTGCCGAGAACGATTCCGCAGATGGAAGAAATTTATCAGCCCATTAAAGAAATTCGCCGTTTTACGAACTTGAAAGATGAGGAAGTAAATGATAAATGGTTGAAAGGAACAGGGACATTTACAATTCCTGCCAATACAAAAACAACCATTTTGCTCGACCAAACTTTTGAAACCGTAGCCTATCCAGCCATGACAGTAAGTGGTGGAAAAGGCTCTTCGATTCAGTTTACGTATGCCGAAGCCTTGATAAATGACAAGAGACAAAAAGGCAATCGCAATGAAATATCGGGACGTAAGATTATTGGAAATCAGGATATTTTCAAACCTAATGGCTCGGATAAAATAACGTTTAAACCACTGTGGTTTAGAACATTTCGTTATATTGAGTTAGAAATTGAAACAAAATCTGCACCCTTGACAATTAACTCCTTTTACGGGCTGAAAACGGGTTATCCATTCGTTGAAAAAGCCTCATTTTCGAGTAAAGATGACCAATCCATGAATAATATTTGGAAAGTTGGCTGGCAAACAGCTCGACTTTGCGGAGGAGAAAATTACTATGATTGTCCTTATTATGAGCAACTTCAGTACACGGGTGATACCAGAATTCAGTCTCTCATTTCATTGTACGTTTCCGGTGACGACCGCCTAATGCGGAAGGCTTTAATGGATTTTGATAATTCTGTAATTTCAGAAGGACTTTCGCAAAGTCGATATCCTTCAAATACAATACAAATCATTCCTACTTTTTCATTATTTTGGGTATCAATGACCTATGATTATTGGATGCACCGTAAAGACGATAAATTTGTACAATCTCTTCTACCCAATATTGAGAAAGTTTTGTCGTGGTATGAAAGAAAAATGGATGCTCAGAAAAATATGTTAGGTCCAATCAATTGGTGGCCTTTCGTGGATTGGGCAAAGCCTTGGCAATGGGATGCCAAGTCAGATATTGGTGGCGTACCAGCAGGAGCAACGAGTGGAAATTCCGCTATTATTTCATTTCAATATGCCTATACTTTACGACAGGCAGCAGCAATTTTTGAGACTTACGGACAAAAAGACAAGGCAATTTATTACAAAACATTGGCGGATTTAATATCAAAATCAACTTACCAATTATGTTACGATGCTGAGAAAGGAGAGGTTTCTGATACGCCAGATAAAAAAGTCTTCAGTCAGCATGCTAATATTTTTGCCTTGCTCTCAAATAGTGTTCCCAAAGCGAACGAAAAGGCAATTATGGAGAAGATTTTAAACGATAATTCACTAATTCAAGCGACTTTCTATTTTAAATTTTATTTAACCCAAGCCCTCAAAAAAGTAGGAATGGGTGAGCGTTATCATAGTACTTTGCAACCCTGGCGAGATATGATAAACATTGGTTTAACCACATTTGCAGAAAAAGAAGAACCCACTCGTTCCGATTGTCATGCTTGGTCGGCATCCCCAAATTATGATTTTTTAGCAACAATTTGTGGTATCATGCCCGATGCTCCAGGTTTTGAAGAAGTGTTAATTCATCCTGCCTTGGGCATTTTGAATGATGTAGAAGGAAAAATGCAACATCCCAAAGGAGAAATAGCAGTAAGTTTAAAAAGAAAGGGAAAGTTGGGAATTAAAGGAGTGGTTTCTTTACCTGAAAATATTACAGGGCGTTTCGTCTGGAATGAAAAAAATATAATTTTGAAAGGTGGAAAACAGACGATTTCAATTGATTGATGGATTTCTACAAAACTCACAAATTTAATAGAGGTGGATTTTTTTAAATAAAAATATTTATAACATAAACAATCTTAATATATTATCATGACTAATGAAAACCTGCAAAAAGTAATCAACAAGATGTTTGAAAACATTACAGCACAAATACCAACGTATGAAGAAAGTCCAGAAAACTGGAATATTTCGGATGGAAATGTGGCTATTTGCATTATTGACGACACTGGAAATATTTACGGAAAAATTTGGGGATCCGATAAAGTGAGAGGTAGAAAATTTTATGACGTGGCTTACCGTAAAGCATCTCAAGTTTGGATAACTGGTTATAAAACAGGAGAATATGAACGATTGGTATTTACAGATAAGCTAAATTATAGAGAATTTGGCATAGAATTACCTGATTTAATGGGTTGGGAAGGTGGACAACCCATTCAATTAGATGCAGAAACACAAATTTCTTGTGGCTTTAGCGGTTTCAAAGGCATCAATGATTTAGGAATTGTAAAAAAAGCCGCCGATGAAAGTAATTTATTCAATTAGTATATTTTCTAATAAAATATTTATAGTACAGTGATTATAAAATATCTGCTACAAAAAAGTCGCTTTCTATATGCTAGAAAGCGACTTTTTTACTTTTATAAAAGCATACAAGTTATTTCTTAGTGCGTTTCGCTCGCTCATATTGCTTTGCCCACTGCGTATCATAACCCAGTTCATAGGCTGCATGCATGGGGAAATAAGGATTACGAAGCATTTCACGGGCTAAAAACACTAAATCAGCTTCTCCAGAGCTAATAATTTCCTCCGCTTGTTGTGCTGAAACAATCATACCAACCGCTCCCGTTTTCATGCCCGTTTTTTCACGAATAGTTTTCGCAAAGGGTACTTGATAACCGAACCCAACAGGAATTTTCTCTGGCGGTGTTAGTCCTCCCGAAGAACAATCAACAACCTCAACGCCTCTGTCTTTCAAAATTGTTGATAATTTAATAGAATCATCAATTGTCCAACCATTCTCAAGCCAGTCTGTAGCAGAAATTCTTACAAAAAGTGGCAAATTTTCTGGAACAATCATCCTAACTTCATCCGTAATTTGTAGCAATAGTTTTATGCGATTTTCAAAACTCCCTCCGTATTCATCGGTACGTTTATTAATTAAAGGCGACATAAATTCATGCACTAAATAACCATGTGCCGCATGAATTTCGATGACCTTAAAACCTGCTTCTAAAGCTCTTCTCGTCGCATTTTTAAAATCTTCAATCACTTTTTCGACACCTGCCAAAGTGATTGTAGTGGATATTGATACCTCATCGGCAAGAAGAACTTCACTCGGTGAAAAAACTTCCCAACCCCCATCTTCGGGTGTAATATAACTCTGCCCGTGCCAAGGTTCTTGCGAACTTGCTTTATAACCCGCATGAGCCAATTGAATACCTGCAACCGAGCCGTTTTGATGAATAAAATCAGTAATTCGTTTTAATGGAGCAATATGTTCATCTTTCCAAATTCCTAAATCTGCGGGAGAAATACGTCCTTCTGGTGAAACTGATGCTGCTTCTGTGAAAATTAGGGCTGCCCCTCCCACTGCACGTGTTCCTAAATGCACAAAATGCCAATCATTGGGAAACCCATCTTCGGCTGAATATTGGCACATTGGCGAGACTACAATACGATTTTTGAGGGTAATATCTCTTAATGTTAAAGGAGAAAATAAATTAGAATTCATACTTTATGTTTTTGACTTGAATCTTAGCAACATCGAAATTGCAAATTTAGTTTTGAATCAAGGGTTTTGTTTTATTGGCAGAAGTAATCAAAACGACAGCACCAATAATTATTCCACTCGCTAAAAGCATCAATGGATGTAAGTTCTCATTGGCAAAAGCAACTCCCAAAATCATAGCGACTAAAGGATTCACATACGTGTAGGTAGCCACCAGAGTAGGCGGTGCAATTTTCGATAACCAACTGAAAACCAAGAAGCCGACTACTGAACCAAAGGTCAATAAATAGGCAAAAGCTCCCATTGCTTTTGTGGTTACATTTTCAACTTGAAAGCTATCAAATTCACCAATTAAACCACTAAAAATTAATGATAAACTCCCTCCCACTAACATTTGCATTCCTGCAATTTGTGAAGCATGGTAGTTATTAATATTCGCTTTTTTGACCATTACTACCCCAATATTCCAACCAAGAATAGCTAAGAATAGAAAGAAAATCCCTACTAAATAATACTGTTCAGTTCCTTTTAAAGCCAACGATTTCAAACTCATCAAAATACCTACACCGACCATTCCTAAAAAAGCACCAATGATGACTCTTTGTTTGGGTTTTTCATTATTCCATAACCAAAGTAAAGCAATCAACATAACAGGTCCAGAGGCAGAAAACAAGGCAGAATAGCTCGATGGAATCCATTTAGCCGCACTTGTTGTGAGTCCATTACCAATGGTAAGCATAAAAAAACCCGATAAAGCCGTGGTTAATAACATCTGGCGACTTGGCTTTTGATATTTTTTCGAAAGAATTGCGAAGGTAAAAAGAAGTGACCCTGCAAAAAAATTCCGAAAACCAGAAACCATAAAAGGAGGTACACTTTCAACGACAAAACGAATTCCCAGATAAGTAGAACCCCAAATTAAATAAAGGGTTATTAGCCCCACCCAAATTTTTAATGGTTGATTTTGATTATTCATATATTTTAATTTTAGTAGGCAGTTAAGCGTAAGCAACAGAATATGTTACCTTTTTTAAAATATCTTACCAACAAATGCCTACTAATGACTGTTTACTTAACAATTCAATCCACTCCCCAAATTAATTTATCCAATATTTTTTCATCAAAAAACGTTTGAGCAACCACACCAGCTTGTTTTAATAATGTACTCATTTTGGGATAATCGTCTCCTAAAACTCGATAGACCTCGTTCATCGCTTCTTCATCTTTCAAAAAAGCAATTTCTTGAAAAGCATTCTTCAAAGCCGTTATTTTCAAACCTTTATCCTTTAATTTACCCAATTCGGAAATCATCCAACTTAAAGCCAGAAAATGATGCTTTTCCAAAAGTAAATGATGCTTTGTAGCTAAAGAATTAGGCAAATTATTGAAAGGCGAAGAAACAATTTCATCCGTCAAATATTTTTCTAATTCTGTTAAGTTTTCTTTAGTTTCGTGCAGTTGAATTGCCCCTTGAAAAGCCTGTGGATAAATACTTAGCCACCTCAATTTCCTCCTCAATTCATGTACTTGGCTTTCTACATTAGAAAACTCAAAAGTGGTTTCACCCACAAATTCATTTATTTTTTTAATTTGTTTGTAATAATATTTTTCAATATTCGTAATTTCCTCTTCTTGATTTTGCCATTTTGCGATGGCTAAACCTTCATTAATTCTTCCTAAAATTTTGCCATTTGTCCAACCTCTTTTTGCCAATAAATTATTGAAAAGTACAATTTTTTCTCTGGTTTTACTTTCCAAATGATTTTTAACCGTTGTAGGTATTTTTTCATCTGCATGAAATTCTCTTAGAAAAGCCGCATAGTAATCAATGGCACCCAAAACGTCTTCAACTTCCTTAAAACGCTCATTTATTTCAGTGAAAAATGGCTTATTATGCAATTGAGTATACATTTTCGACAGACTTTCCAACATAAACATTGGTGTTCTTAAGTCGTGAAGAAACAGCCATAAGGCAGGATTTTCTTGGTTTTTGGCTTCTGATAAAAGAGCTTTTACTTTATTCAATTGATAGTCAAATCTGGCTTTTCCTAGTTTCATTTTAGTAAGTTTTAGTTGATTTGTAAAATTATGAATGATTTAAGAACCAAAAAACAGGCAACAGATTTTGGATTCTATTGCCTGTTTTTAAATTAATAATTCTATTTTTATTTTTTCTTTTTCTTCGTATCTACCACAGGCTGTACTTTCTGAGCCTCCTCAACGGCTTTCATTTGCTTTGAAATATATTCAGAAAAACGTGATTTTTTTGCACCACCACCCGCTGCAATTTTCTTACGGTTATCGTCCAAAATATTCTTGATTTTATCTTCATCCACAAATTTACGAATTCCAATTTGCTGACCAATCGTTACGATGTTTGAGATAAAGTAATAAAAACTCATCCCCGCTGGCAAAGAGTTCATTACAAACATAAAAATTACGGGCGTGATGTACGCCATTTTCTTCATGTCAATTGGCTGTCCCGTTTGGTCTGGTGTATTTTGATTGTTATAATATCCGTAGGCAATACTTGAAACGGTCATCAATAAAGTAAATAAACTGACGTGATTTCCGTACAACGGAATACTAAACGGTAAAGTGGCAATAGAGTCAAACGTTGAAAGGTCATTTGCCCATAAAAACGACTGCTGACGAAGATTAATTAAGTTGGGAAACAACATAAAAACTGCCATCAAAACGGGCATGGTTGCCACTACAGGTACACAACCACTTAAAGGACTCACGCCAACTTCGCCGTATAATTTCATTTGAGCTTGTTGTTGCTTCGCTGGGTCATCACCAATTTTTTCTTTTAAGGCATTCAATTCAGGTTGTAAAATTCTCATTTTAGCCATACTTACATACGATTTATAAGTAAGCGGTAACAAGGCAAATTTGATAATTAAAACCAAGGCAATAATCAATAAGCCGTAGTTAGAGAAAACCTTTTCTAACACATTAAACAAAGGCACGAAAACGTAACGAGTAATAGGCAAAAAGATGTCATAACTCAACTTTACATTCTTGCCAAAGCCTGGGGCAACATCTTTGATTATATTGTAATCATTTGGTCCAAAATACCATTGAAAATTTCCTTTTCCTGCTTTTATCCCCGCCAAATTCAATTCCATATTTGCACGAAGCGTTTTAATATTTACAGAATCTTGTTCATTAGCAGTTCCAACAACCTCTGCTTTTAAAATTGGGTCATTTTTAGTGATAAAACTTGACAAAAAGTATTTTTTCTTAAACGCTACCCATTTCAACGGTTGGTCTAATTTTGCATCATTTGAACCAGTTGGAGACTCTGATAATTGGTCAAAATTCTCTCCATCATTAATCAAATAATTTACCGTTGCTTTACGGTTCTCAGTCAAATCTTTCTCCGTCGGACGAACATTCTCTACCCAATTCATTTTAACGGATTCATTTTTAAGAATACCATCTAAGCCTGTTAATTTTAAATCATTATCCACTAAAAAACCTGCACCCGCCAAGGTATAAGTTTGTTCAACTGATTGTCCATTAGCTAATTGCAATTTAAAAACTACTTTATCTGATTTTCCTTCAGCAACCATTCCTCCAACTGAGTTGGTATTGAAATACAGTTTATTCAAATCAATATTTCCTTTGGTTGTAGGTAAATCAAGGGATATTTCATCAAAATCTTGGTCAAAAATTATCAAAGGCTCTTTCTTACTAGCTTCAAAAGAATTGTATGTTTCATAATTTTTCAATAAAACCTCTTTCACTCGCCCACCCTGTGATGTAAAAGTAACTTTAATGTCTTTATTTTCTAAAACTACATCCTTACTAGTTCCTACGGCAGCCGATGAAAAATCTCCAGCAGCAGTTTTTGCGGCATTAGAATCAATTATGGCAACTTTTTGAGGGGTGACAGTAGTTTGGGTTGTTTTAGGTTTCTCTTGTGGTTTCTCTGGGTCAATCTTTGGGGCAAAGAAAAATTGATAACCCAGCAACATTGCCATTATCAATACTAAACCCGTGATTTGATTTTTATCCATCATTATTTCTCGTACATTTTTGAGTTTATCGCTCGCTTTTAAATTAATATTCTATTAGTTTCCATTTAAGATGCAAAATTACTAAGACTTATCCGTATTTGGTAGTGGATTAAAGTTAATTGTGATTAATGGTTGAATTGCTTCGTATTTTGAATCATTAAAAAGTAAAAAGAGAACCCTAATTAAGAAGATGTTTAAATTTATAAATGTCTAAAAATGTGCGAGTTATGGAATAAACAGTAAGATTTTTACAAAATCTCACTGTTTGAGCGTAGCGAGTTTGGGATTTCTTGATTTTCTTTTGTTACTTTTCTTGTATCAAGACAAGAAAAGTAACAAAAGCGAAAGGAAATATTGCTATTCCGATACAAACCAAATAAAAAATTTAAACATCTTCTAAAGATGCTTAGTTGCCATAATCAAGGCAAAATAGGTTTAATTTGCTAATGAAAATCACTTTAAAATACCAAAAAAAGAGACAAAGCATTGCCTTGTCTCTTCAAAATAGTATCAAAAAATATTACTTAACTCCTTTCATCAAAGGGATGGCATTTTTCAAAACGGCTTTCACAAAATGAATAAACAAAGGGGCTGGATTTATAACCGTTGATTTATATTCAGGATGAAACTGCACACCAATGAAAAATGGATGGTCTTTCAATTCAACAATTTCGACTAAACCCGATTCTGAATTTATACCCGTTGCAATCAATCCTGCATTTTTAAATTGCTCTAAATAAGCATTATTAAACTCGTAACGATGGCGGTGACGTTCTTGAATATTCAGTTTTCCGTAGATATGATGAGCCAACGAGCCTTTTTCTACTTTACAAGCATAAGCACCCAGACGCATTGTTCCACCTTTGTTAGTCACAGTTTTTTGTTCTTCCATTAAATCAATTACTGGATTGGTAGTTTCTGGATTCATTTCTGACGAATGGGCATCCGATAAACCAAGCACATTACGAGCATATTCAATCACAGCACATTGCATTCCCAAACAGATTCCGAAGAAAGGTATTTTTTTCTCACGGGCATATTTTACCGCATTAATTTTTCCTTCAATACCTCTTTCACCAAAACCTGGTGCAACCAGAATCCCATCCAAATCTTCTAATTTCTTTTCGTATCCAGGGTCAACCAATTGTTCTGAAGAAATCCAGGTTACATTCACTTTAGTTTCGTTTACCGCCCCCGCATGAATTAATCCTTCAGCAATTGATTTATACGAATCTTTTAACTCAACGTATTTTCCAACTAAACCAATCGTTACTTGTTCGGTTGGGTTTTTGAGTTTACCCAAGAAATTTTTCCAACTTTCAAGATCTGCATCTTTATCATTGTAAATATCTAATTTGTACAAAGCACGTTGGTCGAGTTTTTCCTTACGCATCAACAAAGGAACGTCATAAATCGTCTCAGCATCAATTGATTCTATTACATCGTTGGGAGAAACGTTACAAAACAACGCAATTTTACGACGCATTTCAATGGGAATAGTATGTTCCGTGCGACAAACAATAATATCAGGTTGAACGCCCAATTGTGACAAGGCACGAACTGAATGTTGCGTTGGTTTTGTTTTTAATTCACCCGCCGAAGCTAAATAAGGCACGAGTGTCAGGTGAATAAAAAGCGTATTTTTTTCGCCTAAATCCCACTTTAATTGACGAGCAGCTTCGATAAAAGGTAATGATTCAATATCTCCAACACAACCGCCGATTTCTGTAATTACAATATCATAAAGTCCTGTTTCGCCCAAAATTAGAATATTTCGTTTGATTTCGTCCGTAATATGAGGAATAACTTGAACGGTTTTTCCTAAATAATCACCTTTTCGTTCTCTGGTTATAACATTATTGTAAACTCTTCCCGTTGTAATATTATTTGCCTGAGAAGTGGGAACGCCCAAGAAACGTTCATAATGACCTAAGTCAAGGTCAGTTTCTGCTCCGTCATTTGTAACGTAGCATTCGCCATGTTCGTAAGGATTAAGTGTACCTGGATCAATGTTAATGTAAGGATCGAATTTCTGAATAGTTACTGATAAACCTCTGGCTTGCAATAATTTAGCTAAAGAAGAAGCCACAATCCCTTTGCCTAATGATGATGTTACACCGCCTGTAACGAATATGTATTTTGCGGTTTTAGGTTGACCTTTACCTGACATGATAATATTATTTTAAAAATTCGTAAGTCTTTAAGCCGTAGATCGTAAGCATGATACAAAAGAATTTACCAATCACTTTTGGGAAGTAATTTTTCTAATTGCAGTACATTACGTTTGAGACTTGTATGAAAAGAAACTTAGGAGGAGAATAAATCCGCAACCTGTTGTTACGGGATACAAAGTTAGGACAATTTTATGGACTTAAAGATTAAATGTTTTATGATTTTGTCAGAAAGTAGGTAATTGTGTGAAAATTAGCGGTTTATGAGAACATCACTTTGAACAATATCATAACGGGTTGAATTGAAACATCGAATTACCCGTTACTGATATAATATCTTCCTCTCTACCTAACATCCACAACCTCTTCCCCTTCCAAATAGACCAAAATTCCCTCTACATTTTGATGTCCCATAGCCCGATAGATATTCATATATTGTTGCACTTGGGTTTTATGCGAATCAGATTTTGAACCCGTTTTGTAATCCAAAATAACAATTCGGTCTTTCAGCCTTACTACCCTGTCGGGACGAAGAGGATTTCCTTTTGGCATCAAGATTTCTCGTTCATTTTTAACCAAATCTTGATGGACTGAAAAGAGCGGTTTAATTCTTTCTAAGTTAATAATTTTAAAGATATTAACTCGTAAATCTTCTACCTCACTTTCCATAATTAAACCCTCTCTTACAGATTCTTCTAAGGCAAAATCAACGTCATAAATTGTTTTTATTTTTGCAAAAGTATTGTGAATTTTATTACCATAATCACGACTTTTCTCGAAAGTTTCAAGGTCAAAAAGGCGTTCCGCTGATTGTCTTAATTTTATCGTATTACTCTTTTCAGAACTTTCAATTACCTGTATTTCAATTATTTGCAAGTCTTTTTCAATCTCAAATTTTATTTTTTTCTTTTCTCCATGACTCACAATTTTGATAAATTTGTCTCCTTTCTCAATTTCAGGACATTCGGCATATTGATATAATTGATACCCAACGGTTTTATCAAATCTGAAAACATCTTTTTTAACGATTAAATATAATCGGTCGGTTGGGCGAGTGAGGGCAACGTATAACATATTTAGGCTTTCTAAAAACGTTTTTTCTTTCTCAGCATGATACTGCGGGGCAATCACCGTCTCCGCCAATTTGTTTGTAATTCTTAAAGGTGTTGTTTTTAATGACGATGTTAAATTAGCCGTTAATTCAACCTCTATTGGCAAATCTGCCCAAATTTCAGAATATAAACCCGTATCCATGGACCAATGACAATATGGAATTATTACGACTGGATATTCTAATCCTTTTGCTTTATGTATAGAAGTTACCGTTACTGCATTCTGACCAGCAGGAGTGGAGATGGAAAGAACTTTTTTCTTCTGTTCCCAAAATTGTAAAAAATCGGTTAAATGAGTGCTTTGCTTGGTTTGAAACTCCAAAACGACATCTAAGAATCTGAATAAAAAATCTAATTCCTTGTAATGCTCAAAAAGATGAAACGTATTGATAATTTTCTCAGCTACTTCATATAAAGCCATCTGTTGTAAACGAAAGGAATTCAGAAAGTACCCTTGGTTTTCAATTAATTGATAAAATTGATTAACATCCTTATTTTCAATGGCTTGCTTGATAATTTGATTGTCGTCTGTGTTTGGAATTCGCTGTAAAACTACTCGATAAAACAGATAAATTGCCTCATATTTTGCTAAGGTATTTTCTGGATTTTGAATTACTTTCATCAATGCCATCGTGAGGTTAACGGCTTCGGAAAAGGTCAAATTCAAAGAGTCAGAAGAAATAACTTGAATATTTGCATCTTTCAAAGAGTTAGCCACAATTCGAGCGTGCTGATTTTTGCGACAAAGAACGGCAATATCTTTGTAGGAATAACCCGCCGCAAGACTTTCTTCGATGATTGTAAGGGTTCTATCTAACATCAATTCGTCTTCGCCTTCGCCCGTTAAAAAATCAATCTCCACGTGTCCACCTGATTTTGAATTCAGCGGAATTTGTTGAGCAAAAAACTCATCATAAACCTTTGGTAAAATCGGTGCAATTGCCTCATTATTAGGAGATTCTTTGATAAATTGAAAAATATCGTTGTTGAACTTTATAATCTCTTTGGCACTTCGATAATTGGTCGTTAAGTTTTCTGATTTCAAATATGGACGAATACTGGCGTAGCGTTCCAACAAAAAGTCATTTTCTTCGTGACCCATCACCAAAGCCTCCAAATTCTCTTTATGAAGATGAACAATCAACTCCATTTCGCCTCCTCTGAAGCGATAAATGGACTGTTTGGCATCACCAACCGCCAAATTAAAATGTCCATTTGCCAAGGAATTTTCTACCAAAGGCAAAAAATTATGCCATTGCAAAGTGGAAGTATCTTGAAATTCATCAATGAGAATATGGTTAAATTTTTCACCCAAACGCTCATAAACAAACGGTATAGGTTCAGTCATCACAATTTCGAGAATTTTACGGTTAAATTCCGAAATATGAATCTGTCCAGTATCATTCTGAATATCAGCAATTTCCTTTTTTAATTGACTCAACAAAGCCAACTTTTTAAGCTGTTTTGATATTTCTTTATAAAGAATGTATTTAGGTTTTTCGTTGCTATGAATCTTTGAAATTTCTTCTAAATATACTCTCAATTCGTCTTTTACGCCATCAATCCTAACAGAAATTTCTTTCTTACAGGTTTTTGAATACCACATATCATCTTTTAAAGCCTTATTTACGTAAGTGTTTGCCTTATAAAATACATCCTGATATTGCAGTCTTTGAAAATATGCTCCTACCCCATTTTTGGAATAATAAAAATCCTCTACATCAATATCTGCCTCATAGATTGAATTACAAGCAACACTCGCCACAGTCTTTAATTTGGTTTCGATATATTCGCAATACGTTTTTAATTTTATTTCAATGGTCAAAAAGTCTGCGGGTTGCAAATTTGAAAGTGATTCTACTGACGTTTGAAATTGGTCGGAAAGTAAACTTTTACCAAATGCTGCCAACTCTTCGGGCAAACGATTCCAAGATTTGCCTTCATTGGCTTTTTCCATCGCAAAACTCTGGATTGCCTCCGTTATTTGCTCAAAATTTTCAGTATTTACCTTCTGAAATAATTGCTCAACAGCGGCATCCAATAGCACGCCCGAATCAAGGCTTACTTCAAAATTAAAGGGGAAACCCAACTCTTCTGTAAAAGCTGCCACGATTCTTTGTACAAAAGAATCAATCGTTGAAACCGAAAAATTGGCGTATTCATGGATGATGTGTTTAAAAGTATTATTAGCACGTTTTCGTAATTCTGGTTCGTCTATATCAACGCCATCTTCTTGTAATTCTGCCAAAATTTGCTGAAAAATGCCTCGTGATTCCTCCTTATCTTTTGGGTCGTCACTAGCAAATTGACGGAGGTATTTCATGATACGCTCCTTCATTTCTTCGGAGGCTTTTTTGGTGAAAGTTACCGCCAAAATATGGTTAAAGTACCAAGGAGAAGTCGTTTTAAGTGCTAATTTAATGTATTCCTTCGCAAGGGTATAAGTCTTGCCTGAGCCTGCGGAGGAGGAGTATATTTTGAATTTTGGGGATTGCATGGATGGAGTGGCTAAGTCTCTATTTAGTAGATTTTTAGGATAAAATTTACAGTTCAGTAAAAAAATAGAATAGTTGAAAATTGATTTAGCAAAGTTATAGAATTAATCTGCGTTTATGCGAAGACTTTGATAATTAACGGTTTGGCATAACATTTTAAGCAAATAAAAGTACGGAAAAGTCTTCGTACACTAAAGAGTCGTGTACGTGTTTGTAAAATTACATTTATTTAATAGTCCATGTAAAAATATAGTTATTATCAAACTTCTAGAGATAGGCTTTGCGTAATATAAGTGATAAGATAAGATTAAAAGATGTCTTTTATTTTCAGTATTTTTATTCAAAAAATACCTGTTTGTAAGTATTTTTTGAATAAAAATAAGGTTGTTACTTTGCATTATATTTTCCTCAATCTTGCTTGTATTCTTTAAATCCGCCATCATTTAGTATTTTTACTAACGGCTCTTATGTATAAGTAGTAAAACTCAAAACAGAATTAAAACTAATAGCATGGTAAATGAAATAATTAGAGAAGTAAATCTATTTCAGCATTACGACTGGACACCCACAGAAAGAACTAAGCGAGTACAAATAATGAAAGAAGCTAAGAATGTAAACCGTCAAAGCCTTGATGATGTCAGCCTTGATGACTTTACATCAAGAATGTATTTTGCTGGACAACAGGGAATTATTGAACATTACCTTGAACTTTGCGAAAAACCGATTGAGGTTGGTTTACATTAACAAAGAAATAAAGCATTTTTAATCAACAAAGGCAAAAAGTAAATGATATAAAATTTTCACATCACTGTAGTTAATTTTAGCTTAAGTAACGTGTAAATAATAAGTTGGTCTGATTAATTTTCAAAATATTGTATCTTCGTATTCAATACTGATTTTTAGTTATATGGAAATTACCCTCGAAGAACGCAATTATTTCAATCAATTAGATGAACGCCAACAACGC
>JANXRS010000327.1 GCA_025356745.1 Arcicella sp.
GCCATTATTCGTAAATTATCTTTGCAACTTCTTAATAAAATAACCGATAAAGAAAGCATTAAAAGTAGAAGAAAATTAGCAGGTTGGAATGACCAGTATCTAATCAAAATGCTCTCTAATATTTAAATGCGTTTAACCTGAGTATTTAACGATATTGGGTAAATTGTCAAAATTTGTTTCGCATAGTTTCTTTATAGCTATTTTTTCTGATGAAAAATGGTTTTCAATAAGTTCATAGTCAATGATTAATTCATCGTCTTTATACCTTAAAATACATAAAACTTCTTCATTTATTTTATCCCTCATTTTAGTCGGCTGTCTGTTGTTCTAAAGTTGCACCTAAATCTGTAATCTACGAAAGTTTAGTCGAATTTTGGCACTTTACCAATTTTTAATTATACTATTCCTCTCGTACTTTTTGTATTGTTGAAATCTTAGCAGATTTTCGATAAATGAAATACCTAACGAACATACTGATTTACGCATATATTGACAACTATTTTTACTTAAACTCTTCTACTAACAAAAAACTACCATAATGGTCATTCGTATAATACGCCTTTCCATCCGATCCTGAAATCAATCTTTCTGCCCCACGATTTTTGCCCTGTGTTTTTGGATTAACGTCCCATTCTTGATAATCAATTCTTATGCCCTAAGTTTGCTTTTTTGGAAGCAAGCCTTCAAAGTTTCCAAATCTTCGTCCACCGACATATCCACTCATCGCCATGCCATTTTCACGGACATATTTCAAAATTTTTAAAGCCTTTTCAGGTGCATTCCTCGTCCGAATATCTGATTTATTTGCGTCTGTACGATTCTCAGAGGCGTAGGGTAGGTTTTCATTCTCATCTTTATCCCTTTTATGCCTTTTTTTGTGCTTTTTGCTACGATTTTGTGTAGAATCACCCTCATTTTGCTCCTGATAGGCTCCTTTTTCTTGATTTGAAGCCTTATTTTCAGAAGGCTGACAACTTGAAAAAGTACCTGTAAAAAGGAAAAATAGAATGAAAAAGTTTTTTAGAAATGTCATAAATTTTATCCGTTTTAACAAATTTACCGAAAACTCATTCACCAACGTATCTATTACCCTCAATATTTGCAAAACCCCTCAAATTTCACGAAATTTGTATAATAAGCATAATAATAAGTGTTGTTTTGTTATTAATTGATTATTAAAATTCTTAATGAGTCCCAAAGGCAATGAGTAGCGGAAAAAGCCTAATATTTTCCCTTAAAACTCTACCACTCATATTTCAAAAAAACTATGTCAGAACAAACTAGTAACATTATCCCCATTAATATTGAAGACGAAATGCGGGGAGCATACATTGATTATTCGATGTCCGTTATTGTTTCCCGTGCTTTGCCAGATGTCCGTGATGGACTCAAACCCGTTCACCGCCGAGTGCTTTTTGGTATGGATGAATTGGGCGTAAATTATAATAAATCCTATAAAAAATCTGCTCGTATTGTGGGGGAGGTTTTGGGCAAATTTCACCCACACGGCGATACTTCCGTATATGATGCAATGGTACGTATGGCTCAACCTTGGTCTTTGCGATATCCATTAGTTGACGGTCAAGGCAATTTTGGTTCGGTCGATGGTGACTCACCGGCCGCCATGCGTTATACAGAGGCACGTCTAAAAAGAATTGCTGAAGAATTATTGGGAGATTTAGGAAAAGAAACCGTTGATTTCAGACCCAACTTTGATGATTCTCTTCAAGAGCCAACGGTTCTTCCTGCAAAAATACCTAACCTTTTATTGAACGGAACCTCAGGTATTGCTGTAGGTATGGCAACTAATATGGCTCCGCACAATTTAACGGAAGTTGTTACAGGAATTATTGCTTATATTGAAGATCGTGATATTACGATTGAAGGTTTGATGCAGTATATTAAAGCTCCAGATTTTCCAACGGGAGGAACGATTTACGGTGTTTTAGGTGTTAAAAATGCCTTTGAAACGGGTCGTGGACGTATTGTTGTTCGTGGGAATGCTACTTTTGAGACTTCTAAGACAGGTAAAGATCAAATTATTATTTCTGAAATTCCCTACATGGTTAATAAAGCATCGTTGATAAAACAATGTGCTGATTTGGTGAATGATAAGAAAATTGAAGGTATTTCAGAAATTCGTGACGAGTCAGATCGTCAAGGAATGCGTATCGTTTTTGACCTAAAACGTGATGCTGTTCCTAACGTAATTTTGAATAATCTTTATAAACAATCAGCCCTTCAATCTTCATTCTCAGTTAATAATGTTGCCCTTGTGAAAGGTCGCCCTTATACGTTGAACTTGAAAGATTTGATTCATTATTTTGTTGAACATCGCAACGAAGTAGTGGTTAGACGTACACAGTTTGATTTACGTGAAGCTAAAAAAAGAGCTCATATTTTAGAAGGTTTCATGATTGCGCTCGATAATTTGGATGCAGTTATCAAATTGATTCGTGAATCAAAAGATCCAAATGCGGCTCAGGCAAGTTTAATATCAAATTTTGGACTTTCTGAAATTCAGTCGAAAGCCATTCTTGAAATGCGATTACAGCGTTTGACGGGAATGGAACGTGATAAAATCGTGGCTGAATACGAAGAAATTAAACGTTTGATGGATGATTTGCAAGATATTTTGGATAGACCAGAACGTCAACTGCAAATAATAAAAGATGAATTGATTGATGTTAGAGAACGTTACGGAGATGTTCGCCGCACGCAAATCAACATGACTGATGATGAATTCTCGGTTGAAGATATGATTGCCGATGATGAAATGTTAATTACTGTTTCAAATCAAGGATACATTAAACGTACGCCAATCGGAGAATACAAAGCACAAAATAGGGGAGGAGTAGGTTCTCGTGCCGTTGCTACAAAAGATAACGATTATACCGAACATCTATTTACTGCTACGATGCACAATTGGTTATTATTTTTTACTGAAAGTGGAAAATGTTTCTGGTTAAGAGTATATGCTGTTCCCGAAGGTTCTAAAGTTGCCAAAGGTCGTCCCGTTCAAAATTTAATGAATATCGAAAGTAATGATTCAATCAGAGCCGTTATTAATGTGAAGTCATTAACTGACCCAGATTACATCAATAATAATTTTATTGTAATGTGTACGCAGGACGGGACAATTAAAAAGACAACGTTAGAAGCTTATTCACGTCCACGTCAGAATGGTATTATTGCTATTACGATTCGTGAGAATGATCGTTTATTGGATGTTTCTTTAACAAATGGGAATAATCACATTATTATTGCTACTAATACAGGTCGTTCAGTACGTTTTGAAGAATCTCGTGTACGCCCGATGGGACGTTCAGCGGCAGGGGTAAAAGGTATTTGGATTGACGAAGAAAAATTGCACGAAAAAGCCATCGGAATGGTTTGTATCGAAGACCCAGAAACGCAACAATTATTAGTAGTTTCAGAAAAAGGATTTGGTAAACGTTCAGATGTAGAAGATTACCGTTTAACAAATAGGGGAGGAAAAGGAGTGAAGGCTCTGAATATTACTGAAAAAACGGGTAATTTAGTTGCAATCAAGGAAGTAACGGATAGTAATGATTTAATGATTATTACAAAATCGGGTATTTTAATCCGTATGGCCGTTGCCGACCTTCGGGTAATGGGACGTAATACACAAGGAGTGAAATTAATTCGTTTGAAAAATGAATCAGACGAAATTTCTTCGGTAACAAAAATTGTGAAAGAACCAGAAGACGAAGTGGTTTTAGAGGCGCAAGTGGTTGAAACCGAAGTAATGGCGGTTGAAATTGTTGCTGAATCTGATGATGTAGTAGAATCACAAGAAGAGGAGGGAAGTGCTGAATAATTAATAGGTAACAATGGATAATAAATATGACAAACATTATCCATTGTTATCTGACAAATATTAATTGAAATTGTTAATCTTTTGTTAAGAACATAACTTCTGAAAAGATTATCCGTTAGAAGGGAAATGTAAATAGAATAAGTACAAACCAAACTATATTAAATAAGAATGAAAAAACTAACACTTGCTTTTTTTGCGATATTAATGACCGCAGGAGCAACCTTCGCACAAGTGGATAAACTGATGCTTGAAGCGAATCGTAAAGCATTAACTGAAGCTAAGAAAAAAGCTGACGAGGCAGTCATGAAAAAGGATTCATTAAAATCAAAAACTTGGCTAACTCGTGGTGAAGCCTATTTAGATTTTGCTAATTCGAGAGATTCTGTTTTGACAAAGACTGACCCAACTTCGGTATATAAAGCAATGAGTTATTTCAAAAAAGCTCTTGCCATTGACCCTGCATCACCTGCTAAAAAGTATCTGACTATGGTTATGGATAAAGAGGGTAAGCCAGAAATTGAAGGGCAAAAAATGTATGCTGCCTTTATGGATGCGGGGATTACTAAATATCAAGCTAAGAATTTTGTAGGAGCCTTGAAAGACTTACAAGTTGCGATGGAAGTTGCTCCAAAAGATACAACTGCTGCCATGTACACGGGTGTAATTGGGCAAATGGCAAAAAATGAACCTGCTGCCAAAGTTGGATATGAAAAATTTTTAGAATTAGGGGGTAAAGATGCTGCTATGATTTATGCCTTGGCTCAAATCTATAGAAATGAAAATAAAGAAGAACAAGCCATCGCAACCATTAATAAAGGAATTGTTTTGCATCCAGGTAATAAAGATTTGAAATCTGAGAAAATTAATATGTTGTTGAGTTTCAAGAAAATAGATGCAGCTATTAAGGAAATGGAAGCATCCGTTGCGTCAGGGTCAAAGAATGTGCAAGAAATTGTAAACTTAGCGATTTTATATGAAAATAAAGCCAGAGAGTTAGATCCAGAAATTAAAACATATAAAGACCAATTGTCAAAAGGCAATGTAGATGGATTGAATAAAAAAATTCAAGCACAAAAAGATAAAATTTCAGCTTACGATGATGAAATTAAGCGTTTAGGTGATAAAATCAAGAAAGAACCAAAAACTGCTGCATCTTCAAAAAAGCAAATAGGAGAGGTTAATGTAATGAAACAAGAGGCAAATGAAGCATTGACTCAATTAAATACTGAGAAAACTCAACAGGCTGCCAGTGCGGTAAACACAGAAGAGGTTACCAAAAAATCAGATGATGCAAAAGTTAAGCAGAGTGAGGCGATGGCTCAAGCATCAAAATATTATAAGCAAGCTATTGAGTTAGATCCAGATAACTATGATGTGAATTTCAATTTGGGTGTAATGAATTTCAATGAAGCCGTACTTGTTAAGAAAGAGGTGGATGCAATGGACATGAATACCTACAAGACAAAAGGTAAGGCCATCGAGGATTTGGCGACAGAGAAATTCAAGCAAGCATTGCCATATTTTGAGAAAGCTTGGTCAATCAAGAAGGAAGACGATTTGAAATCAAGTTTAAGAAGTTTATATCAAGTTCTTAAAATGGAAGATAAATTGAAAGCTCTTGGTGAGTAATCGTCTTTAGCCCAATGCTTGGACATAGGTCACAAAAAAAGTCTTGAAAAATTTCAAGACTTTTTTTGTGACCTATGGGAACTAACAGCCAATAATTTTCAAATGTTCTATTTAACATAATATAAATTATACAACATTATATGTTGTATAAGAATAGGCCTTCGGCAATTGAAAGGGATTGATTGAATGATATGCGTCATTAGGAACCTTCTTAGGGAGCAATTGGGTTATAAATTCCTCAAAATCGAGTCCGCTGAGAATCCAGCAGATTCTTTTGTTTGAAGTCTTGTACAGATTGTTTGATTCTCAGAAATGGATTTATAGGCATGAAATGGAGTTTTTATGTGTGAAGCGGGCAATTTTAATGAAATGGAGTTTTTATGTGTGAAGCGGGCAATTTTAATGAAAT
>JANXRS010000332.1 GCA_025356745.1 Arcicella sp.
TCTGGTTTTAGGTTTATGTTAACATAAATACTTCATTTTTAGGTTTTATCTTAAATTGAATCTTTTTTCATTATCCAAAATAAGCTCAATTTGTATTTTTCCAAGCAGTTTTATTGTACTTTTAAATGCGTTGAACCTGCCAGCCATAAGAGAATAATTTTATCAAAAAGGTTGATTTTTTGCTTAATTGCTACGAAAATAAGTCCCGTCAGCGTGGCAAAATAAGTGGCTATTAAACAAGGAATAAAAATATCAGAGGGGTCGGCGGCTTTATAAATTGAACGCTGTGCCATGATGCTCAAAGGAATTAAAACTGGACCTGCTGAATGCAAAACTAAAAACATGATTTGAGCATTTGAAGCTACTTCTTTCTGAGGATTCAACTCTTGCAAACTCTGCATGGCTTTGAGTCCGAAAGGGGTTGCAGCATTGTCAAGCCCTAACATATTTGCCGAAAAATTCATAATCATGTGTCCGCTAGCAGGGTGATTAGCAGGTACTTCTGGGAATAATCTATTAAAAAATGGACCCACTAATCTTGCTAAGAAACCAATGGCTCCCGCTTTTTCTCCAATGGCAAGTAAGCCCATAAAAAAAGTCATGACGCCTGCCAAAGGCAAGGCAATTTTCATCACAGCAATCTCGGCAGAATCAAACATTCCGTCCACAATTACTTTAAAAATTTCATTTTTTTGTTCTACGGGAATATCAGGATTTAACCATTTGATGATAGCGGTTACAAAGGCAGCCACAAAAAATAAAACCCACATGGCTGAAAGAGGACTTTGTTTTTTGAGGGAAATGAAATCTATGAATTTTCTGGAAAAGTGTTGCATTGCGGTTCTGTGAGTTAGCTTGTTTATCGAAATTACTCACTAAATTTATGCCATTATTTCTTACAATAATACCTAAGCCGTGAAAAAAACATCTTTAATTATCATTATCCCCTTGATTTTCATTTCCTTTACTTCTCAACAAAAAGTAAAATCTAAAAGCTCAGAACTAAGTCAAAGCTGCGAATATGAACAGAAAATGCGTGAACAAGGCTTGGTAAATATTCAAGAAATTGATTCTAAGATTTTAGTAGAATTAAAGTATTCTACAACGGATAATTTTGTTGGTAAAGATGTATACGGCTGTATCACAAACTGTTATTTACAAAAAAGACCTGCCCTAATGCTCTCAAAAGCAAACGATTTACTGCAACAAAAAAGTCCAAATTATCGTCTTTTGGTGTATGATGGAGGGCGACCCTTGAGTATTCAAAAAATCCTTTGGAATTCACTTACGCAATACTCACCCAAGCAGAGGGCAGTTTATGTGGCAAATCCTGCCCAAGGTTCAATTCATAATTATGGAAGTGCGGTTGATTTAACCATTGCTACCACAGACGGTATGCCGTTAGACATGGGTACAAAATATGATTTTTTTGGAGAATTGGCCTATCCTAAAAAAGAAACTTACTTTCTAAAAATAGGAAAACTTACAAAACAGCAAATTGCTAATCGACAATTACTCAGATACGTAATGAAGTCAGCAGGATATATGCCAATTGAATATGAATGGTGGCATTTTAACGCAGTATCACGACAAATAGCCAAGGCAACCTATAAAATTATTCTGTAATAAATGTTCGATTTTATGATGAAAGTGTTCGGAAACGGACACTTTTTGTTTTATAGGTTTTTGTAAGTTATTGATAATCAAATTATTAGCTTATTTGGTATTGTCTTTGAACTATAACTGACAATTTTGAATGAACACTGCTTAATGTTCATTTTCCAAATGTTTAGAAAGTCTGAAGGGTTTATAGTTTAATGAAAATTAAATATTGAACATGAAAACATTGAAAATTATAATTATTCAATGTTTCCATTTATCCATGAGAGACAGCCGTTTATCCCAAACATTTTTAAATCAAAAATTATCATTCGTAACATTGAACTATCAAATAACAAACGCCATGAATCGTTTTCCTTTATTCCTCATTTTAATTACCTGTTTGACTTTCCAATCGAAAGCCCAAAATGCAGTACAAGCCAGTGGTAACGAAACCAAATTGGGCTTGCAAGAAGCCGTGAATATTTCGCTGAAAAATAATATCTCCGTCAAACAAAGTCAGAATCAAGTGTTGCTTAATGATTTGCAATTACAGCAATCTCGTTTTAATCAATTGCCTAATGCGAGTGGTAATATGAGTGAATATTTTAACTTTGGCCGTAGTCTTGACCCTTTTACTAATAACTACGTTGCTCGAAATATTAATTATAATCAAGTAAGTTTGACTACAAATATAATAATTTATAATGGTTTCCAATTGAAAAATACAATTGCTCAAAATGACATTCTCTTAAAAGCAACGCAATTTGATTTGCAAGCCATGAAGGAGAATATTTCCTTGCAAGTTGTGTTGGCATATTTAAATATAATGAATGCCGAGGATCAGTTGGTTATTTCGCAAACGCAAACCAATATTACTAAATTACAAATTGATAGAACTGATAAATTAGTAAAAGCGGGTTCGTTAGCACAATCTAACTTATTTGACTTGAAAGCACAATTAGCAACTGAAGAAGCCACCGTTATCAATAATCAGAGTACGTTGGATTTGGCAAGATTAACACTCATACAACTATTGAATGACAGAAATATAACCAACATAAAAGTAGATAGAATTACAGTGCCTACGCCTGCAACGAGTGGATATGAAGCACCAATTGATAAAATTTATGAGGTTGCTGAAAGTACCCAACCGACCGTTAAAGCAGCAGATTTACGTATAAAAGGAGCCGATAAAGCTATTGAAGTTGCCAGAGCAGGTTTTTTGCCTATCATTACTGCGAATGCTAATTTTGGTGCTAATCAATCTAATGCACAAAAAAATTATATTCAAGACGGTACAAAAGAACAGAATTTTGGTATTGTAAAATTTAATGGCTCAGATATTCCTCTAATTGTTACACAACCAAACTTTGCAGAAAATGGTACAATTGGTTACTTTAGTCAGCTTTCAAATACTGCGAATTATGGTTTCGGCTTGAATGCCAATATTCCAATTTTCAGTAAATATGCTAATAAAAGTAATGTTACAAGGGCAAAAATTCAAAAAGATAATGCAAATTTGAATGCTCAACAAACCCGTTTGACTCTGAGACAAAATATTGAAACAGCCTACACGAATCTGACAAATTCAGCCAAGAGATATGAAGCTTTTACCGTTCAAGTTTCAGCTTTAGAAGAATCATTTAGAGCCGCAGAAAGCCGTTTCAATGCTGGAGCAATAGATTTTGTGAGTTATAGTTTGCAAAAAACAAACCTTGATAAAGCAAAAGGTAATCTCGTACAGGCAAAATATGACTTTATTTTTAGAACTAAAATTTTAGATTATTATCAAAATAAACCGCTTACCTTTTAATTAACTATGAGTTTTGAGCTATGAGTTTCAAGTTTGCAATCGCATAAACTTATTTTCTCATAGCTCAAAGCTTGTGGTTCAAAGCTAAATTAATTATGGCAAAGAAATCTTCAAACAAAATTTGGTGGATACTCGGGGGCGTGGTTGTCCTTTTAGGCGGTGGCTTAGTTTTCGCTAAACAGAAAGGCCTCATTGGGAAAGAACCTTCAACGGAAGTTGAATTCACGAAAGCTAAAAAAGCTGACATTATTGAACGGGTTTCTGCCTCTGGAAAAATTCAACCCGAAGTTGAAGTAAAACTTTCGCCAGATGTATCAGGTGAAATTGTTGGTTTGTACGTTACTGAGGGTGATTCTGTTAGAGCTGGACAATTATTATTAAAGATTCGTCCTGATAACTATGAATCCTTATTGGCTCGTGCGGAAGCCCAAGTAAATTCAGCAAAAGCCTCGGTTGAACAATCAAAATCAGGGCAATCACAGTCGGAATCTCGTATGTTGAAAGCTAAAATTGATTACGACCGTAATAAGAAATTGCATGATGATAAAGTAATTTCGGATGCCGATTTTGACCAGTTTAACTCACAGTATTTAGTGGCAAAACAGGACGTAGAATCAACAAAAGCGAATGTACGAGCGGCAGTATTTAATGTAAAAAGTTCAGAAGCGGCTTTGAAAGAAGCACGGGCTAATTTAACGAAAACCACCATCTATGCACCACAAAGTGGAACGGTTTCAAAACTGAATGTTGAATTGGGGGAACGTGTGGTTGGAACATCGCAAATGGCTGGTACTGAGTTGCTTAGAATTGCAAATTTGAATAAAATGGAAGTTCGAGTAAACGTAAATGAAAACGATATTACCCGTGTTTCAATGAATGATACCGTAATTATTGATGTAGATTCATACAGTGCTTCGGGACGAAAGTTTAAGGGAATTGTTTATGAAATTGCCAGTTCGGCGAATGGTTTAGGAAGTGCTGCCTCAGTGGTTTCAACAGATGCTGTAACAGAATTTGAAGTTAAAATCAGAGTTTTACGTTCGTCATATTCAGATTTGATAATTGGCAAACGTTCATATCCTTTAAAACCTGGTATGACTGCTTCCGTGGAAATTATTACTGATCGTAAAAATGGTGTTTTGTCAGTACCACTTGCCACTGTTACTACTCGTGACCCAACTTTAAAAACGGATGATGATAAGAAAGAAGAGGGTGGAGCAGAAAACAATCAAGAACCAGAAAAAGTTATAAAGAAAGACAAAATAAAAGAGGTTGTTTTTGTGTTAGATAAAGACAGTAAAGCAAAACTAAGAGAAGTAAAAACGGGTATCTCAGATTTTGAAAATATCGAAATTTTGTCAGGATTGAAAGAAGGTGAAACCATCATTTCAGGACCTTACATTACGGTTTCTAAGAAATTAAAGGAAGGAGAATTAGTAACAAAGAAGAAGATTGAAGAGAAAAAGAAATAAAAAATATTTAAAATAATAAATTTAGTTTGGTTTAGGGTTTATGAAAAAGCCGTCTCAGAATGTCTGGGGACGGCTTTTTTGTGGTTTTTAGTAACCATATCTGTATGGTCTTTCGTCGGAAGGGGTATCACATTTCATTTCTTTTTTAATGGCAGTTATTCTATTTCTTGGCTTACTCCCAATATTTAATTTGAACATTTCAATTGTAATCTCTGCTCTTTTTTGATTTTCTTCCGATTTTGATAGATTTGGTAAAATCTCACCAGTGAATGAATCATATCTAAAAAAATCTTCAAATTGATAATTTTCTTCATCAGGTTTTACTAACATGACATCATATTTACTACCTTTTTTATTACATTCATTGCAAGATGGAAATAAATTAGTGTAGGTAAATGCTTCTAAGAAAAATTTTGTTTTTGGCTTAAAATGGTCTATTTCAAAACCTCTATCATCTTTTAAAGGATGGCAATCACAATAGGCACAATGGTCGTTATTACAAAGAAAAAGGGCATTCTTTAAAACATCATATTTCCCATTCCACGACCAATTTGCTTTTAGTTTCGATGCTTTCTTGGTTAAGTATTCATTACTCCACCATTCACCAAGCGTAATTTCTTCTTCTAAACTTAGTGGATTTATGCCTCTGTTGAATGCTATCATATCGAAAAATCTTCAGCTAAACTTTTTGATAATTGTCTGAGTTCAAATTGAACATTATTTCGTAATTCGGTACTTCTGAAAGCTAACTTTTTTGCCTTACTTAAAAATTCCTTTTTATCAAAATCTGCCTCTTTTTTGTAAGCTTTTTTTACATCTTTTTGAAAATCTTCAATTTCAATTGTTCTCGGTTCTCCATACATTTGTGTAGGTTGAATATCATAAACTTCATTCAGCACCTCATCAATTGGTTTAGATGTATCAGAAATACTTATCGGTAATTCAACTTTGCATTTGCCTTCAGCATTTAATTTTAACTCATAGATATAAGCTCCATCAATTGAATTTACGATAAAAGGCGAATGTGTGGTAATGAAAATTTGAGCATTTTTGAAGAGTTTTTGTACTACTGGAAGCACTTTTCGTTGCCAAGAGGGGTGTAAATGCACTTCGATTTCATCCAAAAATAATATAAATTCTCTTTCAAAAACGGGCAAGTCATTTTCCCATTTCAAAGCATCCATTCGCATTAATAAGTCACCAATCCATGAGATTAAAGAACGTAAACCATCGGGGAGCAAATCAAAATCAAGTTTTTT
>JANXRS010000334.1 GCA_025356745.1 Arcicella sp.
TCTGGTTTTAGGTTTATGTTAACATAAATACTTCATTTTTAGGTTTTATCTTAAATTGAATCTTTTTTCATTATCCAAAATAAGCTCAATTTGTATTTTTCCAAGCAGTTTTATTGTACTTTTAAATGCGTTGAACCTGCACGCAAATCCAGATTTAATTAATGCCCTCCGCATTACTGCCAAAAAGTTAGCGGAAGGCGGCAACTATCAGTGGGGACACATGGGTAGTTGTAATTGTGGAAATTTGGCTCAAGAGTTAACAAATCTCACCAAGGCTGAAATCCATCAGTTTGCCATGCAAGGGCGTGGAGATTGGCGGGAACAAGTAGAAGAATTCTGCCCTACGAGTGGTTTAAATATTGATTTATTGATTGCCGATTTACTCAATCGGGGACTGTCAGTCACAGATTTGCGAGATTTGGAATGGCTTTCTGATCAAAAGATTTTGAAACGTATTCCTTTGGAAAGAAGAAACAAAATGCGTCATAACGTGCGAGAGGATGTGGTTTTGTACATGACTGAATGGGCGAGAATGCTAGAAGAACAATTAATCCCGTACATCAAAATTGACTTATCGTTTCTGAAGGAGGAAATAGCAATACAAGTGGAAGAATTAGCAGAAAGGGTGTAAATTATTGGCACTCAAAATCTCATTAATTAGGCATACATCAAATTTAACAGGTGTCTTTTTGAGAATATATGTCTTTTTTCGGTATGTTATCATCTCACGAAAACTTTGCATTGGTGAGGTGATGGACTTTAAAATATCAGACTAAATCTAAAAGGAAAAATAAATGGATACTTCGACTTGAATGAAGTATCCATTTATTTTTAGGGTAAAACATATACTACCAAGCCCCTTGCTCCATGGGCCCCAATTACTAAACTCTGTTCAATATCTGCCGTTTTTGAAGGACCAGAAATGAACGTACCAAAACCTGTTTCATCTATTTTCACACGCTCGTAAGCACTGTGCATATTTGTTACAATGTCGGATTTATGAATAACAATTGCTAAGTATTGAGTAATCATTGGCAAAGCACGATGAGGTAATTGTTTTTCAGAAACCCAAATAGCGGCATTCTCGGCCACTGCAAAATCTCCTTTGATAATAGCAAGATTAAGCATTTCTAACTCATGTGGGTCAGAGATATTAAGGCTAAAATCTGCCAATGCTGAAAGTTCCTCAATCGTTGTGGCAATATTTGTAACACCTTGATAATGTTCCCTTACATCATCCTTGATTTCTTGGTAAGAACTAACTTCAAGGGCTTTTCCTCCCACAAAATTTAGGATTTCAGAGAATTTTTCGTACAAATTTTCATACACCGATTCAAACTTAAAATTTGCATTAAGTTCTTGATAATCAGGTTGATTGTTTTTTATATTAAATAATATTTGTTCTCTGGCTGACATTCGAAAGTTGTAATTTAGTGAATGGTGATTTTTTTAGTTAAAGTGCTTTTTTTTCTTCCTCATTAATTTTTTCCCCTCTTAAAACATACCATTCTCGAAAACTCTCTTTCGGCACATCGGGCATTTCCCTTTGTTGATACCAAACATTCAACTTATTATTGACTACAAAAGGTGTATTTTTCATCAAAAATCTCCCTAATTTTCCAGCCATTCTAAAAAAACTTGGTGAACTCAAAACGCCTGCCATCGACTGAATTCCTAACTTTTTAAACGTCGGAACGTGTCCTTCTTTCACCAAAACCTGTCGCCATTTATAGAGTTGTTCATGAATATCAATTTTTACGGGACAAACATTTGAACACGAGCCACAAAGCGTAGAAGCGAAAGGTAAATCCGCATTTTGAGCCATATCCAAATTCGGAGCGAGAATTGATCCAATCGGTCCAGCAATTGCAGTATGATAACTGTGTCCTCCTGAACGACGATAAACAGGGCAGGTATTAAAACAAGCCGCACAACGAATGCACTTCAAAGAATTCCTAAAATCTGGGCGACCTAATTGCTTCGTTCGACCATTATCTACAATGATAATGTGCATTTTTTGCCCTTCACGTGGTTTGTGAAAGTGACTTGAAAAAGTAGTGATAGGTTGTCCTGTGGCACTTCTGGCTAATAATCTTAAGAAAACGCCTAAATGTTCTGCCTTTGGAATTATCTTTTCAAAACCCATGCACGCAATGTGTACGTCCGCCAAATGTACACCCATATCGGCGTTCCCTTCGTTGGTGCAAACGACAAATCCTCCCGTTTCAGCAATGGCAAAATTTACACCCGTTAAAGCAACTTTACGAGTTAAAAATGTATCTCGTAGGTGCTGGCGAGCGGCTTCCGTTAAATATTGGGGGTCGGTGGCTCCTTTCTCAGTTCCTAAATGTTTATGGAAAGTCTCACCTACATCTGACCTTTTTAGGTGAATAGCTGGCAAAACAATGTGAGAAGGTGACTCATTTCGCATTTGTACAATACGCTCGCCAAGGTCAGAATCAATGACTTCAACGCCTTTTTCTTTCAAAAAATCGTTCAAATGACATTCTTCTGTAAGCATGGATTTAGATTTTACCATGCGGTTCACACCCTCATTTTTGATAATCGAATAAATAATTTCATTGTGTTCTTGAGCATCCGTTGCCCAATGCACTGTGATGCCATTGGCGGTTGCTTTTTCTTCAAATTCCAACAACAAATCGTGCATATTAGACAAAACGTGGTTCTTTATTTGCGAACCTGCTTCCCGCAATTGTTCCCATTCTGGAATCTGAAAAACAGCTTTGTCACGTTTAGAACGCACAAACCAGAGCGTTTCATCGTGCCAATTTACGTGGGCTTCGTCTTTATTAAATTCAACCGAAGCCGTGGCATGGTCTATTTTTATTGAACTCATTTTGAAAATTATAATGTTTTACCCATTCAATATTTCTGCTATATGCTTCACCTTAATCTCCGAACCTTGTCGTTTCATAATTCCTTCCATGTGCATTAAACACGAAACATCCGAACCCACAATAAATTCGGCTTCGTGTTTTGTATGGTCAGTAATTCTATCCTTTCCCATTTTTACAGAAACGGCTTCCTCCGTAACACAAAATGTTCCCCCAAAACCGCAACATTCATCTTTGCGGTCTAATGCCACAATTGAAAGTCCTTCAACCATCTTCAATAATCTTTCAATTTTAGAAAATGGCTCAGCTACCAGTTCCGACATTTGGGCTAATTTCAAACCTCGTTGTCCGTGACAACTTTGATGAAGTCCGATTTTATGCGGAAATTTTGCATCTAATTTTTCTACTTTTAAAATATCTGTCATGAACTCCGAAAGCTCATAGATATGTTTACGAATATGAGTAGATGCCTGATTATCAGATCCGTGCAAGTGTTCTTTGATATGCAAAGTACAACTGCCCGAAGGCGAAACAATGTAGTCAAATCCTCTAAAATTATCCACGAAATTATTGTCACAATCCTTGCTCAGATGCTCAAAACCTGAATTTGCCATTGGTTGTCCGCAACAAGTTTGATTAAGCGGATAAGTAACTTCACAGCCTAATTTTTCTAATAATTCCAATGTCGCAATAGCAACTTTTGGATAAAATTGGTCAATATAACAAGGAATAAAAAGGGCAACTTTCATGAATTTTATCAAATTTATATCCCAAAAATAACTCAAACATACTCAATCTTGCATACCGTACTGTTATGTTTTACTAAAATTTCGTTTAAATTGTGAAGGATTTGTACCTTCAAATTGTTTAAAACACGTTCCAAATACGACACGAAAGCCTCATAGTCAAAACCCCGTGTGGAATATTTGAGCCAATTAGAACCAAATCACCATCAGTATAATTACTCAGATCATTCCCCACGTGTCGCCCGCTCGAACCCTCAAAAACGCAAACAATTTCATACTCGGGATAATAAGGATACTGCCATTTAAAAGTATTTACTTGCACTAGATGATGTAATAATTTGAATGAACTTCCTGCATCAGGTTGTATTGATTTCAAATTCAGTTTTCATTTACCAGTATTTCAAAAAAAAATATAAATTTGTAGCTAATCGCTCCTGATTTATCAATAATTGTCCATTAATTAATGGGCATTAAAATAATAATCAAAGAGTAGTTTCTTGTAAAATTATACTCGAAATTTGTCCTATCATTAACTATTTTATGAGTATTTCAGTACTGAATTAAATAAATAAAAAGAGCGGGCATACGTCCGTTCTTTTTTAATACTAGAACTACATCGTTATCGTATGTAACAATTAGGCTTGCATCATTTTAACAAATAATTATATCTTTGTAATTAAATATCTATTTCCACAAAACCACGCATTCTATGAACAATTGGAAAATCAAACTCTCAATTTTTATCAATTATTTCCTCTTTGCTATTCTCTTGAATAGTGTTGGAACGGTTATTTTACAAGTCCAATCAACCTACGGAATCACAGAATCATCGGCTGCTATTTTGGAGGCTTTTAAGGATTTGAGTATTGCCATTATGTCGTTTTTAGTAGCTTCTTATATCACTCGGATTGGCTATAAAAATTCTATGCTTTTAGCCTTAATTATCGTGACAATTGCCTGTGTAGGAATGCCTTTGATTAACCAATTTTGGATGACAAAATTACTTTTTGGAGCAGTAGGAGCAAGTTTTGCCTTGATAAAAGTTTCGGTTTATGGAACAATTGGCTTAGTGGTGAAAGACAAAACCGAACATATCAGTTTAATGAATTTTGTTGAATCATTTTTCATGGTTGGAATCTTATCAGCGGGGTTCATTTTTAGCTTTTTTATTGATGATAAAAACCCTGAGTCAACGGCTTGGGTAAATGTTTATTACCTTTTGGCGGTACTTGGAGTATTGGCTTTTTTGCTTTTGTTAACTACGTCAATCGATGAATCAAGCCTTAAAAGTCAGCCTGATGAAAAAGCAGTCGGAGGGTTTCAAGAGATGTTAAATTTAATGGTTGTGCCAGTTGTTTTGATATTTGTAGCGAGTGCATTTATTTATGTTTTAATTGAACAAAGTATTATGAGTTGGTTGCCGACTTTTAATAGTAAAGTTTTACATTTACCCAATTCATTAAGTATCCAAATGGCAGGTATTTTAGCCGCTTCTACGGCTGTTGGGAGATTCTTGGCGGGAATTGTCTTAAAAAAAGCAAAATGGCTTACGGTATTGATAGTCTGTGTGTTACTAGCAGGTGCTATGGTTTTATTAGTTTTGCCACTGGCTAAAAATCTTGGGAATGAGATCATTACAGGATGGGGAAATGCCCCGTTGGTTGCCTTCATTTTTCCGATGATAGGCTTAGTTATTGCCCCAATTTATCCAGCCATTAATTCCGTAATTTTAAGTTCATTACCCACCCGTCAGCATGGAATAATGTCAGGTTTAATCGTGATTTTTTCAGCGTTAGGAGGAACAACAGGTTCATTAATTACGGGTTATATTTTTGAACATTATGGTGGAGAAAGTGCTTTCTATTTTTCCTTAATTCCCATGACAATTTTGATAATTCTTTTGGTAATTTTTAATAGATTATCAGCCAAAAAATAAACTCTTATGAAAGAATACTTTGCTTTGAGTAAAGTATTCTTTAAAATTTAATATACCAATGCAACATCAACAAAATAATATTAATCAATTCTACTCATCCGAATTTTTCAAAGCCGTTCAAACGAGTGATATTTTTCCAGATTCCAAAACTTTCTGTGATTATATTCCCAATTTTCCATTGGAAGAAATTGAGGGAAAATATTTGCAGTATCATGAAACTTTAAATTTTAATTTAAAGCATTTTGTTAAAGAGAATTTTGCTAATAATTCTTTATTATCCATTGATTATCAGTCGGATAACTCGAAATCAATCGAACAACATCTTGAAGAATTATGGAAGATTCTTACCCGTGAACCCAGTAAGGCAGAG
>JANXRS010000335.1 GCA_025356745.1 Arcicella sp.
TCTGGTTTTAGGTTTATGTTAACATAAATACTTCATTTTTAGGTTTTATCTTAAATTGAATCTTTTTTCATTATCCAAAATAAGCTCAATTTGTATTTTTCCAAGCAGTTTTATTGTACTTTTAAATGCGTTGAACCTGAGCAACATAATAGTTCGCTCAGTGTCTTGTGCAAGAAGACTACACTTCATAAAGACAAGAATTAATAGAGGAAATAGTGTTTTTTTCATTTCAGTGAGCTGGTTTTGGTTTTAAATTTGAACAAAAATATGACTTACAAAGCTATGTTCATTCATCTGGAATATACCTGTAAAAGAGTACCCAGATTGTCCTAAAAATGTTAAAATTTGTCCGAAAAACTGTGTAGTTTACCTGAATATACTCAGATGCTGACTTCACTGATTGGCATAGTATGACCTTATTAATTAATAAGCGACTTTAAATTTTTGCAGACTAAGCAACCAGTATTAAAATCTTGACTTCAATTTTTAGGACAAATTTTGTTTTTTTTGAGAGCTGGATTCAAGTCGCAAATGCAACTTCATTATTTGAGAAATTAATTTTATAAAATTCGTTAGGAGAAAAGTGAATTTTAGGCAATTTTATCTTTTTGGATTTGTTGTTGGAATTTAGAAAGATACCAAACTAAAAAAAAATGACCACTCAATGGATTATGTAGATAAAAGATTAGATTTTTTATTGAAAATCAGTAACTTGCACAAAATTAATCACAAAAACAAAACTGTTTTAATAGTTATAAGAAAGCTACTCAAACATTAATTAACCTAAACCATGAATCACTTAGAGTAATGAGCCTTGCCAGAAACTCTATTCATGTAATAAAACCAATGGAAAACAAAAGTAAGAATCCGGCTGAATATGGCTACTGCCAAGACGGTAAGGTCTACCTGAAAAGCTACGCTGAGTACGAAGAACGCCAAATTGGTGTAGTCAGAAACACTGAAGAAGAAGCACTACAATATTTTGTTAATCGCTTTTCTATTGCTGAAAACAAAGTAAGCACGCTGTTTGAACAAGTGGAAGAAGCCCAAAATAAGGGGTCGTATTTGACTAAACTGCTTCAACTCCGTAAAAGCCTCACTGAATTTGATGGTCTTGGAAATTTCATTCCTTTGCTCGAACGTTTGGACGGCATGGAACTGGAACTTCGTGAATTGATTTTAAATAATCAAATTAAAAACCTTGAAATTAAAAAGGCCTTAATTGAGGAAGTTAGAGAAGCGGGTAAAATTGAAGATTGGGCGGTTGCCACTGAAACCATTATGGAAATTAAAGCCAAATGGTTGAAAACGGGACCCGTAGATAAAAATCTTCAAGATGGTGTAGAAGGTGAATTTGATGAAATTGTTGATGAGTTTTTCGTTCGTCGTCGTGAATATTATTCTGAAAAAAACCGTCTGATTGATGAAAAATTAGCAACGCTTCAACGTATAGTGGATGATGCTCGTAATTTACGTTACGAAAAAGACATTGATGTTGCTTTTGAAACTATTAAAAATTTGCAACGTGAATGGAAAACCATTGCGAACGTTCCACCGAAGAAGCAAAGTTTACTTTGGAAACAATTTAAGCGTTCTAATGATTTCTTCTTTGAGCGTTACAACCGTGATAAAGGTATTGTTACAACCATCAGAATTGACCCACGGGTACAACAAATGAAGGAAATGACGACCGAGTTGGAGAGTTTGTTTAAAGTACAGTCAGAAATTCCAGCCACTTCTGAAAAAGCGAAAGGATATTTAGTAAAATGGAAAGAGTTAGCCGCACAAACCAAAACCCTCGACCGCAGTATTGCTGAGCGTTTTAGAAATGTTTGTGATAAGATTTTTGAGATGAACTATCTCTTGCGGGTAATTAGTTATCGTCATCCAGCTTTAGACGAAAAGCCAAGAGTAGAGCAGTTGAAAATCATGATTAATCAGATGGATTACATGACCAAAAAAGAGAAAAACGAATTAGATGCTTTTATTACGGATTCTCAATATAGTGGTCAGATGGGAGATAAATTAGTGATGAACAAAATCAATACACAGAAACGTAAAATCTCCATGAAAGAAACCTTACTAATCGAGTTCAAGAAAGAACTTGAAATATTATTAGGACAATAATCATTCATAAATTTTAAATAGGTGTTAGCGTTTAGGTTAAAAGTATAAAAAAAAATTGATTATAACAGATATTTTCAAAGCCTTTTCAACTCAAATTGAAAAGGCTTTTTTGTTAAACCATTTTGTCAATTATTTATCTTATCGAAAATGATACAGATAGAAAAATTACTTGAATATCAGTTGTGTTAAATTTTTGAGAATTTTATTTGCAATCATGTTGCAAGTGTATTACTTTTGCAACATGATTACATTTGCAAAACATACACACGAACATAATAAAATGGAAAAGATAGGATTCTATCTTTCTCTTATTTGTGCTATTCATTGTATTGCAACGCCTATTGCTATTACGCTTTTACCCTTTTTAGGAAGCAGTTTTATTAGTGACCATTCTTGGGAAATTTGGTTTATTGGCGGAAGTTTGATGTTGGCAGGGATACTTTTATTTAGTGATTTTAAGAAGCATCAAAATCCTATGCCTTTATATCTATTGATTGGAAGTTTACTCGTTAAGTTATTAGAAATCATTTGGTTAGGACATCAATTTGAGTTTTTAACAGGCAGTTTGGGAGCATTATTTATTACTTTGGCTTATTATTTTAACTGGAAATACAAAAAAGAATGTAGTTGCTAAATTTATAGCAAAATATATTAAGCCTTCTCAATGTTGAATTGAGAGGGCTTTTGTTTTAAAAATTAATTCCTAATCGAATAGCCATTCTATTCAAATTATAATCCGTTTCGTTTATATAAAGAGATTCATTAATGCGATTGCTAATCTTTGTGTTAAAACCATTATGTTTATAGCCAATACTTAAAGTAAAATTGGCATTTCCACCCGTGGGAATTAATAAACCTGCCATGGGACTGATACCTAAACCTCCGTTAATCTTTTGATTATCCCCCATTTTATCATTCAACCACATAAATCCATACCCCGCATCAACTCCTACAAAAGTTTTTACTTTCTTGATTTTTGAATCTCCAGACGTAACTCGAATACCCAATGAAATCGGAATAATTTGGTAATTACTAAACCAATCAACGCCAACGGTTGCCCCGACCGCCAAGTTTTTATAAACTCTAATTCCGTTGAAGGTTTGAATTGTAAAATTAACCCTTCCAGGAACTATGTTTCCATAGTTGGAATTGTTGTAATATATCTGGTATGACTTACCAAATAATCCACCAAAATCAGTAAAATTGACATACTTGCCTTTCACAAAATTCTTAAATGAACCTTGTAGTGGTTTATCTTGTGGATACACCATTGTACCAACGAGAGCGAGAATGAGGGTGAATATTATTTTCATTTTATGGTTGATTACGTGAAAATATTGATTTAAATGTTCTGGTTTAAATCAAACCGAATGGTTTTGCTCACGAAAAATCATGAAACAGGTTTAACCGAAATTTTACTTAATAACTTTAAACTGTTTGGGTTCGAGTAATCATACTGATATAAACCATCTTTTCCAATCAACATTAAAGTATTATTAAGCGGAATTACATCGTAGGCGTTCATATCCTTAAAATGTTGTAATTGCTTAATATCCATAGGTTTGGTTGCATCAAAAGTTTTCAATCCGCTCACTCCTTCACAAATGAAAAGTTTATTTTTATCAATTCCTAAACCATAAGGGCTTTCCATTTCATACGTTTTTAAAAGGATAGGACTTGCCGCATTTGAAACATCAATCACATCCAATTGATTAGCAATTGCCCCGCCACAACGAGAAAAATTATTGACCGAACGAAGTGTTACATAAGCAATATCATTCTCTACTACCACAGGGTCGCAAGCACGGGCGTGGTCGAGACGGGATAAATAAGTTGGTTTCTGAGGATTTTTATTATCCCAAATTTGTACCCCAGTGTTGGTTCCTAAAAACAATTTGTCTTTGTAAGGGAAAATTGTTTCGATACCAAAACCTAAGTTTAGAGAACCATCTTTTACAGGACTTTCGGGATTTTGAAGGCTGAATAATTTCATTTCACTTTGAGAAACGGCATAAAGTCTTTCATTGACAATAGCAAAACGAGCTGTTGAACCGCTCACACCTGAAGTACTGGGATTACCAGATGAAGAAGCAAATCCTAAGCCTTTAGAATCAAAGGATGCAGAAGCATTCGGTAAACCATAATAATACTGAGGTTGTGGGTCGCAAGCAACTTCTTGGGTTGTGGTATACATTTTATACCTTGAATCATAAATGGTTTGGTCGCTTACGTTGTAATTCCAGCCAAGTCCATCCACTTGTCCATTGGTAAAAACTTCTTTTATTCTGGAAACTTCCTTCACAGCGTTGGGATTACTAATATCCAGAGCAACAAAATCAGTGTAACTATCGGCGTAAAGTATATTTCCCTTCACAGCTATATCCACATTTCCCAAAATAGAAATAAACGAAATTGCTTTGGGTGAGGAAGGATTTGTGTTGTCAATCACATGAATTCCTTTTTTCACTTCATTGATAAACAGGTAGTTATCTTTCACATAAATTTTCCCAGGATTTTCCAAATCTTGAGCAGGAAGTGTTTTTATCCCCATTCGTAATTCATTCAACGTCACTCTGACTGATTGCGTACCTCTATACGTTACAGTTTGAACACAGTTGTCTTTACATGAGACAAAAGCGGTAGCTAACGCTGCCATTAGGAGCGTTACGGATAGAAAATTTTTCATGATATTTAAGATTTAATTATTTAGAAGCACAAGTCCCATTGAGGCAATCAACTGTTGGTGGAATTAAAAGACTACAATCTGATATTCTATTGTATTTAATATTGAGTTCTTTTTCTAAATCAGTATATTGTTTCACTTTGTCGGATAATTGCTTTTCATCCGTTTTTGATAAAGAATAAATAATATAACTCGTTGGTCCACCACAAGGCTTGCTTCCTACTGCCATTGTGCGACAATTATCTCTTTCCGAACAAGCTTTATTTTTAGCAAATTCTTCAATCTCTTTGCTCAATTGTATTAATTTTTGGTCGTCATCAACAGGCGTTAAAGGTACTTCTTGTGAACAAGCCATAAATAGTGTAAAACTAAGAAGTGCTATTTTTAAAATATGTGTTTTCATAATAATTAAAATTTAAGTTATTTAGATAAAAGGTTTAAATATCTATGTCTCCTATCTTTTCTAAATAGTTGTCATTATTGATAAACCCCTACTCCAGCCGAAATTCTAATTTTATCCCAAATTGACTTTTTTTTAGATTTAGGTTTTGGTATTTCGTAATAAGGAGTATTTTCTAAAGGTATATTTATGCTTGGAGTAGCCAATTCAGAGTTAATCTTTTTGGTAGCCATAATTGGACTCATAAAATCCATGGAATTAATAATTTTTCGTTCTTGATTTTCAGATTCTTTAACATCTAAATCTACCTTAATAGTTGGTTCAATATTTTCTTGTTTCTCAAGAACAATTGCTTTTTTGACTTGTCTATTTTCTTTTTGTTCTATAACAAGTATTTCTTCTATTTTTGGTACTATTTTTTCAACACTTTCTTTTGAAATAACAATCTTATTTTCAATAACTTGCAATGGATTTTTCTCTTCTTTCGGACTGATAAAAAACCATAAGCTAATTCCTAAAATAACGGCTGAAATAACTCCAATAGTATAAGCGTTACTACTAAATTTGGGCTGAAAATTGTTTTCTAAACTCAATTCAATACTCTCCCATACCGCCTCCGAAGGTGGGATTGAGGCATCATCAAAGGCTCTTTGCCATTGTTCCTCAAAAGAATTATTTGTTATATCTTCCATTATCCATTCTCTATTTTACCGATAAAATACCCTGTAAAATCACTCTTGCCCGTGAATATTGCGATTTTGACGTTCCTTCTGTAATATTCAACATCTTAGCAATTTCATGATGTTTGTAACCTTCAATCGCAAATAAATTGAATACTGCTTGACAACCTTTAGGTAATTTTTGAATCATTTCAATTAATTCTTTAAATTGTATTCCTTCTATACCAGACTGATTATCAGTCACTTGATTCTCATAATCTTGAACATCACTCATCTCCTTGAAATGTATCCCCGCCCGAATTTGATTAATGGCCGTATTAACTACTATCCGTTTTATCCAAAAACCCAAGGAACTTTCAGCTCTAAACTTATCCAAATTTTGAAAAATCTTAATGAATGCTTCTTGCAAAATATCTTCAGCTTCTGCTTGATTTTGGACATACCGAATACATACCACCAACATTCTCCCTGCATAAGCATTATAAAGCTTGCGTTGGGCGTTGCGGTCATTTCGTAAACAGGCTTGTATGAGCTGTGTTTCGGTTTCCAATGGAAGTATTTGCTATATCATTTTTATAAAGACTCAATTTGTATTAAAACGGTTGGAATAAGATTTAAAATATATGAAAAAAGTCAAGATGAGATGCAGATAAGACTTACCATTTTAGATTTGTAGTAAATAAACAGACCTCTAAAATTATTATCTTTGCAAATAGATATTTTGAAATACTCAATGAAACAAGAAATTAGGGATAAATACGAAGTCGTTATTGGCTTAGAAGTACACGCTCAGTTGCAAACTGAGAGTAAAATTTTTGCAGCGGAT
>JANXRS010000376.1 GCA_025356745.1 Arcicella sp.
AAAGTCTTGATAAACCCGTCGCACTTGCTTGTGATGTGCTACTAATCAAATAGTCTGTATAAAAGTCCAATAATTTGTTCATGGACAAAGATAATCAGTATCAAATAACTACGTTAGAGTAATCTTGCGTAACATCAGTAATTTACTTAGATATAGTTTAATGTTAAACAATTCCTTTACTCATTTACAAACAAAAAGAACGGTCTAAGACCGTTCTACAAGATTTTTTATCACCTTTGCAGAAACTTCAATTTAAGTAATGATTACCTGTTTTTGTTTTTGTTTTATTTGCATTTGCTGTAAATATTAGAATGACAAATTTACAAAAACTTTAAGAATTTCAAAGAATTTTTTAGGACAAAAGAATTTATTAAAGAAAAAATGAAAATAATATTTATGGGAACTCCCGATTTTGCGGTTGAGAGTTTGCGAATTTTAGTAGAAAATAAATATAATGTGGTGGCCGTGATTACCGCCCCCGATAAACCCGTGGGACGTGGACAAAAATTGGGAATGTCACCCGTGAAGGAATACCTTTTGGAAAATGCTCCAAACATTCCAATTCTACAACCTGAGAAATTAAAAAATTCTGAATTTTTAAAAGAGTTACGAAGTTATCAAGCTGATTTGCAAATAGTTGTGGCTTTTAGAATGTTACCAGAAGTAGTTTGGATGATGCCTAATTTAGGAACTTTCAATCTTCACGGCTCTTTACTTCCTCAATATCGTGGAGCAGCTCCAATTAATTGGGCAATTATAAATGGGGAAATTGAAACGGGCGTTACGACTTTCTTTTTAAAGCAAGAAATTGATACGGGTTCGATAATCTTTCAAGAAAAAGAGCCTATTTCCCTCACAGACAATGTGGGTGATATCTATAATCGTTTGATGCACAGAGGAGCAAGATTAGTTTTAAAAACCGTAAAAGCCATTGAATCAGGAATTTATCCGCAACAACCACAAGACGAATCAGGAGAAATTCATCACGCTCCGAAGATTTTTAAAGAAACTTGTCAAATTGATTGGAATCAGCCTGTAAAAAAAGTGCATGATTTTATCCGTGGACTTTCACCATATCCTGTGGCTTGGACAATATTGAACGACAAAACCTGTCGAATTTATGAGGCCAGAATGTTAGAAGTGGATTTGGAGTTACCGTTATTGTCTGTGACTTCAGAGTCTGAATTTCAGTTGCCTACGGAGAACAGTGAGAAGCATACTCAGACAACAATCGGCACCTATATAACTGATGGGAAGAAATACCTCCATTTCCAATGTGCTGATGGTATTTTGGCAATTGAAAATTTGCAATTAGAAGGTAAAAAACGAATGGGGATTGAGGAGTTTTTAAGAGGATATAGATTGTAAATAGACTATAACCCTACGCTTTCGTATTAGTCATAATTTACATTAAACTTTTCATCCGATGCTTCTGCTTCGGGTTATATTCCATGGCAACTCAATTTTATTCAAAACGCAATTTACAATTTTTGCTTTACGAAGTACTTGATGTTCAATCGCTTATCAAGTATCCGTACTTTCAAGACCACGCTCGTGAGACGTTTGATATGGTGTTGGATTCGGCTGAACAAATCTCGGAGAAACTATTGAAACCACTCTTGACGGAGATGGATAGAAAAGAACCACAATTGGTGAATGGCAGAATCAAAATTCATGCAGGAATGTTTCCAATTTTGAAAAAATTTGGGGAAGATGGCTGGATAAATGCAGGATTTTCTTACGAAGAAGGCGGTCAGCAAATTCCTTCTACGGTGTTAAGTTCGGCAGCTTTTATTTTTCAGGCTGCTAATTATTCTTCATCAGTTTTTCCGTTTCTAACTTCGGGAGCAGCAAATCTGATTCGTAGTTTTGGTTCTCAGGAATTAAAGGAAACCTTCACGCCCAAAATGTACACGGGTGAATGGCAAGGCACAATGGCTTTGACCGAACCCGATGCAGGAAGCTCACTTTCGGATATTTCAACCACTGCAGAACCAACTGATTCTGAGGGAGTTTATAAAATAAAAGGACAGAAAATATACATTTCAGCGGGCGACCATGACGGGTGTGATAACGTAATTCATTTGATGCTTGCCAAAATAAAAGGCGGACCTTCAGGAGCAAAAGGAATTTCTCTATTTGTTGTTCCACAAAAACGCAATTCACAACTTATTGATAATGATGTCATTACGGCAGGAATTTATCACAAAATGGGTTATAAAGGAGCTCCGATTGCCCATTTAATGATTGGCTCAAACGATAATACTTTGGGGTATTTGGTGGGTGAACCGCATAAAGGTTTGATGTATATGTTTCAGATGATGAATGAGGCTCGCATTGGCGTGGGCATGAATGCCACCGCTATTGGGACTGCCGCTTATTATGCCTCGCTTGAATATGCGAAAGAGCGTCCGCAAGGGCGAGTTATTTCGGATAAAGATATTGCAAAGCCTCAAGTTCAGATTATTCGCCATGCCGATGTGAAGCGGATGTTATTGTTCCAAAAAGCCGTTGTAGAGGGTTCATTGGCACTTCTGACCCAATGTTCGATGTATGCAGATTTGGCTTTGGTAACGGAAGGAGAAGAGCGAGAGCATTACCATTTATTATTGGATTTACTCACGCCCATTGCTAAATCTTACCCTTCAGAAATGTGCTGTTTGACTACCTCTGCCGCCGTACAGATTTTGGGCGGTGCAGGTTATACCACTGATTTTCCAGTGGAACAATTCTACCGTGAAGCCAGAATTCATCCTATCCACGAAGGCACAACGGGGATTCATGGTTTGGATTTATTGGGTAGGAAAATGAGTATCAAAAATGGAAAGTCATTGCAATTATTGGTGGCTGAAATCTTAAAAACGATTGAGAAAGCAAGCTCACTTGACCAATTAAAACCTTTCGCTCAGAAATTGCAAATATATTTGAGTAAAACTGACACCGTGACAAAACACCTTTTGGGCTTGGCGAGCAAAGATGTAGAGATCTTTTTATCGGATGCCACTTTATATTTAGAACTCTTTGGAATTATGACAATTGCTTGGCAATGGTTGGTGCAAGCTATCAAAGCAGAAAAGGCTTTGCTGGCAGGAGCAACGGGCGATGATTTCGATTTTTATCAAGGAAAAATCTTTACGCTACGGTATTTTTATGAATATGAATTAGTGAAAATTGACGCTTTGATGAAGCGACTTTTGAGCGAAGATAATGTGACGGTAGAGATGGAGGCGGCTTGGTTTTAGAATCATCAAAAAAGGCTACTGAAACATCGCTTGACTTGATTAGACACCGAGAAGTCATAATTCGTTAGTATTTTTCGTTGCTTTGAAGAAATAATACTTAACTGCTTATAAAATTAAACTAAATATTATCGCTTTTTTACTTTTCTTCGTCTTTAGCTCACAAGCACAAAGATTAAATAATGTTCTATTCTTTCAACTACCGCAAGATAACCAATTATATCCCCGAAATGCTCAAAATAAAGGAATTATACCCATAAGTGGACGAGTAGAATCTATTGGATGGCAGTATATTTCGGTGAAAATTTATAGAAATAATGATTCAAATAGCTACCTCAGATTGCCTATAACTTACGAAATCAATGGAGCTAATTTTTCGGCAAATACTTCTATCATCGCAGAAAAAGCCGAATATAGTTTCAAAGTCTATTTATGTCATAATGCTGATTCTACGTTGGTAGTTACTCGTGATAATGTAGTGAGTGGAGATGTATATGTTTTAACTGGACAGTCGAATGCTACTTGTCTTTTTAACGATACTCGTAATAATGAATATTGCCGAACCTTTGGCAATATCACGGGTACATACAATACAGAACCCTATAACCCTGCTGATACAGCATGGAGTGCAGCTAATCAGATTCCTTATGTAAAAAATGTTGGAGAGTTTGGGTTTGAAATTCAACAACGAATCACGGATACGTACAATATTCCGACCTGTTTTATTAACTCAGGGTTTAATTGGTCGAGTGCAGCACAACACGCTAATCGGAATCCTGCAAATCCGACAGACCTTACAACGGGTTATGGTAGAATGCTATACAGACTTCAAAAAGCAGGAATTGTTGGAAATGTAAAAGCATTAATTTATCGACAAGGTGAAACAGAAGCGTATGGAGAAGGCTATGATTTTATAGGGAATTTCACTCGTTTCTATAATTTCATAAAATCAGACTTGGTCAATTTGAGTAAAATGTACGTATTTCAAATTGACATTATTCAATTTGCCCGTCCCGATGTTGCTCCTGTTGTCAGGGATGATCAACGAAAATTAGAAGATAATTATGTCGATATTAATGTAGTGCCTTCCATCGGAACTATCGGTTTTAATGGGCTTCATTATTCTTCAGAAGGGTATGCACAAAATGCTCTGGAAACATTTAGATTAATCGCTCGTGATTTTTATGGCTCTACTGATACTGGTAATATTAAGTCACCCAATATTCGAAAAGCCTATTTTTCAAAAGCAGATAGAAAAGAAATTACGCTTGAATTTGAAGCGGGGCAAGATTTGTCTTGGCAAGAACAACATCGTGGACAAAGAATGGTCGATTTTATTTATTTGGATGGTATCTCTGGAAATGTCCAATCAGGCATAGCATCAGGGAGGAAAGTCATTTTGCAATTATATAACTCGTCTTATACTACCAAAATTTCATATTTACCTTCTTACGTTCCAGAAAATGCTTCCTATTTCCCTTATACGGGTCCATTTATTCTCAATCGTAGAGGTATGAGAGCATTTTCGTTTTATCAAGTCAATTTAGAAAATGTTCCAACCTGTGTGGCGACAAATTCTTGTTGTCTTACAAACGAATCTTTGGTTTCAGGTAATTGGAACGAACCATCAATATGGTCTTGTAACCGCATTCCAAGTTCAATTGATAATACTGTAATCAACGCTGGACATATAATTACCTCTCAAAATAATGGAATTTTCGTGAAATCTCTTATGAATAAAGGAGTTTTAAGATTAGGAACGAATACTGTGTTAAATGTAAAGCTAAATTAGAACAAATCATTTAAAAAAAATCCTCCAATTAGTCGTTCTCCCAATATCATTAAGTTAAGAAATTTATGAAGTAATAATGTGGATAGACCTTCCCGAAAGTTTTAGAACTTTCGGGAAGGTCTATCTATCTAACAATCTTCAAAACTTAATGACCTCAAACGCTCAGCTTACCCGCAATGTAAATGACTGAAATTTACTTCAAAATAAAGAATCTCTTTACATTAGTTTGTTATTTTAAGTACAAAACTCATGGCATGACTAATCATGACTAATATAACACGCTAAGTATTAATAGATTATTAAATTGACTCGTGCCATGAGCATTTAATTTTCTCAATAATCTCCACCAGCACCACCACCACCAAAATCGCCACCACCAAAGCCGCCGAATCCACCGCCAGAACTTCCACCACCCCAGCCAGACGAACCGCCCGATGAGAAAATGATAGGACCAAGCCAACCGCCCATGAAACCACCTGCGCCACCATTGCGTCCGCCACCTCTTTTTGCGGCAATGACCAAGAAAACAATTACGATGATAATAATTACGAGAAATGGAATAATTGAACCATCATCATCTGATTGTGCATCTGCCCCAAATTCTCCAGAAGCCCGTTTCATGATTTCAGTAGTAGCAACGTCAAGTCCTTGATAAAACTGCCCTCCTTGAAAATAAGGTTTTAAAATGGTGTTGATTATCCTCTTTGAGACCGCATCGGTAATGGTTGCTTCCATACCTCGCCCCGTTACAATTCTGAGTTTTCGGGTTTCAGTTGCCCACAAAAGTACCAAACCATTATTTTTATCTTTTTGACCTACGCCCCAATCTTTGGCAATTTTTATAGCATAATCGTAAGGGCCAGAATCACCCGTAGTTTTCACAATTACAATGGCAATTTGCGTGGAGGTAGTATCGGCATATACTTTAAGTTTTTGTTCCAAAGATGATAGTTCCGTAGGCGATAATTTCATAACAAAATCATTAACTAATCTCGGAGGATTGGGTTTGGCTGGAATATCCTGAGCGTTCAGAATGGCAGTAAACAGGAAGCAATAAACAGTAAAAAAGAAATATATAATTAATTTTCTGGACATGAAATTATGTTGATTCGAGTGAGGAAGGACTGATTTTAAACCAATTATTACAGTTAAATAATTAGTATTTTAAAGCTGAAATCGTCGGCTATAAAAAACTACCCAAATGAAATATCATCAGGTAATTCGTTTGTATCATCTGACTGATAGGGAAAGAAATGCTTTAATTGTTCGCCTGCCGAGTGAATCCCTGCAACCAATCCTTCGGCAAGAAGTCCTTGTGAAAAGTGTGTTCTTAGTAAATTTTTAGTGGATTCCCAGAAATTTTCAGGGACAACTTTATCAATGCCTTTATCGCCCAAAACAGCAAATTTCTTGTCATCGGTCGAAAGGTAAAAAAGTACGCCATTCAATTGGGCAGTATTACTCATTCCAAGTTCAATAAATACTTCTGCGGCACGGTCAAGGACATTATCGGCAGGACATATTTTTTCGATATGTACACGAATTTCACCCGAACTGTTGCGTTCAGCCGCTTGAATAGCTTTAACAATATCGGCTTTTTGAGAATCAGAAAGAAAGTTTTGAGACATTTTATTGTTAGTAAACGATGAAAAATAAATAGTAAAAGGTTCATAATAAATGGTAAATCATTCATCGGGAACCTTTCACCATTTATCATAAATTATTATTTTGCACCGCCAAAATCAACCGCTGGAGCTTTTGAAGCACCGGCATCGGCTTGGAAATATCCTTTCACCGTAAAGCCTGAAAAACTGGCAACCAAGCTATTAGGGAACGTTACAATTTTATTGTTAAATCCTTTCACAGTAGTATTAAAACGATCTCTTTCTTCCTTAATACGGTTTTCAGTTCCTTCTAACTGTGATTGTAACTCCGAGAAATTCTCCGTAGCCTTCAATTGTGGATAACTCTCGGCAACCGCCATTAATCTTGATAATGAACCACTTAATTGACTTTGTGCCGCCTGATATTTTTGGATATTTTCGGGCGATAAATCAGTAGCATCTAACTTGATTTGTGTAGCACTTGCACGAGCATTGATGACATCCGTAAGCGTTCCTTTTTCAAAATTGGCAACCCCTTGAACGGTTTTTACCAAATTAGGAATTAAATCCGCACGACGTTGATAAGCTGTTTCCACATTAGCCCAAGATGCCGCAACTTCTTGATTTCCAGTAGCCATACCATTTCTAACACCAATACCCCAGAATACAACTAAGGCTGCGATAACTAATCCAATAATGAGTCCTTTTGACATAGTTTTGATTAAATTTTAATTGTTTGAATGATAAAATGACGGAGCGGTTTTTATGTCATCCGAATATTTATCCGTCAAATGTAGATATTTTTTTGAAATACCCACAAAGTCTGTGGCGAATATTTGGTTTTTGATGGGTAACGGTTCTTTTTCGATATGGAATTTTAAAACAAAAGCCTTCACTTTGTGCGAAGGCTTTTGTTAGTATATTATCCTTTATTCCACTTTCTTATATCCACAATAGGATTAGGATAATCAACGCCTAATCTTACTGAAAATCGTTTTTGTTCTTCATTATTTAGTAAGCCTAAGGAATGAATTTTATCAGCAGGTACACCTGAAAGCTCTGGAAGCCAATGCTTCACATAATCTCCTTTGGGGTCATAATTACCAGCTTGTTTTAAAATATTGAAATAACGGTTTTCTCTTGGATCATTGCCCACACCCGCTACGTAAAGCCAATTTCCCCAGTTTGAACATACGTCATAATCAATTAATTGACTTTCAAACCATGCCGCACCCCAACGCCAATCTATTTGTAAATCTTTCACTAAAAAACTCGCCACATTTTGTCGCCCACGGTTAGACATATAGCCCGTTGCCAATAATTCTTTCATGTTTGCGTCAATTAAAGGTACGCCTGTTTCGCCTAAACGCCACTTTTCAAAGATATTTCTATTATGTTTCCAATTGATTGATTTGTTCATAATACCTTTTTCAAGGAAGATTTTATTCCCGAACTTCATGGCAACAAAACGAAAATAATCACGCCAAATCAGTTCAAAAATTAACCAATACGTTGATTCGTTAACAGTACGTTCGGATTCATATTTTTTAATTTCTTCATAAATATACCTTGGTGAAATACAGCCGTTCGCCAACCAAACTGAGAATTTTGAGGAATAATCAAGCCCCAACATTCCGTTGCGGGTTTCTTTGTAAACTTTCAGTAAATCTTTTTTCCAGAAGTAATCGTTGAGGCGATTATTCGCTTCGTTTTCACCTCCTTTAAAAATTGGCAGGGTGGGTTTCCAATCTGTTCCTTCATTCGTTGAAAGGTTGGAAATCTGCCCTACTTCAATTAATTCCTTGAAAATTAAATTTGTAGGCGTTTTGAAAGTGCTTCTAACCTTTGAAAACTTTTCAGCCTTATTTCTGAATTGTGTAAAGACATCAGGCAGATTTTGAATATCCATCGGTAAGTCATCCACATGAAAAAGCGTTGATTGCCAGAAGAATTTCACCTTTCGACCATCAGTTTTCAAGCGTTCTTCTACCAAAGAATCTACTTCATTTTCTTCCTGCGTAATTTCCTCTGAAGTATAAATTTCATCGGCTTGAATTTCTTGGGCTAATTGGGGCAAAATATCTTCGGGGAATCCCGTTCTGATGATAAGATTTGAGCCAATTTCCTCTAAATTTTTACGAAGATTCTGTACAGATTCTATCAAAAATTGGTGCCGTAATTCTCCAGTTTTTGGAAATCCTAAATGATATTCAATGAATAATCGAGGATCAAAAATATAGACAGGAATAACCTCAGAGGTCTTTTCGGAAGCTTTAAATAGTGCTTCATGGTCGTAAATACGCAAATCATTGCGATACCAAAGAATGATTTTCATTTCGTAGCTGTGGGTTATAAGCAATAAGTTGTGAGTGTTTACAAAATCAAAACTGAATGCTCATTGCTCAAAGCTCACAGTTCAATACCACCTCCCAACGAAATGCCCATTTCCAACGAATGGAATATTTAGTAAAACCAGATTTTTGAATAATTTTCTCTAAATCTTCTCGAATAAAAGCTCGCCAAACGGAGAGTTTCGCATCATTTTTTACGAGATAAGATTTCAAGAAAAGTTTCGTAATCCAAGCGATTGAATGATAGGCAAACCAATGGCGGTGAATATCATTAATAACAATTCCGATGCGAGTTTGTTTTTTGAGTTGTTTAAAGATTGTGATAAGGTTTTCATCTGAAAAATGATGACAGAAAAGAGTCATGGTAACAATATCAAAGGATTTTTTTTTGAACTCCTCCGTATAAATATCTTGGTGTAAATAACTAATATTTGAATATTGAGCGGTTCTTTCTGTCCCAAAATCAATCATGAAATCATTAGCATCAATGCCGATAAATTGACCATTAATTCCCTTCTTTCTTGCCCAATCTGCCATTACAATTAGCATATCGCCACCACCACAACCTAAATCTGCAATAGTGATTTTTAATTTTTCGTTACCAGCAATAGAAATAGTTGAATCTGAAAGTAATTTTGTAAGACCACTAACCGTCACTTGATTTCCTCCTAAATATTTATTTATTAACGCTAATTCTTCTAAATTTTGACGGAGAGCATCATTATTGAGTTCGAGGTCGTCAATCAATTCTTTTTCGTTGCTTCGATATGATAGATTTGGCATATTTGTCGATATTTTTCCTACTGTGCAAAAAGTCGTGAAAATTTGTTATCTTGATTAAAACCGATAAAGCAATGATAACCTTCACAGTAAATATAGTAGATTCAAGTGGTAAATCTATCTCAGTGGTTCGAGAATATGATGGCGAATTA
>JANXRS010000389.1 GCA_025356745.1 Arcicella sp.
CTTGGCGTTCGTCCAAAGAAGCTACGTGAGGGGGTTTATTTATTAGAATATAATCGTCGTTCTCGAATATAATTAAGTCTTTGAAATTCAGTCTCATAAAGGGTGTTCGTAATTTTACAGAAGAATAGATTTGTCTAATCTCACAAATACAAAGTTACCAAAATAAAACGAAACTGATTCAAAGGTTTTCTGTGGATGAAAGTCTTCGCCCAAAGTAAAGACTTCTCAAACATGATAAAATTTTTATTTCACTAATTAACAATCCTTAATTTAAGACTGAAGGAATTATGTGATTTGTAAATAGACTACGGATTATGTCATTACTTTTGTTCCATTTCAATATGTTGGTATTGGTTTTATAAGACTCTTATTGTCAGTAAGATAGGTCTAAAAAAAGGATATTACAAAGAGAAATAACCGCTTGATAACTAAACAGTCATAAAAATGCAAAGACGCTTGGTGAGATAATTTTTATCTAGTAAATTCCCAAAATAATCTAAAACTCAACCTATAATATCATGAAACTTTTCTCCTTTTTTTTTTGTTTTCTATCTATTAGTTACGTATCAAATGCCCAATTTAAAAAAGACCATTCATTCTTTAGGTTCGGTGTTAAATCCGTTAGTGTTCGTGGGGATAATATCTCTCCACGAGATAAATTCACCTTAAAATCTGTTATTGATTTGGGCTTTGGTGTTAATTATAATCTCACTAAAAGCCTTCGTTTTCAACCTGAAATTCACTACAGTCCACGTGGTTTTCAAGCAAGATATAATTTCAGCGATTCTACATACGTAGAAAATTCTCTGGAATTGCATTATCTGGATTTATGTCCAAATTTTAGTTATACTTTTCGAGGGCATAGTAGCCTTCAAACAAGACTGAACATTTGGGGAGGTCCCTATTTGGGATTAGGGGTTGCTGGAAGAAATATACTTTCAGGTATAACGCTTAATAAAACTGGAATAAAAGCCGATAGCACATTTTCTAACAAAACTACAACTTTTAAGGATGGACTTAACAGATTAGATTATGGTTTCAATATTGGATTAGGAATACAATTAGAAAAATTTACCCAAATTGGTGTTTCTTATAGTATGGGTTTCAACAACATTTTAACTAACAGTAAACTTCCTATTTATAATCAATCAGTTGGTCTTTACGTGATTATTTTATTTGACGATATGTTCTGATAAATGTATAATTATTAGTAAAAGTGAAATTAAAAATGCCGATTGAGGAACAATAATTCCAAATCGGCATTTTTAGTGAATGAAATACGTTCGCTGAAAATTGAAACTATCCCGCCCAATTCTCTCTATCTAAACTTCTATATTGAATTGCCTCCGCCAAATGTTCAGTTCTAATGTCCTCAGTACCAGCTAAATCTGAAATAGTTCTCGCAACTTTTAAGATTCTGTCATAAGCACGAGCAGATAATTGCAATCTTTCCATTGCCCGTTTTAATAAAGCAATTCCTGCTTCGGTTAGCACACAAATCTCTTTTACCATCTGCGAAGGCATCATAGCATTAGAGTGTATTTCGGGATAATTTTTGAATCTAACCGTCTGAATTTCACGGGCCTTTATGACTCGTTCTCGTATTTGGTCGGACGATTCTGACTTTCTATTGGAAGATAATTGCTCAAACTTTACAGGCGTAACCTCCACGTGCAAATCAATTCTATCCAATAAGGGTCCAGATATTTTATTTAGATATTTTTGAACAACCCCCGGTCCGCATACGCAATCTTTTTCTGGATGATTATAATATCCACAAGGGCAAGGGTTCATACTCGCAATCAACATAAAACTCGACGGAAATTCAACCGCCGACCTTGCTCTCGAAATGGACACTTTTCTATCTTCCAAAGGCTGACGCATCACCTCCAAAGCCGAGCGTTTAAATTCGGGCAATTCATCCAAAAACAAAACGCCATTGTGTGCTAATGAGATTTCGCCAGGTTGCGGGTTACTTCCCCCTCCTACCAAGGCAGCATCCGAAATAGTATGATGTGGCGAACGATACGGACGAGTTGAAACCAAAGTTGCTTTTGTTCCTAACTTACCTGCAACTGAATGTATTTTTGTAGTTTCCAGAGCTTCATGAAGGGTTAGCGGAGGTAAAATTGAGGGAATACGCTTCGCTAACATGGTTTTGCCCGCCCCAGGAGGTCCAATCATGATGGCATTATGTCCACCCGCTGCGGCAATTTCCAAAGCTCTTTTAATATTTTCCTGACCTTGTACGTGCGAAAAGTCAGCATCATAATCATTCTGAGAATTTGAGAATATATCACGAGTATCCGTAATCAAAGGCTCAATTTTTAAAATTCCTCTTAAAAAATTAATGGCTTCTTTCAGATTTTTAACAGCAATTACATCCAAATTATTAACGATAGATGCTTCTAAAGCATTTTCAGTAGGCAATATAAATCCTTTAAACCCTTTCTTACGAGCTTCAATGGCAATGGGCAAAACACCTTTGATTGGTCGTAAAGTGCCATCAAGAGCTAATTCACCCATGATAACGTAATTTTCAAGTTCTTTTAAATCCGCCTGTGTGGAAGCATGAATTATGCCTAAAGCAATGGGTAAATCATACGCTGAACCTTCCTTGCGAATATCCGCAGGGGCAAGATTAACCACGACTTTAGTTCTGGGAAAGAAATATCCTACTTGTTTAATCGCTGATTCTACTCGTTGTTCAGACTCTTTGACAGCACCATCGGGCAAGCCCACAATGAAAAAATGTTGTCCTTGTCCTTCGCTAACTTCAACAGTGATAATTGTAGCATCAACGCCATGTAAGGCACTTCCGAAGGTTTTGGCGAGCATAGTTGTAGTGATTATATTATTTAGATTTTGGTCAAATATACAAAGAAATTTTTCTCAACCCAACCAAATTAAAATCCTTGGATATAGGAAATTACTTTGAATTAGTTTTCCAGAAAAATAAGTCAGTTTATTAAATATTTACCGTAATTTAGACCGTCAAATTTTAATTTTATGCAATCTGATGCTTGGCAATTTCTTAAAATTATACACCCGCCCGTGTAGCCCGTGGGTCATAGCGTACCGAACGTCCAGGGCTAACTTCGCCCAATGGTACGGAGACATTACCTTTCGCCCTTATGTGGGCATGACCGATGAGAGTCGTAATTGTGTTTCAAATATTCGTCCTGAAGGGATGAACTTTCATATTGCTACTGAAAAATTTTTATACCTTTTAACTGAAATGAAAACAAAAAAACTAAGCGGTGTGACCCTAAAAGATGAATATAATGAAGGTTTATTTTTAATCTACTTAGACATTGTTTTGGAATTATAATCTGTTGATTATTAAGGAGATGAATGCAATTTGTGTCATAGCTTCGGATGAAAA
>JANXRS010000390.1 GCA_025356745.1 Arcicella sp.
TTTTATGAACCCCTTTTTTAATGATTGATTGTAATGCTGACCTTTCAATATCTGATAAAATAACTTGCTTTGCTTTCCGTGACATGAGATTTCTTATTTTTATCTCATAATATTAATACATAAAACTAAATTGACAAAACACTAGTATATTTCAACAGTCCCTACCCAAATTTTATCTGTGTCTAATCCGTTCAATCCGTGTGCTATTTAAGTACCTTTGCAACATGGATTATTTTAAAAAATTACTGGATTTACTGAAAATTGAACGGAATGAAGACCGTGAACAATATAAAAGATTAACTGAATCATCATCTGTTTCAGACCGCCGTGCTAATGGTTTGACGTGGTTTCCTGTGGCAATTCGAGGTTCGGAAATAGGTCGAGGAGATTATTTAACCATTGAATTGGAACGCACTACTCACCAAGATATTTTTCATCAATTTCGGGCGGGAATGCCAGCGGTTTTCTTCACCAATCACGACGCTCAAAAAGATAGAATTGAAGGCATAATTTCTCATCAAAATGGAAATAGATTAAAAATAACGATTAAAGACGATGAATTACCCGAATGGAGCAGAGACGGAAAATTAGGCATTGATGTATTATTTGATGATAATAGTTACGATGAGATGAATGATGCTCTTAAAACAGCAACTGATTTGCGTGAAAAAAGTCCATTCATCCAAGTTTTGACGGGACAAAAAAGCCCCACTTTTAAACAGAGTACAAATCATTATTTAGGAAAAAATCTCAACGAATCCCAATCCAAAGCCGTTGATAAAATTCTATCAGCCAATGAATTAGCGATTGTTCACGGACCTCCTGGAACAGGGAAAACTACTACGTTGATTCAAGCAATTAAAGCTTTAATTAAACAAGAAAATCAAAAGATTTTAGTGGTTGCTCCGAGCAATACAGCCGTTGATTTATTGAGTGAGAAATTATCAGAAGAAGGACTAAATGTACTTCGGGTAGGTAATCCTGCACGAGTTTCTGAGCGTTTGCAGAGACTGACTTTGGAAGCTAAAATGGCAGAGCATGACTATTTGAAGGAAACTAAACGCCTGAAAAAACAAGCCATGGAATTCAAAAATATGGCTCATAAATATAAAAAAAGTTTTGGTAAATCTGAACGTGACCAACGCAAAGCTTTGTTTGACGAAGCTCATAAAATCATGAAGGAAGTTGGCAATACCGAGCAGTATATTATTGACGATATTGTGTCAAAAACACAAGTTATTACGGCTACACTCGTGGGGGCAAATCACTACACCATTAGAAATTTGGAATATAATACCGTAGTTATTGACGAAGCTGGACAAGCCCTTGAACCCGCCTGTTGGATTCCGATTTTGAAAGCAAAAAAGGTGATTTTGGCGGGCGACCACTGTCAGTTATCCCCCACGATAAAATCGAACGAAGCTGCAAAAAATGGATTGAATAAAACACTTTTGGAGAAATGTATTGAACTTCATCCAGAGGCCGTTACTTTATTGGAAGAGCAATACCGCATGAACTCAACCATCATGGGATATTCGTCTTCTGTTTTTTATGAAGATAAACTAAAAGCCCACGAATCAGTTGCCAACTCATTGCTTTTTGAAAATGATTCCCCTCTCCTATTCATTGATACGGCAGGTTGTGGATTTGAGGAAAAATTGGAAGGAACAAGTAGCACTAATCCTGACGAAGCTGTTTTTATTTTTAAGCACATTAACCTGTTTGTCAACGAGTTAAATACAAAATATGTAACTAAAAGTTTCCCAAGCATAGCCGTTATTTCACCTTATAAGCAACAAATAAATCTCTTAAAAACGCAATTTGAACACAGTCCCGATTTACAGAAATATAAGGAAAATATTAGTGTAAATACCATTGATAGTTTTCAAGGACAAGAGCGAGATATTGTTTATATCAGTCTCACAAGGAGTAATGATAAAGGCGAAATTGGTTTCCTTTCGGACATCCGAAGAATGAACGTTGCCATGACTCGTGCAAAGAAAAAATTGGTGGTTATTGGTGACAGTGCTACTTTGGGAAAACATTCTTTTTATGCAGATTTCATTGAGTATGCTGAGAAAAAAGGTGTATATGTAAGTGCTTGGGAGTTTGTGGATTAGATTTTTATGTAAATTTGTTTTAAACATAATTGAAAAATCATGACAGCTATATCAAAACCATTGTCAAATATTCAAATGGAATTATTAAAGCTTTATTCAATGAATATTGACGATAAGGATTTACTCCATTTTAAAAATTATTTAGCTCAATTTTTCATGCAAAAAGCCATTGATGAAGCGGATAAGGTTTGGGATGAAAA
>JANXRS010000429.1 GCA_025356745.1 Arcicella sp.
TACCCATCAACAAGTAGCTGATGTTCAAGATAAACTCAATAACAGACCAAGAAAAAAATTAGGTTACTTTTCTCCTAACGAATTTTATAAAATTAATTTCTTAAATAATGAAGTTGCATTTGCGACTTGAATCCAGCAAACAAAATAATGTTAATCTATCTGCTCCAAAATTTTCAGATTACTTTTTGACATTCAGGAATGAAATTTCTGATATTACATTAAATGATTTATCAAAATGGCTTGATGAAAAGTCAATAACATCGAGTTTATTAAAAACTTACGATACAGATATTTTTAGTTATCCATCCGATGTTGATAACCTAACATTATTAAAATTATTCGGTTATGGAACTACTCGTATGATGATTGATTCACAAATAATTCAAGGTGAAAATACACAAGGACTTTTTGACAATAAAACTCTTCTTTTAAATGTAGAAGAATGGTTGAAAGAATTATATTTCGCCGCAAATAATAAAAATAAATATGCTGAAATAAGATATAAACAAGTTGAAAACATACTTTGTGGAGGTTTATTACCAGAGGTTTCACAAATTCGTATCACAACCATCCCAGACAAATCAAGTTTTGAAACATTTCCAGAATTTTTAACTTTACAAGGTTGGGTTCGATTAGAAGATTTGGGTTATGGTTATCAGGCTACTTTGGCTTGGGTGGCAGATTTAGCTAAGCGGATGTTTGACCAATATCCAGATTTAGAAAACCCTTTGCACGGTCCAGCAGTTGTTTTAGTGGATGAAATTGATTTACATCTTCATCCAGAATGGCAACGAAAAATCATTAAATATTTGAGTGATTTATTTCCTAATACCCAATTTATCGTTACTGCCCATAGTCCACTCATTATTCAATCTGCTGAGAATGTAAATCTTATCATGCTTGAAAAAGACGATAATCCAGATGGAAAGGGTATTAATATTAGACAACGCTTTGGCTCATTTCAAGGATGGACAGTTGATGAAATCTTGACTGAATTAATGAATTTAGGCGATAGAACACGCTCCGATCTATATTTGCAATTAATGCAAGATTTTGAAGATGCTGTGTTGAATGGTGACAACGAAAAAGCACAAAATGTATATAATCAATTAGATAGTATACTTTCGCCAAGTAGTTATCAGCGTAAAGTTTTACAAATTCAAATGTCTTCACTTATACCAGTAGGAGTATGATTCAATTAAAAGCTGTTCCACCACCACCCGAATTAACCTCGGAAGTAGTACAACGATTAACTACAAAATTTCAACAAGACGGTAGTAGCGTTTGGAAAGAAAAATATATTACTAAAGCATTACTTGAAATGAGTAATTACAAATGTGCTTATTCTGAAATACGGTTACAGGAAGAGGGAAAATATATGGAAGTTGAACATTTCTTACCCAAAACTGTGCATAAAAGATAAAGTAGTTGAATGGGATAATTTATTGCCTGCAAGTAAGTTTTGTAATGGAAAGAAGGGGGATAGAACTCATCTAATTGTTCATCCTGTTAGAGATAATCCTAAAGATCATTTATACATAATTGAAAATATGATGTATGGAAAAACTCAAAAAGGACGTGATTCTGTGATTATTTTGGGTTTAAATGACCCTGACCACTTATTAAAACCACGTTTTGAAATTCGTTTAGCAACGCAAAACGAACTTTATAAGCAATATATACAAGCAATTAATTTCTCACAAAATCCAACTGAAACTCAAGAATTAGAAGTTTTTCATGCACTCGGAAATCTTTTGAAAAATGGAAATCGAAAAGAAGCGTACAGTGCAACAATTGCAACAACTATTTTGAATGACTCTCATTTTGCAGAAATTAAACGCCTTTTCGTGCAACATAGCATTTGGAATGATGAACTAAAAAAATTAGAAGATGAACTTATACTTTGTTCATTAGATGTAAAACCGTAAGATTTTTATTCAATAGACTTTCCCAAAAAAACCATGAATCTCAAACTATTTTCCCTAACTATCTTCCTACAAATTTTGCTTGGAGTATCAACCATTTTTGCTCAACAGCCATCTTGGACTTTAACGCCTTTTGTGAAGCAAGATGTTGATAATCCTATCTTATTACCGATTAAAAATTCTGAATTTTACTGTCCCGTTAGCAAGCAAAATGTACATTGGGAAGCAAAAGATGTTTATAATCCTGCGGCGGTGGTTCGGAATGGGAAGGTTTATTTGCTTTATCGAGCGGAAGATACATTGAAATCAGTTGATGGTACCTCTCGGATTGGTTTGGCGGTGAG
>JANXRS010000433.1 GCA_025356745.1 Arcicella sp.
ATCTGGTTTTAGGTTTATGTTAACATAAATACTTCATTTTTAGGTTTTATCTTAAATTGAATCTTTTTTCATTATCCAAAATAAGCTCAATTTGTATTTTTCCAAGCAGTTTTATTGTACTTTTAAATGCGTTGAACCTGGATAAGAATTAAGACTAATTATTTGTTAATAAATTTATGTAAGTACTTAGATAAATTAAGTTAGCATAATACTCATGGCATGACTGATTACAATTTGTTCAGTATCAATGATTTATGAGTTAAGTCATGCCATGAGTAAATATGTCCCAGCACTTACTTAGATAAATTAAGTTAGCATAATACTCATTTCATGACTGATTACAATTTGTTCAGTATCAATGATTTATAAGTTAAGTCATGCCATGAGTAAATATGTCTCAGCACTTACATTACCCATTTATAACTTTGAGAACATTAAAATCATTATAATAATTTAATACTTTCAATATAATGATACCCATCAAAAATATCTATTTTCTTTTATGTTATGCTTGGAATAAGTTGGAGGAAAGCGAACTCGTATATGTCTCTGCTGATGATGAATCTGACTTATTAAATCTCTTAAGCAGAGTACTTTTGAATGGAACAAAAACGCTTTTAAAACGTGGAATTGATAGGCAATATATTACTGAAAGGAAGGTTTATCAAGGTATTAAAGGCAAAGTAAATATTACAGATTCTCTCCGTAAAAATTTATTCTCAAAAGGATTTTCAGTATGTGAATTTGATGAACTTTCAGTTGATATTTTGCCGAATCAAATTCTGAAAACTACACTCCAAAATCTCATAAAAACGCCTACCCTATCTCCTATTTTAAAGCAAGAAATTAGAACTATTATTTACCGTTTGCATGAAATCAGTGAAATCGTTTTAACGGATACTATTTTTCATCAAGTACAAATCAAACGCAATAATTCATTTTATGCTTTCTTGTTAAATATCAGTGAGTTAATTTACAAAAATCTTTTAATTAATGAAGAAAATGGACATTTTGAATTTAGAGATTTTGTAAGAAATGAACGACAGATGGCGATACTTTTTGAGGAATTTATTCGCAATTTTTATAAAATAGAAGTTCCCGAAGCAAAAGTTTTTAGAGAAGATTTACATTGGAAAATGGCAGGAGAAATGCATCAATTTTTACCCAAAATGCAGACCGATATTTCCATCAAAATTAATGACCGAAAACTGATTATTGATGCTAAATATTACAAGGAAACTTTACAGAAATACTACGATTCAGAGAAAATTCATTCGCAACATTTGTACCAATTATTTGCGTACCTAAAAAACCAAGAAGATACAAAAGCAGAAGGAATTTTGATATACCCAACGGTTCAAAAAAGCCTTAGTCTTACTTATACACATGAAGGGCATACCATTAGGATTGAAACTTTGAATCTGAACCAAGATTGGCATGAAATAAAAGCAGATTTATTGAGGATTATTACTTAAATCTCAACCATAAAAACGCTATTTTTAGCATTATACAAGTATGATTTTTTATCATTATTTATGAAAATATTAACGATATTTGTTTGGTCTTCAAACATATCTATTAATACATCATTTTGAATTTTTGAGCCTTTCAATGATTCATTTAGAGGCATTTCTAAATATATCCACATGGCTTCTCCTTCTTTTTCTTTTCCTACATACTGATAATTTAACTTCTGATTTTTAGGTGTTGTTATGACAAAATGCTTGCGAATATATTGTTCAATGAAAACGTCATTTTTATCATTATTTTCAATAACAAATTTTTTATTTTTATTGTATGTAGAAAGCGTTTTTTCTAAATCATCCGTGAATATTCGGAGGCTGATTTCAAAAGCTTTTTCTTTGGGATTGTAACGCATTTCTGTGATACTTGTGTGGAAAGCATGAAGATGAGTTTCAAGTTTCGAGCAGCCAGTATTCCACTCTTGAATACCAAATGATGAAATGGTTAAGAAAATTATTCCTAAAACCAAAAACCTGCAAGTATTTTTTAGACTTGCAGGTTTTATTGAAGTTATATTTTTAACTAAATTTTTCATTACCTCTAATGCAAATACACTAGGTTATAGTTTACTTAAAAATCTTGAAAATATCATTTCCAAAAGCAAAGACCATTAATCCTAATAAGATAAACGTTCCTACTTGTTGAGCAATTTCTTGAACTTTAACTGACGGTGTTTTACCCGTAATCATTTCCCAAAGCAAGAAAAGGGCATGTCCACCATCTAAAGCTGGAATTGGTAAGGCATTCATAAAAGCTAATGACATAGACAATAAACCTGTCAAGAACCAAAATTTTCCCCAATCCCATACGCCACCAAATATTTTTGCAATTCCAATTGGACCACTAACTGCATTTGAAGCAGATACGTCACCTTTAAAAATCTTTTTAAAACCCTTTAAATTTGTGCCAATTACCGTAAATGCTTCAACAAAACCAGCATTAAAGGCTTGTCCGATTGTGTAATCTTCATGGGTATCTTTCAATAAAACATTAGGTCTAAAACCCACTTTTCCTTCATCTGAAACAGACATTTTTAAGGTATCCAAATTACCTTTTCTCTCAATTACGACAGGAATACTTTTCCCTTTATTCTTTTCTAAAATAGGAGATAGCTCTTGATAAAACTTAACAGGTTGTCCTGCAATGCTTATAAATTTATCACCTACATCTAATCCAGCTTTATAGGCACCTCCACCACCTTCATTTTGAAGAACTTCTTTCACATCGAATGTTAATCCTTCTTGAATAAATTCACCCTTTTTGCCATTTGCTAATTGGTCTAAGAATCCACTCGGAAGGGTTACCTCCTTTTTTTCTCCGTCACGTTCAATAGTATATTTCGCTTCATCTTCCATGATTAATTTAGGCACTTCATCAAAACGAACGGGTACTTTTCCATTAACCTCTAATATTTTATCTCCCGATTTGAATCCTACTTCTTGGGCTAATTTACCTGCGTAAATTCCCTGTTTGTTGACTTCAGAAAGCGTAATGAAGTTATTTCCAGAGTTGTATCTGATTCCCCAGAAAATGACTACTCCTAAAATAAGATTGATAATAATTCCACCTAACATTACGATTAAACGTTGCCAAGCAGGCTTTCCTCTGAATTCCCAAGGTTCTGGCACAGCAGCCAATTTTGAAGCATCTTGCGTTTCATCAATCATTCCTGCGATTGAAACATATCCGCCTAAAGGAAACCAACCAATGCCGTATTCGGTATCACCAACCTTCTTTTTGAAAAGAGAAAAATTAAGAACTGTAGGAATTGGGAATAAAAAATCGAAGAAAAGATAAAATTTATCTACTCGCATCTTGAACCACTTCGCAGTGATATAATGCCCAAATTCGTGTAAACTAACTAAGATTGACAGTGCTAAAATCAACTGTCCCGCCATTACTAAACCTTCCATTATTTTCAGTTATCAGTCACCATATATTCATTTCTAAATCGGTAACGTGTATTATTTTTTAATATTAATTATGTGATTTTCTACAATAATGCCTTCGCAAACCTCCGTGTCTCTTCATCCGTCTGCACGTAATCATCAATGCTTGGTTTTTCAATGAACGCTACTTTGGTCATACAAGTTTCAATGAAGTCTGACATGCCTAAGAAACCAATTTTGTCTTGTAAAAATGCTTCAACTGCTATTTCGTTGGCAGCGTTCATAATACAAGGTAGATTTCCGCCTTTTGCCATAGCATCAAAAGCTAATTGCAAGTTACGAAATGTTTTGGTATCGGGCTGTTCAAATGTGAGAGACGGATATTTAGTGAAGTCAAAACGTGGAAAATTTGATTTTAGTCTATTCGGAAAATTAAGAGCAAATTGTATCGGTAATTTCATATCGGGCAATCCCATTTGTGCTTTCATCGAACCATCTTGAAATTGAACTAAAGAATGAACAATAGACTGTGGATGCACAACTACCTCAATTTGAGAGGCTTGTACACCAAAAAGCCATTTAGCTTCAATTACTTCCAGACCTTTATTCATTAAACTGGCAGAATCAATCGTGATTTTTGCACCCATTACCCAATTTGGATGTTTGAGGGCTTGAGCTTTAGTAACTTTCTCTAAATCAGTCCGTTGTTTTCCCCGAAAAGGACCTCCTGAAGCCGTTAAGATAATTTTTTCGATGGGATTATGAAATTCACCGACTAAACATTGAAAAATTGCTGAGTGTTCAGAATCAACAGGATAAATATTGACCCCTTTTTCTTGGGCAAGTTTGGTGATAATTTCGCCCGCCACCACAAGCGTCTCTTTGTTGGCAAGGGCGATATGTTTACCAGCTTCGATGGCTTTGATAGTCGGTAAAAGCCCAGCATAACCAACCATTGAAGTCAAAACAATATCCACTGAATCCATCTGTACAACTTCTTCAACGGCTTTCATTCCAGCATAAACTTTTACATGAGTATGAGAAAGAGCTGTCGAGACTTTATCATACAGGCTTTCATTCGTAATAACTACGCAATTTGGATTGAATTTAATACTTTGTTCAATCAATAAGTCAGCATTATTTTGAGCAGTTAGGATTTCGACTTCAAAATTATCTGGATTCGCTTCGATGACCTCTAATGCTTGTGTACCAATTGAACCTGTTGAGCCAAGAATGGCTATTTTTCTTTTTTGCATAATTAACAGCTTTAAGCTGTGAGCTTTGAACTATGAGTGGTATTAAGATTGTGCTTTTCTATCAAATAAAATCTGTAAATTTTTCTCGTAAACTCCTCCTGCATCAATTCTGGTAATATTTTCCATTGCAATCATAATATGCTTCCTGTCCAAAGTTGCCCTTGTTCCAAAAGAATCAAGAATTAAAGTTTCATCATCCAAATCTTCTACTTGTCCAATTAAACAAATATTACTGTCAATATCTTGAACATATACAGTTATATGATTAAAATCTTTTGAAACAGACTTCACAATCGTTTCCATAGATTCTAAGTTAATATGCTTAATTTCAAGTTCGTAATCCTTTTTATAAATTAATTTGAAAGTACTTTCAATATCATTCCCCCCCCAATTTATTCGGGTAATATCATCTCTCCTCAACACAGAAACACCATCAAAAAGACTCTCAGCCGTAAATTTTTTAAGAACTAAATACTCTTCATTAAAGTCCATAATGAATCCATAATATGATTCTCCGTAACTATCGGTATATAAGTCAACGAGCACTTTTTCTTCTCGTAATTTATTTAAATATGTGTCTTTTACGTTCATTCTTGATTGTCTTCTAATACTTTAATATTTATACAAAAATAAGGTTTAAAAGTATTAACTCAATTCTTTGTAAAATATATTGTCAGCTACTTCACAAACTCATTGTCCACCATTCGCCAAATGTTCAAAGGGTTTTCATGTTTTAATTCATCGGGCAATAAACTATCTGGAAAACTTTGATAACTTGCTGGACGCACCCATCTTTTAATGGCGTCGGGTCCAACTGAACTAAATCTTGAATCCGTACAAGCTGGAAATGGTCCACCATGTTGCATCGCAAAACAGACTTCTACGCCCGTTGGAACATTATTAAAATTTAATCTTCCCGATAGATTTCTGAGCGTATCTACAATTTCTTCGTTAGCTATCAATTCACTTTCTGTAGCCATTAAAGTTGCCGTCAATTGTCCTTCCAAATGATTAAGAACTTCCAATAATTGAGTTTCGTCTTTGCATTTAACCACTAATGAATAAGGTCCAAAAACTTCTTGATGTAGCTTTGGATTTTTCAAGAAAATATTGGCATTAACCGAAGCAATTGTAGGCGTACCTTGAATTTCAGCATTTTTTTCAATTTTTGAAACTGATTCAGTATTTACTCCGTCCTGTGATAAAGCAGTCAGTTTTTTATCTTCATAATTCTTAAAAATTCCTTCATTCAACATCTTATTAGGAGCAATTTTCTCAATTTCATCCGATAAAATATCAATAAATCTTTCAAGGTCTTCATTCTCAATTCCGAAGATTAAACCTGGATTTGTACAGAATTGTCCAACGCCCAAAGTGATTGAACTAGCGTAAGATATTGCCACATTCTCCGCATCTTGCTTCATCTTTTCGGGCATTAAAACCACTGGATTTACACTTCCCATTTCAGAAAAAACAGGTATCGGCTCTGGACGTTGATTGGCCATATCGAAAAGGGCTTTTCCTCCACCAAACGACCCAGTGAAACCAACGGCTTTTATATCTGGGTGCATCACTAAGGCCTTACCAACCTCAAAGTTTTCACCTCCCTCCAAATGAGCAAATACCCCTTTTGGCATTCCCGTAAGCTCTGCTGCTCGTAAAATTGCTTCTGCGACCATAGCAGATGTACGAGCATGGGCAGGGTGTCCTTTTACAACCACAGGACAGCCAGAAGCCAGTGCCGAAGCTGTATCTCCGCCCGCTGTTGAATAAGCAAAAGGAAAATTACTTGCCCCAAAAACTGCCACTGTGCCAATTGGAACTAATATTTTACGTAAATCTACCTTTGCAATTGGCTGGCGATTTAAATTAGCAGAGTCTATACGTGCCTCTACCCATGAGCCTTCTTCCAAAAGGTCAGCGAACATTTTTAGTTGGAAAATTGTTCGTCCACGTTCACCCAATAATCTGCCCTCGGGTAAATTTGTTTCTTCCATGGCGGTGTGAATTAAGTCCATGCCTAAGGTTTCCATCTCGTTAGCAATTGCTCTTAAAAAAGTAGCTTTTTGTTTACCCGAAAATTTACGATATTTTTTGAATGCTTCGGCAGATTGAAACATGACTGTATTTAGATCTTGCATAATTTTTGAATGAGATGATAAGTTTTGAATAAATTTAAAACTATTACAAATGTAGTGTTGTTTCTGTTTGAAGATTTGCCAATTTTTTAAAAATTAACAAATCTGACCTTAACCCATACAATTTATTAAATATTAATACCATTTTAAGCATTTTTTCGTTAAGCAAAGGCGGAAAATATGGTAATAATTTTATGCGGAAACCCTGTAATACAATCAATTAGTTGTATTTTTATTAAATTGCAGGAAATTATGTTTTGCTGATTACTTCATAATTTTCAAATTACGTTTTGTTTTTCGAGTATCTGCAAAATAATTATGACATTTAGATTAAAAAATATACTTCATTCAGTAGTTATCATCTTGATAGCCAATTCTTT
>JANXRS010000442.1 GCA_025356745.1 Arcicella sp.
CGGTTGGCAACTTCATATTTCAGGCAAGGGATTTCAATCATCAAAGCTAAAATTTGGTCCTTGAAAAGATTCATTGGCTTATTAAACGACATTTTTAAAAATGCTGATCAGGGAAAACTCCTGTATGTCCAGTAGTAAATACGTTGTTCCATGTGCGAGCTTATAATGCTCAGGTTCAAGTACTTGTAAAAAATGGAAATGTTCAATTTTCTAAAAATAAAAATCAAGTTATTTTAACGAAAGGGCAAAAAGGAGAGATTTTAGCGAATGTTGAATCTATCATTAAATCGGAAATTACAGAAATTGAAACCGTTGAAAAAGAAAAATTTAGTTCTTTCGTTTTCAATAAAAAGTCATTGGGTGAAGTTTCCAAAGCCTTATCGGAACGGTTTGGAAAGAAAATAAAATTTAGTCAAGATAAAATTAAAAATTGCAAATTAACGGCTACTTTCGAAAATGAAAAATTAGAAAATATTATCGCAGTAATTGCAGAGACTTTCGATTTAAAGATTGATAATCAGGTAGATACAATTTTTTTGAGTGGAAATGGTTGTGATTGATACTAATTCTAATTAAGTGAGTCGCTCTGTTGAAAAACCATTTACTTGAAAACGCTACCATAAAACCTCTTACCCAATTTATCGAGCATGAGATTTCATACGATAAAATATCCCTTTTATTTTATCGTATTCTTCACTTCTTTTTGTTCTTTTTCTCGAACTCCACTTCTCGAACGCCCCATAACTTTAAGATTAAATAACGAAAAAATTTCTGTTGTTTTAGAAAATATCGCTAAGCAAGCCAATTTTTCATTTTCCTATAATTTAGATATTTTTGATGTCAATAATCGGGGTGATATTACAGTTACAAACAAACCTGTTCGTGCAGTTTTAAACTTGATTTTCAAGGGAATTATTACCTATAAAGTGCGTGGGAATTACATTATTCTACAGCGAAATAATCAAGAAGAGCAAAAAAAAAGTCTAGTAATTAGTGGTTATGTAATTGATAAACAAACGGATAATCCGCTGACTAATGCCACGATTTATGACCGTAAAAGTTTGTCTTCTGCGGTCAGTAATAAGTTTGGATTTTATCGTATTAAATTGTCCATCAATGATTTGCCAATTAGGTTAACTATTTCAAAAGCTGATTATGAAAAGCAAGATATGGTGATTAAATCCGCCAGAACAAACTATGAAATTATTGAACTAAACCCAATTTTAAAAGAACCAATATTTATGTTTCCTGTTGAAGACAACTCAATAGAACAGATGGATTCTTTACGGAATATTCCTTATGAGATTAAAACAAAAGAAACGCCAACTCCTCCCCAATTTCCCGATATTAGTGACGAAAATTTATTCCCAACTTCACCCATTTTAGATTCAACTTTGTATGAAAGTCGTTGGGATAAATTCAAAAAAAGTTGGGTAAAATATTTGTAAGTCGTCCGCAACGTATTAATGCCCAAAATGTTAATGACTCTTTAAATAGAAAATTTCAATTATCAATTTTACCATTTCTGGGCACAAATCATCTATTATCTGGTAGTATTAAGAATGATTATTCTGTAAATATTTTGATGGGATATTCAGGTGGAGTTCGTAAATTAGAGGTAGGAGGAATTGTAAATGGTGTTCGCCAAAATATGAAAGGCTTACAGGTAGCGGGTGTGGGAAATATTGTAGGCGGAATAGTTGCTGGGAAGTGGCAATGGTTATAAACGCTTAGAATTATCAATAGATGAAAATCAAACGGTCAGTTTTTCTTTTAAAACTGGCGTTAAGGGTTTTTATAATATCTTAGCATTGCATTACAATTTTACCAGAACACAAGAAATTTTCGGTTTGGGTTACGGTATCGGAAGAGCATATGAATTAGGAAAATCGTGGATGTTCAATACCAATTTAACGACAAATGTGTTGGTAGAATATGATGATTTTAACTCAAATATTGCAACAGTGTGGAAAATCGATTTGAGTTTCGAGAAGCAAATTGCCCGTAATGTAGCCGTTACTTTTGGCCCATCCGTCAAATATTTAATCATTAATGAATATAAGTCATTGTCTTGGACGGGGAAACCATTTAATAGAATTCCACCCTTTAAATCTATTTTTCAACGGCAAATTCTACTTTCTGGATTGGCTTTCAAATGGGACTAAGAATTCGTTCAAGGAGGAATTAACAAAAAGATAAATATATGAAAACTAAATTTTTACTATTCATTTTTAGCATAATTTTTTACCAAATACAAATACAAGCACAATCTTCAACGGTACAACAACGTCAAATTGAGCAAAAAATCATCAGAAATTGGGTAAAATACCGAATAGAAATGAAAGACGGAAGCCAAGTTCCAGATGAGAGAATTACTAAAAATGCGGCTTCTATGTTGATTTTCAAAAAAGGAAATGTAGGCGTACTTATTTCAGGCAAAAATGCTCAGCAAACACAATATGCCATTTCGGATAGTATTTTGGTGCTTGGTAGAACAGAATCTTATGTCATTGAAAAGCTTACGGAACACGAATTAATCTTTCATGCAATTTCTGAAAATATACCAGATAATGAGATAATTCGGTATCATTATGTAGCAACGACTGAATCTTCAGGACAGTATTTTTTTCGTCAATTTATTAAGCCTACCATTAAAATTCAAGCCAATGGCGACACGGCTTATAATTTCAATGAATATATTTTCCCTAATTTTAAACTTTCATTGGGTAGTTCGGCCATAGTCCTCAGTGATTTTTATGAGGTTTATGAAGCCTCATACGATATGATTGAAAAAGAGTTTAATTTTCCTGCGAAAAAAAAAGGAGGGTTTAGAGTAACATTTGCTATTAGTAAATTTGGAACTTTGAAAGATGTGGAAATAAAAGAAAGTAGTGATTCAATATACAATAATACTTTAATACAAGCTGTCTATCAAACCCGAAAGCATTGGTTCCCAGCCGAACATGAGAATAAGAAGGTAGAAACATTATTTAATTATGTTTATGTTTACGAAGATAAAATAGAGGATAATTTTGACGGATTTCTTTATCAAAATACGAAAGAAAATGCTAACAGTCTCTTCAATAAAAAGGAATATGTAAAGGCAATAAAACTCTATACAAAATGTATTTTGATGCAAAATGAAGATTTTGACTTTGAGCCATACTATAAACGTGCCAATAGTTATTTTACCTTGAAAGTAAACAAAAATGCGTGTTTAGATTGGAGTTATTTAGCTAAAAAAGGACAGAAAAGAGCTGGAAAGCTGTTTTTAGAAAATTGTATGAAGTAAAATATCTTCACGTAAACTCTAATTAATTGCAAAGGGTATGATTATCTATTTACCAACATTTATCATTAACAAATAACCATGAAAAACAGCTTACTAACTTTTCTAATTCTTGGAATTTTCTCATACACACAGGCACAAATACGCCGTCCGTTGGGTCCACCCGTGAACACGCCACAATTCAACGAATACGCCCCATCTATCAGTGCAAATAACAAAACCATGATTTTTGAGACGGATAGGGCAGGAGAGGGCAAGTGGGAATTATACTATACCACCAAGAACGAAAAGAACAAATGGACGGTTGCCAAGCCCATTACAAATATCAACAAAATGGGGAAAGAAAACGACTTAATTGGTGGGCCTTCCATCAGTTATGACGGTAAAACGCTTTTCTTTTTTGCCTCATTCGATGGCGGTCAGGGTGATATGGATATTTACTTTTCAACTTGGAATGGCACTGATTGGTCTGAACCAAAACCTGTAGGAAATAATATCAATACAAAGGCGTATGAAGGCTTTCCATCCGTTTCGGCAGATGGGAAAATGATGTATTTTATCCGTGATAGTTTTTCAAAACGGAAAGATAAAGCCCTTTGTTATTCAATTTGGGCTTCCAAAAAACAAGAAGATGGTTCGTGGGGAATTGCTGAAAAATTACCCGCTCCCATCAATGGCGATTGCGAAAAATCTCCCCGAATTATGGCGGATAATCGGACATTAATTTTCAGTTCTATTCGTAAAGATGGCGTAGGAGGATATGACCTTTATCAATCATTTCAAGAGGATGATGGTTCGTGGGCAACTCCCATAAATTTGGAATACATCAATACAGAAGAAGACGACCAATTTGCCTCCGTTTCTGCCGCTGGCGACTTGATGTATTATTATACTTCGGGCGATATTTATACTGTTACAATTCCTGATAAATACCGAAAATATAAATTAGTAACGGTGGATGGAAAAGTGGTCGATGCTATCACAAAACAGCCCATTGCGACTAAAATTACCTCAAAAAGTAATAATAATAAAGAGAAAGCAACCAATACAGTTGTTGATGCAAATGGTTTGTTTTCAATGATTTATAGAGTTGGAAGCAAGTATGAAGTTTCAACAACACTTTTGAATGATTACTTTCCATACAAGGGTTCGATGGATATGACAAGTGCTAAAGAAACGGATAATATGGAGAAAAATATTGAATTAATTCCGAAGAAAATTTCGTATCAATTTCAATTATTGGATAAGGAAACTAAGGCGATTTTGAAAGACCCGAAGGTAAAAGTAATGGATGTGGAAACTAAGCAATTGTTGGAAGTGAAAGTAGAAAAAGATATGGCCACTGTAATAGTCGAAATTGGAAAATCCTATAAATTTGCTGCAAATGCTTTGGGTTACACTTTCTTCTCTCGTGGTTTTAAACCCGATACAGCGGATGTTTTCAAAGACCGATTGAAAAAAGTACCATTAGCAATTTTGAAAAAAGATGCCGTTGTACAATTGCAAGATATTACTTTTGAAACGGGAAAGGCTGATTTAAAACCAGAATCAAATGAAGAATTAGACCGCCTAGTTAGTTTATTGGAAGGAAACCAAACTATTAAAGTAGAAATCTCCGCCTATACTGATGATGTAGGAAATGATGATTCTAACTTAAAATTATCGGAAAAAAGAGCGAAAACGGTTGTTGATTATCTCACAAAAAAAGGAATCAAAGGCGAGAGAATGACTGCCAAAGGTTACGGTGAAACACAACCCTTAGTCGCAAATGATACGGATGAAAATAAGGCAAAAAATCGGAGAGTACAGTTTAAAATTAATTGATTTATAAAACTCATTTGCTGAATAAAAAAAGCCCATATCGTTAAGTTATGGGCTTTTTTATTCAGTATTAAGCAATTTATTTTTTTACTTTCTCAATAATAATTACATCTTCAACATCGGCTAAAATACGTCCGCAGTGTTCGCAAACAATAATTCTTTTTTTGTCTTTAATATCTGCCTGACGTTGTGGTGGCACTGCACTAAAACATCCTCCACAAGCACCACGTTTCACCATTACAACTGCTAAACCATTTGGATAATTTCCACGTAATTTATCGTAAGGACGTAACAAACGCTCATCCACGTGCTTAGTTGCTTTGTCACGGTCTTTGCTCAATTTTACTTCATCCTCTTCACTTTCTGAAATCAATACATCTAATTCTTTTTTCTTAGCGTCAAGGTCTTTCTTACGAAGATTTAAACGAGTTTCAGTAGATGAAACTTCGTTTTTTTTATTCAAAATCTTAAATTCAAATTCACGAACACGCTTATCTGCCAATTCACCTTCAAGTTGTTGCAATTCAATTTCCTTTGAAATAGCATCATACTCACGGTTATTGCGGACATTCATCTGTTGGTCTTTGTATTTATTTACCAACTTTTCTGCATCCTTTTTAGCGTTACGATTTTTTGAAATTTCTTCGTCCAAACCTGCAATTTCTTTGTTGAATTTGCCGATACGAGTTTCGATTCCAGCTACTTCGTCTTCCAAATCACGTACTTCTTCGGGCAAATCGCCACGCATTTTTTTAATATTATCTAAGGCTGAATCTATATTTTGAAGTTTCAAAAGAGACTCTAATCTCTGAGCAATGGTTGTTTCGGTTGCTACTGCTGCCATTTGGTTTTATTTTGTTGTTTATCGGTTTAAGGATTATACTTTAAGTTTGTATAACTATAAACGGCTTTAACTTTATAACTGCTTTAACTAAAAAAAGAGGACAGGGTTGGTATTCACCTGACTTTTGAGAACCGCAAAATTACTAAATTTTTCGGACAAATACCTAACAATTAAGTCCTTTGTGAAAACTTCTGATTCGTAATGTCCAATATCACAGATAATTATCTGATTATCGGCATCAAAAAACTCGTGATATTTATAGTCAGAAGTAATAAAAACATCTGCTCCTTGTCGAATAGCATCGTTCAATAAAAAGCCCCCTGAACCGCCACAAAGGGCTATTTTTTGAATTTTCTTATCTCGCAAGGGCGTATGTCGGAAGGTTTGCAAATTCATTTTTTCTTTCAAATAATTCATGAAATCTTTTTCGCTCAAACTTGCTGATAATGAGCCAATTACGCCAGAACCAACTTCTTGATTGTGATTTTCTAATAAACTCAAATAATAGGCTACTTCTTCGTAAGGATGTGAGGTTTTTAAAGCCCTTAATATCTCATTTTCGAGGTAGGAATCAAAGATTATCTCAATCCTATTTTCGGCTACTTTTTCGGGTTTATTTAGGGTTCCAATGTACGGATTCGCCTCGCCAAAAGGCGTAAAACTTCCAGTGCCTTCTACTTGAAAGCTGCAATTTTTATACTCCCCAATTTGTCCTGCTCCTGCTAAATGCAAAGCATCAAGAACAGTTTGGGTATTTTCAAGAGGAACGAAGGCGACTAATTTCTTTAAAATCTGTTTTTGGGGTGCAAGAATTTTGGGGTTTTGGAGTCCTAATTTTTCAGCTATCATATAATTTACGCCCCCTTTCACACTGTCTAAATTGGTATGTGTGGCATAAATGGCAATATCGTTTTTGATGGCGAGCATAACGGCACGTTCCACATAATTTAACCCATTAAAACGTTTCAAACCCTTGAAAATAATGGGATGATGAGCCACAATAAGATTACAATTCTGAGCTATGGCTTCGTGAATAATTTCCTCGGTGCAATCGAGCGTTGCAAGAATACCCGTAACTTCCGTTTGTGGATAACCTACGAGCAAACCTGCATTATCGTAACTCGCTTGATAAGACAATGGAGCAAGTTTTTCTAAATAATTAGTAATGTCTTTGATGGTCATTTTTTGAAGATTCAATAAAATATAATTTCTCTAAATTAGCGGAAATTCAAGAAGTCCGTGTAAATTAGTCCAAATTAATTATTACAAAAATATTTATGAAAGTACGTCCAAGCATAGCCATTATCGAAAATAATAACATCCTTCTCATGCGGTATCGTTATGGTAATACCGATGTCTATAATCTTCCAGGTGGAAACGTGGATAAAGGCGAAATCCTGACTGAGACAATTATTCGTGAATTAAGGGAAGAATTGGGCATTGAAGTTGAAGTTGGGGAAATGATTTTATGTGGTGATGTCATTATGCCCGAAGGAAAAGAAGATGTACTTCATGGTGTTTTTGAGGGAAAAATTATTACTGGAAAGCCCACTTTGAACCCAAAAGAGACTTCAGCTTTGGCGGTTGTTTGGTTGCCTCTGGTGGATTTGCAAAACTTGGAAATGTATCCGAATGTTGGGGCAGAGTTGCAACGATTTTTTCTGAAAAGACAGAGAATTGATTACATGGGAAAGGTTGGACAAAAGTGGTTTTAAGGTTAATTTAGAGACCATTTACTATGGTGTTCTCTACCACTAATACTGGTGATTATAAGCACCGAAATACTATGAATAACAAACCGTATAAAATTGGAATAAGCCATAAGTTTACAGTATATTTATCTAGTAGACTTATTCTTCAAGTTATCAAATCAGGATACTTTAAACTGATGTTCAACTACTTTTCAAATGACATAATTATTCAACAGTAGAATTAAATCTATCACTTGTTTAAGTAGATAACTAACCATTTATTAGTATTTAAAATATGAAAGTAAGTCCACTAAGTTTTAGCAAAAGAAATGAAAACTTTGACTTTATTAAACATAAAACCTTAATTGAATTATTTAAAATCACGGTTGAAAATTATAGAGAGAAAGTAGCACTACATTTCAATAATTCAGTATTAAGCTATTACGAACTTGATCAATACAGTGATTTCGTCGCTCAATCACTTATTGAATCTGGAACAATGCGGGGGGATTTAATTGGGGTTTATTTACCTCGTGGGCTTGATTTACATATTACGATTTTAGGTATTTTAAAAGCAGGTGCGGGTTACATTCCATTTGATATAGAAACGCCAATCGAAAGGGTTGTTGACATACTTACGGGACTGAACGTAAAAAAATGTTTTTCTGAAACGAATATCTCACCAAAATTTGAAAATATTGAGCCTATTAGGCATAAGTTACTTAACGGTAATTGCCCTAATTTTTCAAATCCATCCGAAATAGCCTATATTATCTTTACTTCAGGAACTACTGGAAAACCTAAAGGTATTCCAATTAAACATTACCAAATTTGTCATTTTATTCAAGCTGAAAATAGTATTTTAGGAATAAATGCACAAGATAATGTGTATCAAGGTTTTTCAGTATCGTTTGATATGTGGTTTGAAGAAACTTGGATAAGTTATTTGGTAGGTGCAACGCTGTATATTTCTGATGCGAATACCGCCAAATCTTTCGATAAACTATATCTGTTTATGAATCAACACAAAATTAGTGTGTTGCATGCAGTCCCAAGTTTATTAGCACTCATAGATAATCAAATTCCTTCCTTACGATTAATAAATGCAGGCGGAGAAGCTTGTAATAATAATATCCTAAATAAGTGGGCAAAAAATCAAATTTCCTTTTTTAATAGTTACGGTCCAACCGAAACTACGGTTACTTCCTCTCTGCTTCAACTCAAGGCAGGAGATGACATTTCCATTGGTTTTCCATTGCCCAATTATGGGATGTGTATCGTAAATGAAAACCTCGAAGCAGTCCCAATTGAAACAGCTGGTGAGTTAGTTATTAGTGGTATAGGATTAAGCGAGGGTTACCTGAATCTTCCTGAATTAACCAAAAAGGTTTTTTTAGCCAAACCTAATTCGCTTTCAGAGATGATTGGAGATAGAATTTATTTGTCAGGCGATACAGGAATAATGCAAGAAAATGGCACATTTAAGGTGTTTGGAAGAAAAGATGATCAAATAAAAATCAGAGGATATCGAGTAGAATTAGGCGAAATTGAAGCAAAATTAAATACAATCTCTACCGTAAAAAAGGCCGTAATTGATGTCCGAAAAATCAATGATATTGACCAACTGATTGCTTTTGTAAAATGTAATCCAAACGAAAATTTAGATGAAAAATATTTAAGGAATGAATTAAATAAGGTTCTGCCCGTTTATATGATTCCCAATTTTTTCATTGAAGTACAAGATTTTAGTTATCTAACAAGCGGAAAAGTTAATAAAAAGACACTTCCAGAATTTAATCCATTTGCCAATTCAAATGAGAAAAATACTAAATTTATTGCAGAATATGCTTCCAATCCGTTATTAGAACAAATTGCTGCGAAGCTATCAAATTTATTTCCAGGTCAAAATATTGAAAAGGAAAATGACTTTTTTAATGGCTTGGGAGGACATTCGCTTTTGGCGGCTTATTTTGTTTCCGAGGTCAGAGAAATAAAAGGAATGGAGAATATTTCAATCATGGATGTTTATGAGCATCGTCCAATTGAAAAGCTATTATACTATTGGAATGATAATATTTCTAACGTAAAAGAAGTAAAAAACGAAGATTTTCACACAATTTCAAAACTTAATTATTATTGTTGTTGGCTCGCCCAATCTTTCGCTCTTGTGTTTATTTATGGTTTGGTTGCCACCCAAATATTCTTACCATATTTAGGATATTACGTGGCTGCACTTGAATTGGAAGGACATGTATTACCCATTATTATTGCCATTCTACTCTACTGTATTGTCATTCCACTTTCATCTTTTTTGGTCATACTAATAAAAAAACTCTTTATTGGTAAGTTAAGCGAAGGTGATTTTCCAATGTGGGGATTAACCTATTTCAAATGGTGGTTGCAAAAGCGTTTATTCACTTTAATTCCAAAAGAAACGGTTAGTAATACCCCCCTATTCCCAATTTTATTAAATTGGATGGGTGTAAAGGTTGCTGAAGATGCTCAATTAAGCAATTTTGAAATTGGAGCTGAAGATTTAGTTTCAATCGGAAGAAATGTAACGATTAGTTCAAATGTTGTCTTGAACAATGCTTGGGTGGAAAATGGCTTATTTAAATTACGTAAAATAACGATTGAAGATGATGCTTATATTGGTACAAGTTCGGTTGTAAGCGGAGGATGTTCTTTGA
>JANXRS010000443.1 GCA_025356745.1 Arcicella sp.
TTTTATGAACCCCTTTTTTAATGATTGATTGTAATGCTGACCTTTCAATATCTGATAAAATAACTTGCTTTGCTTTCCGTGACATGAGATTTCTTATTTTTATCTCATAATATTAATACATAAAACTAAATTGACAAAACATTAGTATAATATAAACTATCGTCCATGTAAGGGACATTAATGGTATATTGCAAAACGTAATAAACGAAAAATAAAATGGGCGTAATTCCGAGAAGTATAGTAAGATATTTCAGTGTATTAAATTTCATTCGTTGTTTTTTGTAACATTGGGTAAATCAAAACTGTCCCCAAAATTACCAAAGTTCCTATGTAAAAACCTGATGTCATGCGTTCTTTTTCTCCAAAAACTACGTAAGCAAGGATAATTCCGTACACAGGCTCCATATTTAGGGTCAGATTGAAAGTATATGCCGAGAAAATCTTCACCAAATTGACAGATTCTGTATATGCATAAATGGTACAGGCAAAAGCTAAAATCAAAATCCAAAGCCAATCTAAACCTTGTGGAATGACGATAATATTCGTATTTCCTGAAATTAAAATATACAAAATTGGAAAGGAAGTACTAATGGCAACCCCCAACATTTCATAAAAAGTAATGATTTGAGAAGGGTATTTTTGGGCAAATTTTCCGTTCAATACTGAGAAAATTGCCCCTAAAATCGCACAAATAATGCTAAGAAGTAAACCCCAAATGTGATTAAATTCAGATAAAAGGATAAAATACAAAGCAAAAACTACCACAATTCCTATGATTACTTGCAAGGGTTGAATTCGTTTTTTATTCCATAATGGTTCGATGAAACTCGTCCAAAGTGACGTTGTTGAAAGCCCTACTAATGAAATAGCAATGGTTGAAACTTTGGCGGAATAAAAGAACGTAAACCAATGTAAAGCAATTACGATTCCTCCAGTTGCCAATAATTGCCATTTACCTTTTGTGTCAATTTCAACGGACAAACCTTTGATTTTAAAATAGATATAGAATCCAAGCGTGGCTAAAAATGTACGAAAAAATACTAAACCTAAGGTATGAATCGAAATTAATTGCCCAAGAATGGCTGTGAATCCAAAAATAAGAACAACGAAATGTAAGGTAAAGTAATCTTTAAAAGTGGTTTTCATAATTTTGGTTTTATAATAAATTAATAGCACACGGATTGAAGGGATTAGACACGGATTGAATTTAGCTTTAATAAAATCAGTCTATTATACTAATGCTCAAATAAAATTAGATACGGATAAAATTAATAATTAAAATCCGTGTCTAATTCATTAAATCCGTGTGCCGTATTTTATCATCTCGGCACGGCTCTATACAAAATCATGCCAATAAAGGTAAATACAATATTGGGCAACCACACTGCTAATAAAGGTGGCATTCCACCCGATTGAGCAATTCCTTTACTCATCATAAAAAATAAAATATATAAGAACGCCAACATAAAGCCTAAGGCAATCTGAAAACCAACGCCCCCACGAGACTTTCGAGCGGATACAATTACGCCAATTACTGTGAGGATTACAACGGCAAAGGGATTGGCGAAACGGAGATATTTTTCAATTAAAAATACTTCAATTCCATCTGATCCACGACTTCTAACTTTATCAATGGTTTCTTCCAATTCGGGCATCGTAAAGGTTTCTTGAAGTTGATATTTACTGTCAAAATCTTTGGGTAAAAGGTTCAAAGTGGTATCTAATTTTGTTCCATACGTTAGTTTTTCTTTACCATTGGCTAGAAAAGTTCTAATTCGATAGTCTTGAATTGTCCATTTCCTGCGGGTAGTATCCCAGACAATTTTATCAGCTAATAACTTGACTTTCAGTTGGCTACCCGATATTTTATCCAAAGCAAAACGATAACCCGTATTTGTTCCCGTATCGTAGCTTTCCATATAGGCATAATCTTCGGGTCCGATTTTAATGTGGACATCTCGCCCACTGAAATAATATGACCCGCCTTCTACGTACTTCCGTTCAAAAGTAATTCGGGTTTTGTTGGCAATAGGAATAATCCACCCTACCATCAAAAAAGTGAGCATTCCTAACATGGCAGAGCCAATTAAATAAGGACGTAGGAAACGCATAAAACTCACACCCGTACTCAAAATAGCGATGATTTCGGTACGAGCAGCCATGTTTGCGGTAAAGAAAACGGTAGAAATAAAAACCATTAATGGACTAATATAATTTGCCCAATATGGAATAAAATTAAGGTAATAATCTCCTAATATTTCACTTAATGGAGCTTTATTATCAATAAAATTGTCAATTTTTTCAGTATAATCAATCACCATAATAATGGTTACGATGATGAGAACCGCAAAGAAATACGTTTTAAGGAATTTTTTAATGATGTATAAATCAAGAATTTTCATGGGTCTTTGTCGTGAAATTTTATACGATTCTACAAATTTACAAATAAAAAAACCTCTCAACGATTGAGAGGTTTTTTTGAGGATTAAATATTGTTAAAATATTACAGCTTTCCTTCATTCCAAAAAATATAAAGTCCGTCCTTGCCTGCTACAATAATATCTTTCCGACCATTTCCACGTAAATCAGCCACTGACATTTGAACGCCCGTTCCTTTACCCACGCCGAAAGCACCATAACTGATAATTTGCTTCACGAAGCTATCTCCATTCCATTTGAAATAATATAAACCGATGTTGTCACTCGCTCCTGCATCTTTGCTGTCATGAGCTCGCCAACGCTTTCCCGTTACGAGTTCATTTTTACCATCACCATCCAAATCTGTCCAAATCATTTCATGATATTGTGAATTGTAAGGGTCAATTGCGTGCTTCTTCCAAGTTCTATTCTTCTGATTATCAATAATTTGCTCGTACCAATCCAAACCGTAGCCATGTCCTTGCCCCGCAATGCAATCAGCTTTACCGTCACCATTTACGTCCGTTATAATGATTGGAATACTTAATTCTCCCCATTTGAAATCAGGGTGATAGGTCCATTTTCCCTTCTGCAAATCCTGTGGAGCTTCATACCAACCATCTGCCGAAACAAAATCATTTCGACCATCGCCATTAATATCACCACAACCTAACCCATGCCCTTGTGTCTCAGCAACCGTATATCTTTTAAATTTACCATTTTCAAAACGATAATATTTTAAAGATTTTCTCGGATTGTTGGGACAAATCTCCATCACTCCATCGCCATCCACATCAAACAGACGAGTCGTTTCAACGTTCCCAGAAGTATCAATTATGCTTTCCTTCCACAATCCATCATTTTTAGGATTTTCCCATACCTTGATGCTACTTCCCCACCAACCGCCTGTAATAAAATCCGTCCAACCATCCTCATTGACATCAAATGGGAGATTTGAAAAGCAATCCCAATATTCACCATGCCTTTCTATCGCACCCATATATACACGGTCACGGAAGGATGGTCCTTTATACCAATAATAGTTTACTACTGGACATACAGGAGTTTTCCCTGATCAGCATTTTTAAAAATGTCGTTTAATAAGCCAATGAATCTTTTCAAGGACCAAATTTTAGCTTTGATGATTGAAATCCCTTGCCTGAAATATGAAGTTGCCAACCG
>JANXRS010000454.1 GCA_025356745.1 Arcicella sp.
CTTGAACGGTGGCGAAGACTATGAATTACTCTTCACGGTGAAACAGGAAGATTATGAAAAAATCAAGAACATGAACGATGTAAGTATTATTGGCTATATGACTAACGAAGTTACAGAAGCAAAAATGATGATGAAATCTGGGAATTTAGTGAATATTACGGCTCCTGGATATGAGCATTTTTAAATGAGTTTAAACTCATATCATTACGAGCGTAGCGAAACTTTGATTTACTACGCTCGCAATGACACCTAATCAATCTTCGTCCTCCTCACTCTTCGAAGCAATTTTCACAAATGCACTTCTTTTAGGAGCGGGCATTTTGCTTTTTTCACCTCTCATTACTTTCCAAATATCTTCATTAAAAGCAGCATCTGGAGCGGCATCTTCGTGACTGAAATCGAAATTATTTCTGCGTCTTCCAGTGTTTATCGCCACATTTCTTTGATTGATATCAACATTTGATTCCACAGATTGGAAGGTTGTTAAATCAATGTTTTTTGAAAAACATTTGAATAAAGGGGTTGCCGCTGCATCGTATTGACTCATGGATGGTAAGCCCAAAATCAATTCTATTGTTCTTAACATTCCTGATGTTGAATACATGGTATGGTCAACAAATTTTCTCTTCGTGTATGGACTTACCACATAAGCCGTTGAACGGTGAGCATCCACGTGGTCTGAGCCATTTTGAGCATCATCTTCCAAAATAAATACGGCTGATTCTTTCCAGATTTTCGATTTAGAAAGATGTTCAATGAATCTTCCAACTGCCAAATCATTATCAGCGATGGCTGCTTCTACGCTGAAAGCTCCTTTTCGTGACCCTGAAGTGTGGTCATTTCCCATCCGAAGGCTGCTAAAACGGGGAACTGCATTTACGGCAAGTAAAGAATCAAAATCTACTTCCCACTGTTTTTCACGGTCAGAATCCTTGAAATTCATGTTCCAACCTGTATAACTGGCACAAACATTACCCATAACTCCTGCATAATTTCCTTTTGGCGTATCAGCAAATTCTCCGTAAGTTCTGAAAGGTATTTTGGCTCTTTTACAAAAATCCCAGATAAATCCATTTTTTGGATACGCAACTTCACGTTGTCCTTCATAGTCGTATGAACCACCTCTTCCACCGTAACTTGTTACCCAGTTTTTTTCAATATAATCATTGGCGTATGCTGCCGTTGACCAGTTATGCCCATCGGCTGAAACCTCCGCATCCACATAAAAATTATCCAAAAGCACAAAATCCCGTACCAATTTGTGTTGATTGGGCGTTAATTTTTCTGGAAAAATACATAATTCTGGATCACCATTTCCTTCTTTAATATCCCCAAATACTTGGTCATACGTTCGGTTTTCTTTAATGATATAAAATACATATTTGATGGGCGACTTCCCTCCTACTTTCATCGGAATTGGATTATCGGTTTCGCCCATTGCCATATTTTCTTTTTGTTTAGAATAAGGCGTATTTTGAAAAACTACTTCAGAATAAGTTGCCAATGTTTTTTCATCGGGTGCATCAATAATTGATAAGGTTCCTTTCAATAATCCCGCAATATATTCCACGACTTCTTTGTTAGCTTCAGGGTTTGCTCCTACTTCCTGTGGCTTCTTTTTTGCCATCGGATTTGGTCCTTTTGGATTTGGTTTTGAACTGAATCCTTTGCCATTGGTTACGTAAATTTTATCACCAATCGTCTTCACCGAAGTTGGATACCAACCCGTTGGAATAAAGCCTTTTGAAACGCTTTTCCCCTTTTGAGTAACATCAAAAACCGCCAAGCAATTATTGTCGGCATTAGCAATATAAATCGTTTTCTCATCAGGCGAAAGTGCAACAGCATTTGGCGTTGAGCCAATTGGAGCGTTAGGATATAATGAAGCTGAAATATGCTCAATTAGCGAATGAGAAGCAGTTTCAATAACTGAAACAGTATTATCGTTGCCATTGGGTACGAACAAATACTTTCCATCTTTCGTAAAAACCATGTCATTTGGATGGCTATTCGTAACAATTTCAGCCGTCATTTTTTCCTTCAACATATCATAAACAACCACTTTTGCACCTCCCCAAAGTGTAATGTACAATTCCTTGCTTTGCGGAGCAATCATACAAGTATAAGGTTCAGTATTTAGCTTTTCTTCCTTAATTACTTTGCGTGATTTTAAGTCACAAATGAATAGTGATTTTGAATCCTTTGCTGTTACATACAAACGATTACTTTGAGCATTTATGCACAAACCACCAGGGGAAATTTTTCCAACTGGGTATGCTTCACCCAATTTAATCTCGCCATCTTGAATAAGTTTTTGGTTCTCAATTTTATAAATTACGACTACATTATCGTTTCCACCCGATGCGTAAATGTATTTTTCATCTTCACTAAAAGCCAATCCTACCCATGATTTTTTGATGATAACTTCGTCTAAAACTTTCTCCGACACGGCATCAATTAACATAATACTTTGGGTACTTTGTCCATTATTGGTAACTGCCAATAACTTCTGTGAGGGCGAAACAACAAGATTTAAGGGTAAATCATTGAGGTTTAGGCTCTTGCCTACGGGCGTTAAAGCCCACCCATTGGGAAGAATTACACGCTTGGCAGTTAGACTTTCAAGCAATGCCTTATCTCCGTTGCCTTGATTGCTTGCTTGTTTTTGATTGCAAGCTAAACATAAGGATAAAATGGAAATTGTTACAATTAAGTTTTTCATTAATTTGGATAATTTATATTTTTTGGTATCTCAATTTACTAATCAAATATACAACAAATTAGATTTGCCTTACTTAAAGTATTTAAGAACAGCATCGCTTTAAACAATTCTGTATTTGCATTAAAAAATGTTAGCTATTTTTTTTTACTTATCTTTAATCACATAAATACCAAAAACGGTTACACAAGCAACCGTTTTTGGTATTTATGTGATTAAAGAGGTTTTATTAAAATGAATACCTTAATCCTAACTGGATTCTCCAAGGAGTTCCGCCAGCAGTTGATAATTTTCTTCCAGCACCCGTTTCTACATTGTAGGTATAGTTTTTAGTCGCTTGGTCAAATCCAACCATTGAAGTCAAGTTTACATTCCCGTGATTATAACTAATTCCATTATCTTTATTTAATAAATTCATGAAATTAAAACAGTCGGCAGAAAGGGCGAAATTATGCTTTTTCGAAACTTTAAATTCCTTCGTTAAACGTAAATCAATCGTGTAATAAAATGGATTAACACCACCATTGCGTTGAGCAACTTTTCCCATATTTTCACGAATGTAATTTTTTACACTTTCTGTAACATCTGCATTATCCAACAAACCTTGAATTCCTTTTTTAACCGCTTCTGGAACGTTTGCTCCATTTGGGTCAAAAACGTAAGCCAAATCATTAGTCAATACAAAATCGCCATTGATACTTTTGTTTCCACCCACTAAAAATGAATAACGAGTTCCACCAACGCCATTAAAAATTGCTCCTAATTGAAAGCCTTTAAATGTTGGAGTAGCGGCCGAAGCTACTAATTTATCCGAAAATTGATCATCAGAATAAGAAACTGTTTGATCTCTTGGGTCGTCCACTACGGGACGGAAAGTTGAAGTGTTTGCCACGCAACAATTGAACGAAGAATTATCTTTTGTATCATTTTTTGTATAACTAACGGTGAAATAACCGTCTCTACCAATTTTCATACTGGCATCAATTACGACTGCCATTTGGTCTAATTGTCCAGTTGATTCTAAGGTTAGAACCCGTCCTAATTCCGTTGATTTTCTTCCTTTTGTCCAGTCGGTTGAACCGTTGGCGGGAATTGTGTTGGCAGGCACATACACGCCACGATTAGCTTCATTACTCAATCTGAAATAAGGCTCATCCACAATATTTCTATCGTAATACACATAATTATTAACCGTTTTCGACCATAATAAATTAATTCCAGCTCTGAATCTTGCACTGAAGAAACGGTTATACGAAAAGTTTAATTTGTAAATTGAAGGAACTTGAAAGTTATCAGTCACAGCATTAATCGTCGAAACGTAACTCGCTCCTTTTGGAATCCCAGGAGCTGTAGTTGGATCATTGCGGTAAGAAACAAAATCTGGTATTGGCACATTTGCCCCCGATACGTCAATTGAACCAACCATTGAACCACTATTTTGGATATTATTCAACTGCAAATATGAAACGGGTTGAGCTGAAAATACGCCTCCACCAAACTTAACAATATCTCTCTGGCGACCTTGAACATCCCAAGTTAATTGAAGTCTTGGTTGAATATTATTGTAGTCAGCGAGCGTATTATTGGTTTTTATCAATAATTTACTTTCCGCAACAGGATTAGGGTCGCCATGTTTAAAGAAAATTGTGGCATCATAACGCAAACCTAACATGGCAGTAACGTTTTTTACAGGCTCAAAATCTACTTGAGCAAACAGTGCTAAATCAAGCAAAGATTGTTGAACGGCAGGATTTCCCAAAGGCACTTCACGGGCGTAACGACTTGGTTTCTTATCCATAAAATCTTTTAGACTCGAAAAGAAAAAGCGACCGTTCATCTCATTCACAATTCTTGAATCCAAGAAGGTTAACATATTATCCGTTCCAAATTTGAAATTTAAGTTTCCTTTTCTCAAATAACTGGTGTTGGCCAATTGAAAAGTCATATCCTTAGCGTATTCAGTACCAAATCTTTGTCCCCCGAATTGTACCGTTCTGGTTTGGGTAGCATTTGGATTGGTAGCCGTTGGAATCACCGACTGAACCGTGATAATTGCCCGTGGAATATTTTCCGACGGTAAATCTGGACTCAAAACGTAGTCACGTGAAACTGTCTGAAATTGAAACTTCAATTCATTCGTCAAATTAGGCGCTAAATCAGAACGTAAAGAAAGTAAAGAACTATTTTCGATTGATTTGAAACTTACCCAACTTTCTAATAAATTGACATTTGAGTTATCATTCACCGACTGTGGACTATCCCAAGTGGTTAAGTTATTACGGAAAGTCAATTTATTTTTCTCATTAATTTGCCAATCAAGACGAGTAAAAATGGCATTTGCTACAGTTTCTCTCGAAAAGTCTCCGTATTGTGGGGTATTTTTCATGCCATACTTTTCTCGAGCAGTGGCAATTACTTGATCTAAATTTGCTTTTGTTATCCCAAAATTCTGTTCCTGCAAGGCATTGAAAACAGGGGCAATCTGAAAGGGAATCGTTTCATTTTGACGATCGAAAGCAACAAAATAGTGCAACTTGTCTTTTATTAAAGCTCCGCCCAAAGAAAAACCATACTGCTTTTGGTCAATATTTGTTGTTCTTGGCGTTCCATTAGCATTAAATTCACTATTTAAAGGAAACAGTTTATTGCCAAAAAGCGACGCTTGACTTGCTCGTTGGTAAAAGAATGCTGAACCTTCCGTGGTATTTGTTCCGTTCTTAGTTACTGCATTTACCGAACCTCCACCTTGACGACCTTGGGTTACGTCGTAATTATTTGTCGAAACCTGAAACTCTCTGATTGCTTCCTGCGAAATAGAATACGGTCCATTGCCAACTGTTCCCGTAGTATACATATTACGAGCATTTACGCCGTCCATGGTTACGTTGGTTGATGATTGTCTTTGACCACTAAAACTACCATTTTTACCTTGAAGGGGTGATAATGCCGTTAAAGCCGTAAAATTTCTACCTTCCATCGGTAACTGTTTCATTTGTAACGAAGTAACTGCAATAGCAGCACCCGCTCTTTCAGTTTCTTTATTGACGAAGGAATTGGCACTTACTACAACTTCAGATAATTGAGTAGTAGCGATTGATAATTTAGCGTCAACTTTTAATTTATCGCCTTGATTTAATACATAATCCGTGAAGATTTTGGTTTGATAACCAACGAATGAAATTGATACAGAATAAGGTTTACCAAGAGGTAATTGTTGAAACTGATATTCGCCTTTCACATTGGAAACCGCACCTGTTTGAAAGCCCGTAGATTCATTTTTGATTCTGATGGATGCTCCTGGAATTGCTTCGCCTTTTTCGTCTAAAACCTTACCAGCGATGGTGGCATCAGTACCTTGTGAAAAGGCTTGAATACTAAGAAATAAAATTAAAAATAATAGGAAAACACTTTTTAAAATGTTTTCCCTCCATAAATTGGAAGTAAAAATTTGCATTGTAAAATAATTTAGTTGAATAATTTTACAAAATTACCTTCTATATTTTAGGAGAAATTAACCTCAACGTTATCAAATTGTGAAGAATATATCAATCAACATAATGAGATTTTAACAAAAGATTTGAAGAAAAATAACTACAAGAAAATTGAATAAAAATAATTCAATTAATTAATTAAAGAAAATAGATAAATGAATGTTGATACAACTAAAACATTTGTAGATTAATTAATTATTTCTTATTTTTATCATAATATTCAATGCGAATATTATCATCAATAACTAAAATTTCAACAAATGAACAAAAAACTACTCATCAGTTTTGTGTTTGTCTGTGTACTGGTTTTCCAGAGTTTCGCACAAGACAGAACAATTTCAGGGAAGGTTACTTCTTCTGAAGATGGTACGGAATTACCTGGGGTGAGCGTATCCATAAAGGGTACCACTCGAGGAACTACAACAGCTACCAATGGTACTTACAAGATTAATGTTCCAGCTAATGCAACATTAATCTTCAGTTTTGTTGGCTTTTCTTCTCAAAATATCTCTGTGGGCTCCCAAACGGTTGTCAATGCTAAGCTTACATCAAACATCGAAGAATTATCCGAAGTGGTTGTAACGGCTCTGGGTATTGAAAAATCTAAGAGAGAATTGAATTATGCTACTCAAACTGTGAAAGGGTCGGACATTTCTCAGAAGGGAGAACCCAACGTTTTGAACGCACTACAAGGGAAAATTGCAGGGGTTCAAATTGTGGGAGCCAGTGGCGAAGCAGGAGCATCAACCAACATCAATATTCGAGGTATTAGTTCATTCACAGGCAGTAATCAACCTTTATTTATTGTTGATGGTATTCCAATTAGTAATGATTTAGACCGTACTAATGGTGGACCAAACGGTACGTTGGGTGGCCCTCAATCTTCTAACCGTGCCTTGGATATTGCTCCAGAAAATATTGAATCAATTGATGTTTTGAAAGGACCAGCAGCGGCAGCACTTTATGGTTCAAGGGCATCTTCAGGTGCAATTATTATCACTACCAAAGCAGGGAAAGGAGGAAATTTTAACAGAAAAATGGAAGTAACGGTTAATTCTTCGTACACAGTTCAGAATGTCTATGGATACCCTGAACTTCAAAATGACTATGGACAAGGATTAACCACCATTTTTAATCCAGCTTCTTTAAATTCTTGGGGACCAAAATTTGGTACGACGCCAACCATTGCTAATGGCTTATTATTGGCGGATGGTAACACTCGCAAGAATCCAGACGGTACAGATTATCAGTATCAGGCCTATCCAAACAACGTTAATAATTTCTTTAAGCAAGGAACAATTTTAAATAATTCGGTAAATTTACAAGGTGGAAATGGTACTCAAAGTTATTCCATGTTGGTATCAAACACAGGTCAGAAAGGAATTATCCCAGGTTCTGAATTTAACCGTACTAACATTTCATTTGGAGGTAATACTACGTTAGCTAATAAAATTAAATTTGGTGGTACCTTCAATTATACCCTAACCGACCAAAATAATTTCTTGACTGGTAATAATTCAAGTGCCCCTGCGGTATTATCTTCTTTGCCTCGGAGTTACGACCTTCAAGGTTTGCCAAATACCGATCTTAGTGGTAAAAGTATTTATATTACCACTGCCGATAATCCCTACTGGTCTATCAATAATAACAAAACAACCAGTTCGGTTGACCGTATTACAGGAAATTTGAATTTGTCTTATGACATAACTCCTTGGGTTTCGGTCAATTATCGCTTGGGTTTGGATACTTATACTGACCGTCGTAAACAAATATTTGCCATTGGTGCAGCACGCCTTCCAACGGGTGGAATTTTTGAGGATATTTATTACAGAAGTGAAATAAACAGTGATTTAATTTTTCGTTTCAAAAAAGACAAACTTTTCTCTGAAAATATCAATTTTACGGGTTTGTTGGGATATAATGTTAATCAACGTAAATTCCAGAATGTATCCGCTTATGGTGGTGGCTTGACGTTACCTAATTATTATAATATCAATAATGCAACCACTTATACCAGTGCAAATGGTGCAACAGGAGAATCTAATTCATTAAGAAGATTAATTGGTTATTACGGTCAGGTTTCACTTGATTATAAGAAATATTTATTCTTAGAATTAACAGGACGTTTAGACCAGTCTTCAACACTGCCAGTAGCAAATAATTCATTCTTCTATTATTCTGGTTCATTAGGCCTTTCATTGACTGATGCCTTCAATATCAAGAGTGATGTATTCTCGTTTGGAAAACTTAGAGTGAGTTATGCAAGAGTGGGTAAAGATGCTGACCCTTACTTGTTAAATTCAGTTTATACAACTACTGCACAAGGTAATAACGTGTCAAGTATTAGTTTTCCGATCAACGGTCAAGCTGGTTTTTCAATCGGAACTCGTATTGGTAGTGGCGACAATTTAACGCCTGAATTTACGACTGCTTATGAAATTGGGGCAAATATCGGTTTGTTTAAAAATCGTTTGAATTTAGATTTAGCAGCTTATCAAACCATTAGTACCAACCAAATTTTGAACGTAACGGTGGCGGCCACAACGGGTTATAGAACTCGTACAACCAACATTGGCAAGTTGACTAACAAAGGTATTGAAGCTACACTTGGTTATAAAGTACTAAGTGGTAGAGCGTTCACTTGGACATTATCTGCCAATTATACTTTAAACAGAAATAATGTTGATGAAATTGGGGCGGGGATTAAGGCCTTTAATATTCCTGGAAGTTCATTTATTGGTTCGGCTCCTTCAATTGTTGAAGGAAGACCTTATGGTGTTATCTTAGGAAATATGAGAGCGAGAAACCCAGATGGAAAATTTATCGTGAACCCACAAACAGGTTTATGGATTGCAGCGATTCCTAATCAGGAAATTGCTAACCCTAATCCAGATGCTATTATTGGTATTTCAAATACTTTTGGATACAAAGGTGTAGGTCTTTCATTCTTGTTTGATTCACAACAAGGTGGACAATTTGTTTCATTCACTTTAGCTTCTTTGAAAGGTTCAGGAGCTTTGAAAGAAACTGCCATTGACCGTGAAAAACCAAGAGTTATTGATGGAGTTTTCCTTAATGCAGATGGTTCATATACGCCAAACAATATCCAAATTGATGCCCAAAACTATTTCAATCAAGGTTTACAAACTGATTTAAATGTTTATGGAGCAACTGTTTATCGTTTACGTGAATTAACGCTATCTTACCAATTACCGAAAAATCTTTTAGCCAAACTTCCTTTTGGTGGTGTGTCATTGTCATTTAGCGGACGTAACTTATTCTTTTACGCCCCTAATAGCTTAATTGACCCTGAATTGAATACGCAAGGTGCTGGTAATATTAGAGGCTTGGAATTACAGAGTAGCCCAAATACCCGTAATTTTAGTGCTAACTTAAGATTAACTTTCTAAACTATTCATTTCAGAAATTTATCTTGAACACAAATATTTATCTATTAAAGATGTTCATTCGTCTGACATAATTAAATAAAACATAAATAATCATGAAATTTAACATTAAAAATATACTTTACATTTCAACCGTAGCCATAGGACTTATTGCAGCGGGTTGCAAGAGTGACTTTTTGAATGTGAACAACACACCCAATAATCCACTCACTGTTCCACCAACAGCGTTGATGACTACTTTGGCTTATGATGCTGCTTTTGTCAACAGTAATGATTTAGGTAGAATTACTTCTGTTTTGATGCAATATCAAGCTGGAGTCGGGAATCAAGTAGCTGGCTATGATTCTTATAATATCCGTGGAAATTCGGATAATCAATGGAATGGAGAATTATATGCTGGGCTTTTAATTAACGCTCAGAAAATGATTGACAATACACAAGCGACGAGTCCAGCGTATGCAGGAATTGCTAAAATTTACAAGGCTTATGGTTTCGGTTTGACGACCGATTTATGGGGTGATATTCCATATTCGGAAGCATTAAAAGGCACAAGTATATTGAACCCAAAATTGGATACTCAAAAAGATATTTATTTGGGAACTCCTTCGGTTCAGAGTTTATTCGATTTGGTTAAAGAAGGTTTAGCCGATTTAGATAAAAAAAGTACCTTAAATCCTGGTACTGATGATGTGGTATATAAGGGAAATTTAGCCAACTGGAAAAGATTAGGCAATACACTTTTATTACGTTTTGCCATAATTATCAGCCGAGTGCAACCAGAACGTGCAAAAACTGAAATTGCGGCAGTATTAGCCTCATCTGCGGGTTTGATTGTTGATAATACTCAAGATTTTCAAGTAGGCTTTTCAACGGCTGCGGGTGGACAAAATCCAATTTATGCCTTCAATTTTGTAAATCGTCCTGATGATCAGTTTTTAAGCCAACGTTTCAGAGATACTTTATTAGACTACAAAGACCCACGTATTTCAAAATTCTTTACATTACCAAGTGGCACAACTTATGTGGCTTGGAACAATGGTACAACGGGTACATTACCCCTTCCACCAACTCGTTCCAGATATGGTGTTTTTTTAACAGGAGCAACGGGAGAAGCCCCAATCAGAATGATTACCAATTTCCAAAGAGCATTTATGTTAGCCGAAGCAGCGTTATCATTGAACACTGCGGGCGATGCACAAAAATTATACGAAGAGGGTATTCGTGCATCTATGCTGAAAACAGGTTTGGTAACTGCTGAAATTGATGCTTATTTTAAGGCAAACTCAAATGTTATTACTTTGACAGGAACCACATCGCAGAAGATTAACCAAATCTTAACTCAAAAATGGATTGCCAATTGTGGAAATGGTTTAGAAGCGTATAATGACTGGAGACGTTGGGGCTTTCCTCGTTTAGAAAAGGCATTGAACGCAACTGGTGGAGACGATAATACTATTCCAGTTCGTTTTCCTTACACTGGTAATGAACAATTGAGTAATCCAAATATTCCAACGCCAGGACCAAAAACCTTTGAACGTATTTGGTGGGATATTGACTAAAAAAGATATTTGTTTGGCTCAATAATCTGAACCAAATACGATTGAAATCAAGTAAATTTTAAAAGAAATAAACATGAAAAAATATAGTTTCTTATTAGCATTAATTCTCATTTTGGGGCTTAATGCCTGCAAACAAGACTACACGTACTTGTCGCTTCGTGATGCTGTTCCAGTGAACGTAATTACAGTTGATAATGCTGTTTATTACGAGCGTATTCCTTTTATAACAACGTCTCAGGCAGCGGGTGGAAACATTGAGATTATCTTGAAATTAGCAGATGGGAGTCCTAATACAATTAAGGAAATTACTCGTGTGAATGCTTCTTCAACTAATAAAGCTATCAATGCAACATCTGTACAAACAACGACTGGTTTGTATAATACGGCAGTAATTTCGGGTACTGGAAAATCTGTATCTTTCAAAACTTCCATTGCAGAATACTTAAAAAAGAAGAGTTTAACTACTTTACAAGTATCGGGTACTGTCCCTTATGACTTGCAGTTTTATTTTTTAGTAACACTGGATAATGGACAAACGATTATTCCATTGGAAACAAGAGTTAGACCATTGATGTAATTACCAATATTTAATCCATAAAAAAAGAGGCGTTGCGATGCAACGTCTCTTTTTTTATACCTACTTATTAAGAATAAACTATCCAATAATTCTATAATTATTATCACTATAGATGCCCAAAATGTTTACAAATGAGTAATTTTAATAGTCTTCAATGCTAAAAGATGAGCAGAAAACTATTTTTTAGATTTACAGTTTTTTGAAGTTAATTTTGTATAACTAAATGACAAATTTTTAAATCTTCAATTATAGAAATAATGCAAAATAGCAAAGAAATAAAAAATCGTCTTTTCCCAGTCTTTTTGAAGTTGGAAGAATTGGATGTATTGTTAGTTGGAGGTGGGAACGTGGGCTTAGAAAAACTCTCAGCCATGTTAAATAATAGCCCCGATACGAAAGTTACTATGGTGGCGGATATGTTCAGAGACGAGTTACGGGAGTATGTAAAAGACTATCCAAACGTGAAATTAATTGAAAGAAAGTTTGAGTTTAATGACTTGAACAATAGAGACTTAGTTATTCTTTCAACGGATAATCCAGATTTGCACGCCAGCATAAAAAGGGTAACGACTGAACGCCATATTCTTTGTAATGTAGCAGATACCCCACACCTTTGTGATTTTTATTTGGGTTCAATTGTGCAAAAAGGAGATTTGAAAATTGGTATCTCAACCAACGGAAAATCGCCCACCATGGCAAAACGAATGCGTGAGTTTTTGGACGATATAATTCCTGAAAATATCCAACAATTATTGGAAAATCTAAGAGAAATCAGAAAGTCCATAAAAGGTGATTTTCAAGAAAAAATAAGGATTATGAATGAAGTTACGGAGGGAATGGTTAAGGGAAATAAATCAGATGTTAATTAAATTATTATCCCTACCCCTCACTTCAACAATTGATAAACAACAAAGGCAGAAATATAGGCCAAAGCAGTCATGTACACAAACTGAATAGTTGGATATTTCCAAGATTTGGTTTCTCGATACGTTACCGCCAATGTACTCATACATTGCATGGCGAAAGCGTAAAAAATCATGAGTGAAAAGCCCAAAGCCATGTCGTACATGGGCTTCCCAGTGGCTGGATTTATTTCGGCTCTCATTCGTTTCATTACCGTAGAGTTTTCCTCATTTGCTTCTCCTCCCAAACTATAAATCGTGGACATCGTACCCACAAAAACCTCACGAGCAGCAAAGGAGGTAATTAACGCAATTCCTATCTTCCAGTCGTATCCTAAGGGTTTAATGGCAGGTTCAATTAATTTTCCAAAATATCCTGCATAAGAGTTTTCTAATTTTTGGGAAGATATTTTATTCGTTAATTCAATGCCTGATAAAGTTGGATGTTGAGTTTTCACCTGAATTTCTGCTCGTTGCATGGAATCCCCTGGTCCATAACTTGCCAATACCCAAAGCACAATTGAAATGGCTACGATTATTTTTCCCGCTTCAAAAACAAAGGCTTTGGTCGAGTTTAAAATAGTAAGTAGGACGTGCGAAAACTTTGGACTTTTATAAGAAGGCAATTCCATGATGAAATAACTCTTTTCTTTTACTTTCATGATAATTTTCATAACCCATGCTGATAATAAAGCCATGAAAAAGCCTAATAAATACATCGCAAATAAGGCTACCCCTTGCAAATTAAACACCCCAAAAAGGGTGCTTTTTTCGGGTACAACCAAGGCAATCAAAACGGTATAAATGGGCAAACGAGCAGAACAAGACATCAAGGGTGTGACCATGATAGTAATTAAACGGTCTTTCCATGAGCCAATGCTTCGGGTACTCATGATAGCAGGAACAGCACAGGCAACGCCTGAAATCAGTGGCACAACCGATTTACCATTTAGCCCGAAACGTCGCATTAATTTATCCATAATAAACATTACTCTGGACATATATCCTGTTTCTTCCAACATTGAGATAAACAAGAAAAGAAATGCAATTTGAGGGATGAAAACCAAAACGCCCCCGATACCCGCAATGAGTCCATCGGTTAATAAATCCGTTAGTTTTGTGGGAGGGAGATTTGTTTTTAGATAATCATTCAAATTGGCAATACCATTGTCAATCAAGTCAGACGGATAAGTTGCCCACGTGAAAATGGCTTGAAACATGATGAAAAGGATACCTAAAAAGATAAAATATCCCCAAAAACGATGCAGGAAAATTTTGTCTAATCTGTCAGTCCAAGTATTTACAGGTTCTTCCTCAACGGGCATTTCATGGAGGCAATTATCGACAATTTCGTTGAGTTGAGCATACCGAGCCATAGTCTCTTTTGACTGTGCGTGTTGGGTATTCCAGTGATATTTTTCTTGAATTTTATCGAATTCTACTCTTTGTTGAACCGTAAATTGTGCTAAATTATCGTGTTCCGATAGCCACAAAAGAGCGTGGTAATCATCCGTATCTCCGTACTTCTCTTTAACTTCTTCGACCATTTCAACAGAATAATCCATTGGCAATGAGTCATTTGAATTAAAACCAGACTCCAACGTTTTATTAACTGATAATCTCAGACCATTCAGTCCAATTCCCTTTTTGGCATTGACTTCAGCAACTTCAACATTGAGTTCACGAGCTAATTTAACAGAATTAATTACAATGCCCTGACTCTCAGCAACGTCAATCATATTGAGTGCCAAAACCGTTGGGATTCCTAAATCACGGACTTGACTAAAAAGCAATAAATTACGTTTAAGATTGGAAGCATCAGCTACAACAATCGCTAAATCTGGATAGTCAGGATGTTCGGGATTAGCCAAAATATTGATAACTACTTGTTCATCAACTGATTTTGGGTAGATACTATAAATACCAGGCAAATCAAGGATTGAGGCATCATCGCCTTTTTCCAATTTCCACTTACCGATAAGTTTATCCATTGTTACTCCTGGAAAGTTGCCTGTTTTTTGGCGTAATCCTGTCAATGAATTAAACAAAGATGATTTTCCTGCGTTTGGATTCCCAATAAGGGCTATTTTTGGTGATTTTTTCAATTTAATTGGTATAAATTAAGCAATTATGATAGTGGCAGCTTCGTCTTTACGCATGGAAAGTATATAACCCGAAACTTTCACCGCAATCGGATCGCCGAAGGGTGCAATATGCGTCATGGTTACTTGCGTGCCAGGCAAGCAGCCCATTTCTAATAATTTTAAGGAAAGCCCCTCATCAATAAAATTAACGATGATTCCTCTCTCTCCTATTTTTAAATCTGCTATGGTTTTCAAATTAGTTATTGGTTATCAGTTATCTGGTTATTAGTTATTCCGAACAATTTACCAGTAAAAATAGCTGATAATCAGTAACAAATACTCTTATTTAGATTTATTCAAAACAAAGCAAATTTAACAAAGAGTTCCTTGAATGTAAAGTATTAGGGAATAAACATTTTGGTTAGTCAAAATATTATTTTGTTTATGTACGTACCGTTTGTTTGTGTCGTAACTTTGCGAAGTTTTAAAACTTGGGTTTTAGGGTTTAAGTACTATACTTTCCAAAAAAAGATTTTTACTTTTAATCTCTCAAAACCAGATATCTTAAAATATGCTTAGAGAAATTAAAGCACTAATAGACAAAGAAATACGGCTCGAACTTCGTCAGAAATATGCTCTCAATGGCATGATTTTGTACATTGTCAGCACAGTTTACGTGTGTTATTTATCATTCAGGTTAAAATCAAATGAGATTGATAAAATTACATGGAATACCTTGTTTTGGATTATCCTATTATTCACCGCCATGAATGCTATTGCAAAAAGTTTTACTCAAGAGCGATTTGGAAGGTTGTTATATTATTATACATTGGCGAGTCCAGTAGGGATAATTCTCTCAAAAATTGTTTACAATATGCTATTAATGTTGGTATTAGCATTAATAGGATTCGGAGTTTATGCTATTGTAATGGGTAATCCTGTGGAAGATATTGGCTTATACTTGTTGAGTATTTTCTTAGGAGCGGTTGGGTTTTCGAGTACGCTTACGATGGTTGCGGGAATTGCTTCGAAAGCTGAAAATAGTTCAACATTAATGGCAATTTTGAGTTTCCCCATTATTATTCCCATGTTAGTAATGCTGTTGAAAATTTCCAAAAATGCTCTGGATGGTTTAGATAGGGCCAGTAGTTTGGATGAAATATTGACATTGCTGGCAATTGATGCCATCGTGTTGGTTTTGAGTGTGATTTTGTTTCCTTATTTATGGAGGAGTTAATAAAAATAGAATGAAAAACTGGTATAAAATTTTAGCCGTAGTACTATTAGCCTACGTAATGATTTGGGGATTTCTTGGACCCATTCCACGCCAACCTGTCTTGCACGAAACCGCTCGTAACTTATATTTCCACGTACCAATGTGGTTTGGAATGTTAGCGGTGCTTTCAGTTTCAGTTTGGAATTCCGTTCAGTACCTGCGAACTTCCGATATGTTACATGACACAAAATCAGCGGAATATGCCAATACGGGCATTTTATTTGGTATTGTAGGCATCGCAACGGGTAGTATTTGGGCGAGATACACGTGGGGTGCTTGGTGGACAAATGACGTAAAACTCAACGGGGCTGCCATTGGTTTATTGATTTATTTTGCCTACGTTATCTTGCGTGGTTCGTTCAACGACGAACAACAAAGAGCCAGAATATCGTCCATTTATAATATTTTTGCGGTGGCATTGTTAATACCGTTATTGATTATTCTTCCAAGAATGACCGATTCATTGCATCCAGGCAATGGAGGAAATCCAGGATTCAAACCAATGGATACTGAACACACCATGCGAGTCGTTTTTTATCCAGCTTGCATCGGATGGATTTGTTTGGGTTTTTGGATTACGAATCTGAGATTACGCTTAAAAAATTTAGAGCAAATTCATCAAGAAAACAATTGAGATTTTATTATATTTTAAAAATGAAAAAACTAATTTCCCTAATCACCTTATTATTCACTACGGTGACTTTATTCGCCCAAGATACCACCGCCAATGAACCTGAAATGGCAGATAAATTATATGCCGATGGTAGAATTTATGTAGTTGTGGCAGTTGTTGCAACCATTTTTGCAGGAATTATTGTTTACTTAATAAATCTTGATAGTAAACTTTCTAAGTTAGAAAAACAATTAAAAAAATGAAAAAGACACACATTTTCGGACTCGTTATTATAGCCATTGCCGTAGCTATTTTAGTTTCTACGGGTACGGAAGCAAGTACTTATACTGACTTTACAGATGCAGAAAGCAAAGCAAAAGGTGGAGATATAAGTCAAGTTCACGTAGTTGGTAAGTTAAAGAAAAGTGCCTCAGGCGAGATTGAAGACATTATTTATAATCCCGCCATTGATGCTAATCATCTGGAATTTACCTTAACTGATAACAAAGGTCGTTCACAAAAAGTAGTATATAATGCTCCTAAACCACAAGATTTAGGTAAAGCAGAACAAATTGTTATCATTGGAAGCATGGAAGGACAAATTTTCAAATGTGATAAAATTCTTTTGAAATGCCCTTCAAAATATCAAGAAGGTAAAGTGGATTTTAAAGAAGTAGAGAAACCATTGAAACAGTCATAATACTAAATTAATTGAACACGGATTTAATGGATTAGACACGGATTAAAATAATACAATCCGTGTCTAATCCATTAAATCCGTGTTCTAATATTATCTAACATTGTCTTTATTACAAATAAAAATGCTTCATACAACCATCGGAAATATTGGTCATTTGTGCATCATCTTGTCGTTTGTGGCATCCGTGGTGGCAACTTTTGGCTATTTCAAATCTGTACAAACCACTGATTTAGTTCAACAAGAATCTTGGAAACGCTTTTCTCGCTATGCCTTTTATACGCATGGATTGGCGGTCGTGGGTGTGATAATTGCTTTATTTTCAATTATTTACAACCATTATTTCGAGTATCACTATGCTTGGTCGCATTCATCCAGAGCTTTGCCTGTATATTATATTATTTCCTGTTTTTGGGAAGGGCAAGAAGGCAGTTTTCTACTTTGGATATTTTGGCACGCTGTTTTGGGAATTGTACTTATCAATACTAATAAACATTGGGAAGCGCCCGTCATGGCGATTTTTGCTGCCGTTCAAACTTTCCTTTGTTCGATGATTTTGGGCGTAGTTTTACCCGTAATCAATCTTAAAATTGGTTCCTCACCTTTCTTGATGTTGCAAGAAGCCATGCCCAATTTACCCGTTTGGCAAATGAAACCTGATTTTGTTGCTGCCGATGGAAATGGATTAAATCCTTTACTTCAAAACTACTGGATGGTAATTCATCCTCCAACGCTTTTTTTGGGTTTTGCCACGACTTTAATTCCCTTTGCTTACGCAATGGCAGGGTTGTGGAGACGTGAATTTACCGCTTGGATTCGTCCTGCTTTGCCTTGGGCTTTATTTTCGGGTTTGGTTTTAGGCGTGGGAATTATCATGGGTGGTTATTGGGCTTACGAAACCCTCAATTTTGGTGGGTATTGGAATTGGGACCCCGTTGAAAATGCCTCACTTGTGCCATGGTTGGTTTTGGTGGCAGCTTATCATTGCATGATTATTTACAAGAATAATCAAACCGCTTTGGGTACTTCTTTCATTTTGGTAATTGCCACTTTCATCTTGGTTTTATATTCCACTTTTTTGAATAGAAGTGGCGTTTTAGGCGATGCTTCGGTTCATTCTTTTACAGATTTAGGACTTTCAGGACAGCTCTTAATTTACTTATTTTTCTTCTTGTTTTCAGCCATTGCTTTGTTGATTTTTAGATGGAAAGAGATTCCAAAAGATAAAAAAGAAGTATCTACTTATAGCCGTGAATTTTGGATTTTTATGGGAGCAACAACGCTCTGTCTATCCGCTTTTCAAATAATTGCTGCCACCTCATTACCCGTTTATAACAAAATAGTGGAAGCAATGGGTTTTGTCTCGAAACTTGCCCCTCCTGCTGATGCAGCTACTTACTACTCTAAATTTCAATTATGGTTTGGGGTAGGAATAGCCGTATTCTCGGGTATTGGACAATCATTTTGGTGGAAAAAAATCAAGAAAGAGAATTTTGCTAAGTTCTTTCTTACGCCTCTATTGATAAGTTTAATTCTGACTTTTGTTGTGATTTTCTTTACTACAAAAACCCAAACGGGCGACTTCTTTGAATCTCCTACCTATATCGTTCTGTTGTTTGCTGGAATCTTTTCAATCTTGACAAATGGCTCAATTTTGATGGATATTTTCAAAGGGAACTACAAACTTTCGGGTGGAGCAGTTACGCATATTGGTGTGGCGTTGATGTTGTTGGGAATCTTATTTTCTTCGGGATATTCAAAGATTGTTTCAACCAATGAAGGTGGCATGAAATTATTTAACGAAAAGGATTTAGATGCAAAAACTGCCAATGCCAATAAAGAACATATTGCTTTATGGTTGAACACACCCACACAGATGGATAATTATACCCTTACCTACAAAGGCGTGCGAGTGGAAGGACGGGAACTTCCTGAGTATCTTCGTCCTGAGCAAGTGGATATTATTGAAAATGATTTTCACGCTATTGCTTTACAAGACATTGAACAGAAAGGCAAAAAATATTATTCAAAAGGTGATACGTTACCCGTTTTTCCAGAAAATAAATATTACGAGATAGATTTTAGGGATAAAGAAGGGCGGGTAAAAACGCTTTTCCCAAGATTGCAGATTAATAAGAAAATGGGAAATTCTCAATCTCCTGACCTTAAAAAGACTCTTGGAAAAGATTTATACACTTACGTTGCCCAAGCTCCCGACTTAGACCAACGTGAATGGAGCAAGACCGAAAACTATACCATTGCGATAAAAGATACCTTCTTTTTGAATGATTATGTGGCAGTTTTGGATAATGTTGCCCGTGTAGATACTTTCGAAGGCAAGGCTTTAGGTGCAAATAATGCGGCAGTTCAAGCAACCATAAAAGTAATGGGTAAAGAGTTTATTCAATACGATATAAAGCCAACTTTCGTAATTCGTGATGGAATGGTAGCGATGCCTCCCGTAGAAAATGATGAAGTAGGAATTCGTGCTAAATTTACAAATATTGACCCAAAAACAGGCAAATTTGGATTTGCCTTTAATACTACACAGCGAGACTAT
>JANXRS010000458.1 GCA_025356745.1 Arcicella sp.
TATAACTTGGAAAAAATACAATCATTCAAATATGTATATTCAAGCACATTATACAGAATTTTAAGAATGCACATCGGGCAAAAGAGGCTTTCATTTTCATATACTATTGCAGAATTAAAGAAGTTGTTACAAGTCGATGAACATAAGTATATTAATTTTTATGATTTTAATTTTAATGTTCTTTCCAAAGCCCATCAAGAAATCACCCAATTGGATATTGATAACATACAATTTGATTACAACACTGGAAATAAACAAAGAGGCGTTGAGAAAATATATTTCACGATTCATACGGCATTCAGTAATAGTCAGATAGAAAAGAATGAATTTTTAGAAGCTGTTTCAAGTAATCCAAAGTCGGTACTTGATCAAGTACAAACAATTATTGAAAAACAATATAATTTTAGAATGAACCACAAAAATTTAATATTAGGGGATAAGATACTATTAGATAAATTTGTGACTTTACATATTGAGTTTGAGAATGGACTACATTCAAATGTGAAAAATAAAACTGCCTACATTCTAACGTGTCTAAATTTAGTAAAAAAGAAAGCGTGAGACCTCCAAATCCTCACGCTAAGCACTTATTAAGATACTTTACTTACAATCTGTCAATGATTCCTAAAAAAGGAGCCTGATAGATAGAAATTGTATCTGTGAAAGAGTCATCAATCACGGTTTCATTGGGCAACCCTCTTAGTTCCCGCCATACAGATTCTAAACCATTCTTAACCAGAAAACCTCCTTTTATAGTTATTGTTAAATCAAAATTATCCGCATTTTTTACGCTTTCTCTTACCCTGTCAGACAATTTAATTGCCTTACTTTCACTTGCATTATTAAATTTATCCGCAAGCTCGTGAAGTTCTTGTACGGAAGTTATTGGCGTATTTATTTGGCTTTTAGATAGTTTTTGAATCGTTCCTTTATCAACTTTTATCTTTCCATCCAAGATATTATTCCTTAATTCTGAATCAATTTTTTCTAATCCATCGGCAAATTCGGCATCTCTTTTTATCGTTTTTGGGCTAACATTATATTCTTTTGCAAGCCTTTCTGCCGTCGTTTTTACCGAAGGGTCATTTTGACCCTTCGAGTATTCTGTCTCCGATTTATCAGTTTTTTGTCCTTTATTTCCCGAAGGGTCATTTTGACCCTTCGAGGATTTTGTCTCCAATTTGTCGGTTTTTTGTACTTCATTTCCCGAAGAGTCATTTTGACTCTTCGAGGAATTTGTCAATAAATTATCTGATTTGTCCGCTTTTTCATTGTTATATCGCAATCCTCTGAAATATGAAATTTGATTTTGACTTAAATTTCGCCTTCCTAATTGCAAATTAATCATGTAATCCTTAGCATCTTTTTGAGAGTCAAAAGACAGAACATAGACTTCAAAAGGAAGATTATGTGAAGTGCAAATTTTATAACGATTATGTCCATCAACTAAAACGTAAGCCAAATCATCTTCTTTTTCAAAAGCTAACCCTAAATTTTTCTTCAAAGTTTGCCACACTTGAATCGGGCTTTGACAACCGTGTTGCAAAATATTTGATTCTAATTGGGAATATTCATCCAAGGAAAGTGGGGGGATAAAATTTCTGAGTTCGTCTAAAATGATAATATTTTGACGTATATTACTGGCATTTAATATGTTACTTGAAAGTGCTTGCTTAGTTTTTGTAGCAAGAATGTTTCTTATATCCGTTTTCATGGGTATTATTTTACAATTTGAAGGTAAGTAATATATTCGTCACAGAACTCTGAATAACACTTTGCCGCTTCTGAATCTTGCGAAAATTTAGAAATGGAATTTTGTGCAATTTGAGATTTCTGAAAATCAATTAAATGCCTAATCTCAGCATCAAATATTTTGATGTTTTTTATTTCATCTTTCACATAAACTTTAATTCCATCATGGACGGTATTTTTTTTGACCATCGTAAAAACTACTCCATCAATTTGTAGTGCTGCGTTTAAATCTCTCCGAATTTCCATGATTTTACCCCAAATAGAATTCAATCCTTTCACTGCGGACATTTCAGGGAGTAACGGAATGATACAACTTGTTGAAGCTGCCATTGCCGATAGAGTAAGTTTATTAAGCGATGGAGGACAATCAATAATGATGTAATCGTATTTCACTAATAAATGAGCAATCCGATTTTTAAGTCGAAATTCTCCTCCCGTTAACTCATGGAAACGCATTTCAACATTGGCTAATTCAATATCAGACGGTGATAAATCTAAGTTTTCTTCTATATTAACAACTGGAAATTCTTTGTTATCTATCAGAGAATCAGACACTTGTACTTCTGGGGAATCCACTCCCAAAATCTGACTTAAATTTCCCTGGGGGTCTAAATCTATTAACAAAACCTTAAATCCTCTTTTGGCAAGAGCTTCTCCAAGTGAGGCAGTTGTAGTTGTTTTGCCAACTCCGCCTTTATGATTAACCACAGAAATCACCCGTGCGTTTTGATAAAGTGTTGGTGAATAACCATACTTTGATAAGATGGGAAGGAGTAATTCTAAATTTTTTGGAGAAATTGCCCTGTTTTCGTTTAAAGCTCTTGTTAAAGTTTGGCGGGGAATTCCAGCTTCTTTTTCTAAGGAACTAATCAAAAGGGAAGGATTATGTCTGAGAAATTTTAGGGCAAGCTCTTGGGTTATCATATTTTTATATATGTTTAAATAATACCCAAATATACTGAAAATGGTAATATAATACCCACAAGAGCCTAAATTTAATTTTACAACATAAATTTAAAAACGCTTTACTATAACGAAATATTTATAATAAAAATTTACAATTACCTTAAAATCAATTACTTACAAAAATAAACAAGTAAAATTTTTCAATTTTTAAAGAAATTAAAAGCCCTGAGAATCGAATATTTATTTTTTCGTAGAATATCATACAGTTTAAAGCCTTGAAAATCCATTAAAATTTTATAATTAATCTCATTTCAAGGCATCCATTCTTTTCGTAATATTAAAGACTGTATCTAAATGCCATTGACAATCCTTCCGAAAAGAGGCAATTGAACGATTATTTAGTTCATCTCGTAAAGCCCTCAAAGTAATAAACCCGTCAGATCTTAGCTCAGAAATTATGGGAATCATCGTTTCTGCAAAATCATCGGCTAACTTTATGTTTTGTTGTGACAATACATTTTTACCATGTTTTCCCAAAATAATGCCTCGGTTCTTGGCAACTTTCAAAGCCTCTTTCGTCCGTGTACTTATTTGCTCACGTTCATGTTCAGCAAAAGCTGCCAATAAATGTAACATCAAACGGTTGGCGTGGGGATTATCAACTGCCACAAATTCAACTTTACTTTCCATCAAACTTGAAATAAAAGCAACGTTTCTGCCCAAACGGTCAAGTTTGGCAATTACTAAAACTGCCTTTTTTTTCAAACACTGTTTCAAGGCTTCTTGCAACTGCGGGCGATTATTTTTCTTTCCACTTTCAATTTCCGTAAATTCTCCAATTAATTCCCATTGCTTGAAAGTAGCAAATTGTTGGACGGTTTCGTTTTGAGCTTCCAACCCTAAACCACTTTTTCCCTGGCGGTCAGTTGAAACACGATAATATGCTATGGCTTTGTTCATTTTGTGCTGAAATTATCCATAAAGATACTAAATTGTTCGGATATATACGGACGTATATATCCGAACAAAAGTAACTAAAACACCCACTTTTTCTCTTTCTAAACTTCTATTGTTAAATTTTATTGGAATAGGCTTTAATGAAATATCAAAATTCTATACATAATTCATCAATTGCTTTATCACTAAATCAAATGCTTTTTGATTATTGTACTCTTTGACAATATTGGAAAGAATTATTTCAAAAACCTTTACTGGAAATTGAACATGACAGTTTAGAAGAATTTGTATACAATTTTATCGTAAGGTGGATACGTTGTAAAAGCTAAACAATTAGGTATTAAAGACCTATAATTATTTCAAAAAATCACCCTTGATTCTTTTTGAAATTTTCGGCTTGTTCAAAAATTTCTGAATACACTTCATCTCGCTCGACGGGTGGGTATCCGAATTCGTCAAGCAATAAAATTATGCCAACTTTCAAAGCTGATTTAATATCATCTCGCTTGTTCCAATCTGGGAATTTTGCTTGACCTTCTACCAAATTTTTGACGGCTTTTGCTAATTTAATTAATTTTACTTCTGGATAATTGAAATCGTATTTGGCACATAATGCCTTCAAAATGTCGTAGAAAGCCTTTTCTTCAAAATCAATACCTAAAATATCACCCGCCGAAAATTCTCTGTGAACTTCCCAAATTAAATTGGTGAGTTGTTCAGCCATTTCTTCGTAAACCTCACTCCGCAAAACATCATTCTGATCACGCTCGTTGTATTTTTCTACTAATGCTTGCATTTTTTTAGAGAAGTCAACTCCTTTCGTTTTATTGACTTTCTTCATTTCGCTAATCACTTTTGCCAACAATTGTTGCAACAATTTGATTTTGGTATTGGGTAATTTTATCTTGTCAATTTTCGTCAAATAATCTTCGTCAAAAATATCTTGTTCGGTTTCCGCATCTTCACCGAGTTTAAAAATCTCTTGTATTCCATCACTTTGCAAGGCATCTTTTATCATTTCCCTCACTTTTGCATTCATTTGAGCGGTGTCGGGAGCATTTCCTTTGGTAAGTTTGAAAACGATGGAGCGTACTGCCAAATAAAAGTGCGTATAATCTCTGTCTGACTGCGTTAATTGTTCGCTTCCTGCACAAATATCATAAGCGGCTTTTAATCGTTTTACCAAGCCCATAAAACGAGTTTCAAAATTTTTGGTTTGTTGGGCATATTCAGAAGCCAAATTCAACGTGTTTAATTGTTGAAGGTTTGTACCGTCAAAATACTTTGAGCTGTCGAAGGTATGAAACAATTTTGCCAAAAGGTCTAAATGATTTTTGACGATAATGAGTGATTCTGCAATGTCCTCAAAATTGTCTTTATCACCTTCACTGTACTTTTTTAGTGCCAAATTCATTTGCTTTTTGATGCCGATATAATCAACGACTAAGCCTTTGTTTTTGCCTTCAAACTTACGATTTACCCTCGAAATTGTTTGAATTAAATTGTGCTGTTTGATGGGTTTATCAATGTAGATACTATCCAAAAAAGGCACATCAAAGCCCGTGAGCCACATATCCACCACAATGGCAATCTTGAAATTAGATACCGCATTCTTGAATTCAGCATCTAATGTTTTACGGTATTCCTTTGTACCCAATAATTTGTAAAATGTTTCATCATCATCTTTTCCTCTGGTCATAATCATTTTGATTCTTTCCATCGGTTTGATTTTCTTATACTCTTCTTCGGAAATTTCTACGTCATCCGCCGCTACTTTTATCTCATTCCATTCAGGTCTTAATTCAATTACATTTTTATAAAAATTATACGCAATTTCTCTACTACTACACACAAAAAGGGCTTTCCCTTTTACGGTTGCCCCTTCTGAAATTCTATTTTCTTAGTGTTTCACAAAATCTTCCGCCAAGGCTTTTAGGCGTTTTGGGTCACCTAAAATGGCATTCATTTTTGCCGATTCTTCTTTGCTTTGCTCTATTTGGTATTCATTTGCACCCGATTCTGCCACTTCTTGGTAATATTTTTCAATCTTTTCTAATTCACTATTATTCAAAGCTACTTTGGCAGCTCTGCCTTCATAGACGATTCTGACCGTGATTTCGTCCTTCACGGATTCGGTCATGGTGTAGGCATCTACTACTTTCCCGAATACATCCAAGGTTGCATCAATGGGCGTACCCGTGAAGCCCACGAACGTGGCATTGGGTAAAGAATCGTGCAAATATTTAGCAAATCCAAAAGTTTTTGTAACTATGCCTTTTTCAGAATTTACTTTTATTTTTTGGTCCAGATTTACTTGACTTCGGTGTGCTTCGTCCGAAATACAAATGATGTTAGTTCTATCGCTGAGTAGTTGGGTGTCTTCCGTAAATTTGTGAATGGTGGTTAGAAATACGCCGCCGCTTTGTCTGCCTTGAATTAATTCACGCAAATTTTCTCTACTTTGGAGTGCATCAAAAAGTGTGGGGCAACTGATTTTTAATGTACTTAATTAAAAAATTATTGAGTTCAATTGGCTATCCTTAAATGATTCTTTAAAAACATAAATCTGATTGCCCCACACTTTTTGATGCACTCCAAAGTAGAGAAAATTTGCGTGAATTAATTCAAGGCAGACAAAGCGGCGGCGTATTTCTA
>JANXRS010000465.1 GCA_025356745.1 Arcicella sp.
TTACCGTTAGATGGGATGTTATTTATCAATTAAAAGCCAATTCTGCTAATGCTTGGGAGCAGTATGATCTTCAAATTCAAGCCGCTCGAAGCAAAGGAATGAAAATTTGCCTTCGTATGTGCATGTACACTTGGTGCAATACGAAGGTAATCGGAGCCGCAGAAGACAACACTGTTGCCCCCTGTGATGGACTTTCAAATGCCGATAGAATGATAGGGTATGATGTTTCAGGCAAAAATAGAAGACTTCAACAACAGGCCAGTGGCTATAATGGTTGCGATTTAATTGATGATTGCGGACACGTCCTCAATTATAGTTTTGCCTCGAAACCTTTTCAAGACCGAACCCGAAATTTTGCTCGTGTAGTTACCAATCGCTATAAATATTTATTGGATAATAATGAATTGCTTTACATAAGCGTAGTGACAACGCCTGAACAAGAATTTGGATTTCCTTATAAAACAACCAAAGGTGCTGAAGGAGGTTTCAATGCTATTTTTGATTACTCATCCACGGCAATTCAAGGTTTTAGAACATTTTTGAAAGAAAAGTATAAGAATGATTTCCAAAAATTTCAATTAGCTTGGGGAAATCGGGGAAAAGATTTTAATAGTTTTGATACCATCGAACCGACTATTCCATCAGGTTCATTTTCTTATGGCGTATTCATTGGAAACGGAAAACACACCCAAGATTGGTATCAATATAGGCATAATTTATTGAAGGATTTTTCGATGAATTTTTTGAAAACCGTTAAGGGAATTGATACAAGAATAAAAGTAGTAAACGATTATGGCTCTATTTTAGATACTCGCATTGGTAATTTTGGGTTTAAAGATATTAGTGAAGGGACAGATGGCATAAAAGTAAATAATGGACCACTTACCGACCACCGAATGGTGACAGATATTTGCCGAACAAATATGCCAGAAAAGTGGATCATGAATGAAGCTGAAGGACCTTATGCTCCTCAACAACAATTTGAAGAATGTTATACGCACGGAGCAAAATTAATGAGTGCTTTTAATTATAATTTGGACGATAATATTCAAAGAAAAATGCTCGTTGATGTAGTGAATAAGTACATAAAAGGCTCAAACGGCATTATAAAACCCATTGAAAGCTGCGGTTCAGCTCTTTACGGCGTTGATGATATGCTCACGAGTGACGGGTGTAATAACGCAGACCGTACCAATATAACGAATACTTGTAAGTTGTATAAAAACTGGCGAAGCGTATTTGATGGTAATGGAAACCAGCCAGTTCGGATGTTTTTGAATGAAGAATACGCTACTGATATTCGTTATAATCAGCTTGTTACGGATTATTCAACCTGTGGTTCAATTCCGAATTTTAAAAATACTTATAACAGTGATTGCCAGAAATTACAAACCTTACCCAATGCAATTGAATCTTATCGTGGAGGTGTAGAAAGTGTTGATTGTCAGGAAATTACAGGTTGGGCTTTAGATAGTAAAAACTTAGAAAGTATTTTGAAGGTAGATATTTATGTAGATGATATTAAAATTGGAACGACTCAAGCAAACCTTGGCAACCGTCCAGATTTAGTGACAACTTATAAGGATCCAAAAGCTTATTTTCGTTCTTTCAGATATACTTTACCTGATTCGGCTTGGTTTAAAAGTAGTCTTCGGCATAAGATTTCCGTAAGATTTAGCGAGACAAACAAAGTTTTAGAATCTTCAACCGAAACCGAAAAAACGTTGCGTTGTTCGGGCAGTGGTTCGGGAATTTGTGGCGTTAAATTTAGATTGGGTATTTCGCCAGATTCATTGGCAAATGTTTTTCCAACGGGTGCAGAATATGAAGTTTCAGTAAGTGCAAATTTAAAATGGAAAGTAGATAAATCGGTTAATTGGCTGACTGTTAGTGCCGATACAGGTTCTTTTAATAAAACTTTTCGCTTAAAAATATTAGCTTCTTCCGAAAAAGATACTCGTACGGGAAAGGTCACGGTTACAGGTGAAGGCATTACAAAAATAATTTTTATTACCCAAAGAGGCGTTGGAGAAAAGTGTACAGATTGTAGCAATAATCCAATTATAACGAATCCGATTGACCCCATAAAAGGACCAGTTGCTTCTTTATCTTACCGTGGATTAGTTGAAAAAGCCAATTGTTGTTCCATGAAAGGCTGGGCATTTAATGCGGATAATTATGATGATATTCTGACGGTAGATTTTTATTTGGATAAACAAAAGATAGGTTCTACGCAAGCTAATCGAGGTTATCGTTTTGATTTAGTCAATACTTTAGGAACTGAAAAACTATTTTATAGAGCCTTCTGTTTTGATATTCCTGCCAGTGCGTGGGCATTGTATAAAGACGGAAAATCCAGAAGATTAACGGTCAGATATGGAAATACTATCACTCCTTTGGCAGAATCTGAAATGTTTGTTTTAAGTTGCCAAGAAAAACAAGTTTGCCAAGAATCAGACTTGTGCATCAATCAAAATGATTTCGACAAAGAAATAAGGCTTTATCCAAACCCCAATAACGGAAAATTCAAGGCAGAGATTTACTCTATGGCTGATCAGTTGAGCATTTTTAGGTTTGTAAATCCAAGTGGACAGGTTTTAAAAACAGAAAGTATCTATTTAAATCAAGGAATAAACCGAATTGATTTAGACATTTCAGCTTTGCAAAATGGAGCATTTTTATTATCAATTGAAATGGAAAATGGGCGGAAATTATTTGGGAAGGTAATTAAAAGTAATTAAATTTTATTTACAATGTGATAATAATCCGTTCACAATGTGTTGATATGTTAGTAGTAATTTTGCAATAAAAACATGAAACAACACCGAGCCATTTTTCAACAAAATAGTTGGAGAGATTTTCAGAACAAAAGAAATGTGAATCGTAAAAATGTTAATAATTACAAATCAAATGAAAGTACAAATCCAGAATTTGATAAAGTATCTTTCGATTGGATAAATTAAAAAAGCCGTCCCAATAACGTGTGAGACGGCTTTTTTATATAAAATGGATTATACTTTTCTCTTATATAAAGGTACAGTACTACAAGGTTCTCCAAACATTAAAGACTGGACAACGGGCTGTAAAATTTGAGTAATTTCCACATAAGCTGTTGCTGGTACAGGCACTTTTGAACAACCTTTCACCACAACTCTCGCTCCCTTATATTCCTCTGGATTAACTTTACGAAGAGCATCGTAAAATAGTTTATTTTCTAATTCTTCCAAGTTTCCCAAAACAACTGTATTGGCAAAAGGCTGTAACTTTAATGTCAAAAGCATATATGCCCACGTGGGAATAATGACATCTTCTGAACAAGTAATGGCAACATTTTTTCCTGTGTATAAACTCCAATCATAGTTTTTGAGGAATTCTCTAAAATCTTTTTCTTTCAAAATCATGCCCATAAACAAATTATCTTTGAGGTCATAAACTACTCTTTCGCCTTGGTCGTAAAGGTCTTCCAAGTCAAAAGTAGCGAGTCCACTGTTGATTACTTTATTAATGATTAATTCTTCTTCCATTTTTTTACACTTTTTTAGGCTGTGTTCCCACAAAATCTTTCAAATAAAAAGGCTCAAAAGTCACTACGTTTTCAAATAACGATTTTTCAAAGGAATTGGTTGCCAATAATCCAACCGTTTTGGCGGAAGGATGAATTTCTGTATGCAAGAAAATAGCGTTTTTGTGAGTAATTTCCGCTTGACATTTTGCCGCACCATCGCCAAAAAATATGACTTTTTTTTTGTTCAATATCTCAGAAAAAGACAACTCATTAATGATTTTAGCTTCCGTTTTCGAAATGACATTCATCTGATTATCAATAACTTGACAATAAACTTCCATTCTTCTGGCATCAATCATCGGACAAAGCAAATGGGTTTCGTCATAAAAATATTTCAATTGATAAGCCATTGCTTCAAGCGTATTTACAGCAATCAAAGGTTTATCCAGAGCAAAGCAAAAACCTTTGGCAGTGGATACACCTATACGTAAGCCCGTATATGAACCTGGACCTTTGGCAACAGCAATGGCATCCAAAGATTTTAACGAAAAGCCTGCATACTTTACTACGCTTTCGCAAAGTGTTGTAAGCATTCCAGAATGAGATTTTTCAGTATATAATTCACTGATAGCCAATAATTTACCATCACTATGTAAGGCTACGGAACATACTTTTGTAGAAGTATCTATGCTAAGTATTAAGGACATTTTGATTAAAGTTATACGTTATGAGTTTGAATGAAGTTCATTGCTCAATGCTCAGTACTCACAGTTTTTACAAAATTAACCCCAAACCCTTCAAACAAAAAATAACAACCAATTTCTTAGTCGCTATTTTTGTTTGCTTATAAGAAACTACTAACTACTTCTCCCCTTTCAAAATCGCCTGATAACGATTCATATTCGAAAACAATTTCAATGCCGACTGAATCTCAGGGTCTTTGGCGAACGATTGCTCACGGGTACCTTTCTGAAGGTAATAATGTACAATTATTTCTTGTTCCAAAGCTATTTTGATTTCGTCTTTGAACTTCATCATATCCTCCACTTTACTGTGAGATAATTTTGAACGGAGAGCCTTCAATTGTTCTGAAACTACATCAAAATAACGCTCCTTTTTTGCCGATGCTTCCAAGACATTTAAATCTCTTTCAGCTTGGGTTGTATAATCAAAATCTTGGGTTGATGCCCATTTTACAAAGTCTTGATATTCCGTTGCCGATAATTCAAAATCTTTCGCAGCTTTAATAGTTGGATGGTCAAAATGATATTTAATAGCATAGTCAAACAAAATATATTTATTTGATAATGACATCGTTACAGCCGCAGGTGTTAATTTTTCTATTTCAATATCTGGTAGTACTCCCCCCCCATCATAAACCGTTCTTCCGCTTTTTTTGGTCTTAAAAGGACGTTTTAATGAGTCTGGTAATTTTCCTACGCTACCATCTGGATTGCGGTGTGCATAATCAATGGCTTGGATACAACGCCCACTTGGAATGTAGTATTTAGCCGTGGTAACTTTTAGTTTGGTATTATACGTTAAGTCACGAGTAACTTGCACCAAACCCTTGCCATAAGTACGTTGTCCAATTAATACGCCACGGTCATAATCTTGAATTACGCCCGATACAATTTCAGCCGCCGAAGCACTTCTCGAATTAGTCAAAACACTAATCGGCATTTCTGTATCCATTGCAGGATTGAGGCCCGTGTAGGTTTTGTTCCATTCCTGCACTTTTCCTTTGGTCGAAACAATTTCAGATTCTTTTGGCAGGAAAATATTGCAAATATCCACCGCCATATTCAACAAACCACCTGGGTTTTCACGAAGGTCAAGCACCAATTTTTTCATGCCTTTTACCTTCAATTCCGTAAAAGCCTGACGTACCTCTTTGGAGGCAGTACCTGTAAAATCTTTCAAATCAATGTAGCCTACTTCGTCATTAATCATGCCGTAGTAAGGTACATTTTTCATTTTCACCACATCACGAGTAACCGCAATATCTTCCAATTTATCCGTTCCGTAGCGTTTTATTGTCAATTTCACGGATGTACCTGTTTGTCCTTTTATCAATTTTCCTGGGTCGATTCCTTTTTTTGATTTCAAATCAATACCATCCACTTTCACGATTTCATCGCCAATTTTCAAACCCGATTTTTCAGCGGGCGTACCTTCGTCAATCAGCATCACCATAATACGTCCGTTGCGGTTGCCCGTCACGATACCGATACCATTATATTTGCCCGTTGTCATGGTCATATAATCCTCAATATCGTCTTCGGCATAATAGACGGTATAAGGGTCAAACGATTTCAACATCGCATCAATCGAAGTCTTGACGGTCTTATTTGGATTAATTTCATCCACGTAATAGCGATTCAATTCCTTAAAAAGTGTAGCATAAATATCCAAATTTTTGGCAATATCAAAGAATCGCTCGCCTGGGTCAGAGAAGGAAGCCAACGACAGTCCCATAATCGTTATTCCGCTGATTATTAGGGTTTTAGTGTATTTTTTTATGTTCATTTTTGTTTGTTTCTTTTAAAATTAACTGTTGTTGAATTACACTTTCTTGATAAGTGACGTTTCGAGAGAAAAGTTATAAATCTAACTTTTCTCTATTGTTAGAAAGATGGGAATAATAAAAATATAACCCAACAATCCATAATATAAAAGCAATAATGATACTAAAAAGCAATAACATTACCTCTCCAATTGCATCATCTGCATCTAAGGGTTTTGCAGTTTCCTCGGGGTTAAAATGTTGCAAAATTAGAAGGACGCTAATTATTAAGGCTAACAAAATGAAAAGTTTTATTAATAATTTTATCAGTAAATAAAATAGTTTCTCTAACCAAATGGCTATGTAATACATATTTTTTTCTTTGTTGGTCTTTGCGAAAGTAATCAGGCAAATATAACTTGTGTAAGTTTATTTGTAACTATCTGATAATCAGGAATTAAAATATCATTTCATCAAATCCAAAATAGCTTTAAATTGCTTTGGAGTAATTATTGGAACAGGAGGAAACAGGTTCTTAATTTTCAAAAGGTTTTTGATGTGTTTATCATCAGATACTAAAAAATCAACATTTGCTCCAACTGCACAATCCACAAACTTGTTGTCGTCTTTATCATCAATGATCATTTGATACTTATACGAAGGCTCGAATCTTTCATGATTGAATGAACTTACCAAAGCGCTAATGGTAAATATCATCGTCTTTTCGCCAAAACTTTCCGATAGTACTTCTGTATATTCAGATATAATTTCGTTACTAAATATCCATTTAAACTTACCATCAAAAAAGCTATCCAAAACCCAATGTTTATCTCCTTTTGGAGCAACAGAATCAAAAAGTAAATTAGTATCAATAACAACTCTCATACTTTTGCTTTTCTGATTTTGCGAAGATACTCCGTCCGATTTTCGTTGATTGAATCCGTAGTTTGTTTCAATTCTTTTTGAGAAATATTATTTTCAAGCACATACTTTTGAGCTTCGGCTCTTGCTTTTTGAGCGAAGTGTCGAGATAGAAGAAAACGCACTTCTTGAAGGTCGTTTTCTGTTAAATCTTGATGGAACAATTCTAATAATAAAGATTGTCCATTAGTTAATCTTTGAGGGTTGCTCATGTTGAATAATATTTATATTTAACGCAAAATCAAATACGATATTTCAAACAAAGATTAAACCATCTTCTGAAAAACCGCTTTCATCGATTTTTCTATCTTAGCGTAATCTTCGATTGTCTTTGCAATATACACAAAAGCAATATACACTGGAATTTGGGAGGCTGGTTTTTGTAGCAAAAGGTGCTTATTGAGGCGGTATGCCTCACGGGTACGACGCTTAATGAGATTTCTATCAACAGCGTGTTTGAAGAAGCGTTTGGAAACGGAAATTAATACTTGGGGGCAGGGATTTAAAGGCTGAGCATTCAAAGTTGAAAGACTATCAAACTCATTTTCACTTTCGACTTTTAACGCTGTACTTTCAACTCTCTGTACATAAGAAACACGAAAAGGGTAGAGAAAAACCGATTGGTTTGTTTCTCTACCCTTTTTATCAAAGAGTTGTTCAATAACTTTTTTGGAATTGAGTCTTTCGGACTTCTTAAAAGTAAATATCACGATATTCAGTCAACAGTTAAAATTTAACAAGTAATAATTAAAATAACTATTCTCCATTAATTATTAACTATTCTCTAAAATCTATTTACCTCTCTTCTCGTCAGAAACGGTCAATTTATGTCTTCCTCTTGCACGGCGAGCCGCTATTGTACGACGACCATTTGGAGTTGACATTCTCTCACGGAAACCGTGTTTATTTTTTCTCTTCTTTACCGATGGTTGAAACGTTCTTTTCATGACGATATATTAATAAAAATCTTTAAGTTCTTAAAACAGGACTGCAAAGGTAGGGAACTTATTTTTATTTCCCTACTCTTTTTTAAAAATTTCTGTTTTATATGATTGATTATGAGTAATTTGGTTACTTTAAAGTGACGGCACACGGATTTTAGGGATGGCACACGGATTTAAAGAATAGTTTTGCAAAAATTTAAGAAAATCCGTGTCTAATCTGTTCAATCCGTGTGCTAATTTGAAATCGTTATGATAAAATATAAAATCTCCTCCGAAAACCCTCAAAGCCATTTTCTACATATCGAAATGGTAGTTGGTAATATTCAGTCCGATACCATTGAACTTCAACTCCCTGCATGGCGACCTGGACGGTATGAACTACAACATTTTGCCAAAAATATTCAACGATTCGAGGTACTTTCTTCTCAAAAAGTAGTTCAATTTCACAAAATAACCAAAGACCGTTGGCTGATTTATACGGCTGGTTTACAGGAGATTATCATTAAATTTACTTATTTTGCCAACATCCAAAATGCAGGAAGTTCATTCGTAGATGAATCAGTAGTGTATGTCAATTTTGTCAATTGTTTGCCTTACGTACAGGGTCGTATAGGCGAAATGTGTGAGGTGGAAATGGTGTTGCCGAAGGACTATAAAATTGCTTGTGGAATGTTAAATACGCATTTTATTTTCCATTCAAGTGATTATTATGAATTAGTCGATTCTCCTTTGCTCGCCAGTCCATATCTCCAACATCAAAGCTATCAAGTAGGAAATGTTGATTTTCATGTTTGGTTTTTAGGAAATTATATACCCAATTGGACAAAATTACTAACTGCTTTTAAAGTATTTACAGAAAGACAAATTCAAGTTATGGGTGATTTTCCAGAAAAAGACTATCATTTTATTAACTGGATTCTCCCCACT
>JANXRS010000023.1 GCA_025356745.1 Arcicella sp.
CAAATTGAGCTTATTTTGGATAATGAAAAAAGATTCAATTTAAGATAAAACCTAAAAATGAAGTATTTATGTTAACATAAACCTAAAACCAGATTCAAATTTTCATCAATTTATTATTTCTGGCAAAATTACAGTTATAAGATTGTACTATTCATTGATTTTAAACTCAAAATTGCATTTTTAAATGCGTTCAACCTGATCTTCAAATAGCAACGCTATTTAAAGTAAAATATTTAAGTATAAGAGAAGTGTGGTAAGAGTGTTACTTTAGTAGATTCACACTCTCTCGATACGAAGTTATGATAAATCTATTTCATTTTAGGAGATTTTGGCTTTAAGAATCTTTCTGTAATAGAATAATTTTATAAATTTTATGGTTACTTTTGACATTCATAAATTAAACAAATCATAACCGTGTCTATCAAAAATAAATCCGTATTAATAACTGGTGCAAGTAAAGGAATTGGCAGAGCCTTAGCTTTAGTTTTGGCTAAAAAGGGGGCAAATTTAGGCCTTGTTGCCCGTAGTGAAATAGAATTGTTGAGCTTAAAAGCTGAAATAGAATTGATGGGTGCAAAGGCTGAAATTTTTGTAGGATCGGTAGCAAATGAAGATTTCGTTAAAGAAACTATTCATGCTATCGTCAAATCTTATGGAAAAATTGATGCTCTTATTAACAATGCAGGTTTCGGAATTTTCCGAAAAGCTACTGAAATTTCAACGGCAGATTGGGATTCAATTTATGATACTAATGTAAAAGGAACATTCCTTTTTTGTCGTGAAGCTATTCCACACATGAAGTCTGCGGGTGGTGGGCATATTATAAATATAGCCTCTGATGTAGCAAAAAGAGTTTTTGATGGTGGTTCGTTGTACTGTTCTTCAAAATATGCTCAAGATGCTTTCTCTATGGCACTTAGAAAAGAAGTAAGAAAAGATGCAATAAAAGTATCGGTTGTATATTCTGGATTGGTAGATACCTATTTCCATAATAAATCAGAAGGTGATCCACATCAAGCAAAATATTTGACTTCCCAAGATATGGCAGATACCATAACGTATATTTTGGAAGCACCCAAACACGTGGTTATTGACGAGTTAATGATTCACCCAATAAGTCAAGATTATTAATTATTTGATTTCATAATTTCAATTTTCTAATCCCAAATCAATGAAAGCTATTTTAATGACTGTGTTAGTTTGTAATGCCTTGATTTTCAATCTCCAAGCTCAAGTGGGTGTAGGGACTGAGGCTCCTAATAAATCCAATATTTATTTTGATGGTTCAAGAAAAATGCTTGATGAAAAATGGACGTATTGGGATGGACCAAGATTAAAAGCAGTTTTACCCATTAAATGGTTTATTGTGAAAGACCCCGTTGATGGAGGAACTGTTGTTAACACCAATGATCCCGCAGCGGCTGGGGGACTTTATGGAGCGGCAGATATTGTTACAAAGGAAAAGTTTAAAGATTTCAGACTTCATGTTGAGTTTTATGTCTCGAAAGCGGGGGGAAATAGTGGCGTTTATTTACAAAATCGCTATGAAATACAAATCTTTGATGGCGACACAACCTCTCACGGGATTGGTGCTGTAATCAATGAAAGTCCATCGGGATATAAAGCCTATAACGGTATTGGAAAATGGAATGCTTATGACATTAATTTCCGTGCTGCCCGTTTTAAAGAGGGTAAATTGACTAAAAAACCTTTGGTAACTATTTATTTCAATGGTAAAAAAATACATAAAAATCAAGCAATCAGTCAGGTTTGGGGAGGTATAAACTCAGGTGTTGATGGTGGAAATGACGGAGGAAAAGGAATTACAGACACACCGCAGGGATTAAAACTTCAAGCAGAAGGGCATGATGTTTTGTATCGTAATATTTGGATTAAAAAAGTTGATTTAATGAAAGCTGATACAGATTTTTAGTTGTTATTCTCTATTTGAACAGGTAATTCAATGTAAATTTTTACGCTCAATTACCTGTTACTACATCCTTTCCCCTACTTCCAAAGATAATCCTTTCCCCAATGTTCCTCAATAAGTTAATCGTAAGAACACCCTCCCTACCATTTAACGACGATATTTCCGAAGAATTTTTAAAGCAATTTCTCAATAATTCAGCTTTTGCGGAAGCCTTATATCTGGCTTCTCCCGTTCTTTTTCAAGAAGCAATAAATTGGAAAGAGGGAAAGATAACTGACCCAAAAAAGCTGTTTAAAATACCTCTGTCATTGGGTAAATATTATAGCCGAATGTGCAGTAGATGTACGCCTTTTGGACTTTTTGCGGGATGTGGTGTGATAGAATGGAGCCATGAAAACAACCTTGAATTATCTTCCGAAACTAAAAGAAAAACCCGCTTAGATATGCACTATGCGGGGGCATTAGCTCAAAAACTTGCAGAAATCCCTTCCATTAAATATTCTTTAAAATATACCCTAAATTCAAGTATTTATCGGGTTGGGCAAGAAATTCGTTACATTGAATATAATTACGTTGATGGACAGAGAAAGCACCAAATTAGCTCAATAACTTGGTCGGATTATATTCAATTGGTCTTAGATTTGTGCAAATCTGGTGCAAGGATTCAAGATATTGTTCCACACTTAATTGAGGATGATATTTCGGAAGAAGAGGCTATCTTTTTTGTTGAACAATTGATTGATTCTCAGCTTTTAGTTAACGAATTAGAACCTGCAATCACAGGAGAAGAGTTTACTTTACAAATCAAAAAAACAGTATTTTCACATAGCTCAATTTCAAATTTATTAGCCAAAATTGAAACCCAATTAACAACGATTGATGCTAAAAAAAATAATGAAATCTCGGTTTATCATCAAGTAATTGAATCCATTAAATCTTTTGAAATTCCTTTTGAGGAAGGTAAATTATTCCAGACAGATTTAGTGAAATTGTTTAGCAAAACTCAAATCAATTCAGACTATCAATTAATTTTAAAAGAAGTTTTTGATTTATCTAAAAAAATAGCAGTAAGTCCTGATAATCAAAATCTTAAAGATTTTAAATCTACCTATTTTAATCGATATGAAACCGCAGAAATTCCGATTTTAATTGCACTTGATACGGAGGCGGGTATTGGTTATGGAGATTCAGGGAAAAGTAAAAATACACCTATTACCGAAGGTTTAGATTTGCCAGAAATTGAAAATAAAAACATTAATTTCTCTCAAAATTTATTTCAGCAATATCTGTATAAGTTATGGATTAAAGCTAATGCAAATGGTTCTTACCAAGTGGATTTAAAAGAAGAAGATTTAAGGAAATATGCCGTAAATTCAACATCCAATCCTCCTTCAAATTCTATTACGTTTAGGCTTACAGGCGATGAGGTATTTCCGATTTATGTAGAAGCATTTAGTGGTTCAAGTGCTGCTAATTTATTGGGACGTTTTGCTCATGCTGACCCTGAAGTTCTTAAAATAATACAAAATATTACTGATAGGGAACAAAAACAAAATCCAAATGTGATTTTTGCTGAGATTGTTCATTTGCCTGAAAATCGAATAGGAAATATTCTTTTACATCCCCCGTTTCGTCAATATGAAATTCCCTATTTAGCAAAGTCTTCTTTATCTGATGAATTTCAAATTCCTTTAGACGATTTAATGGTATCGGTTGATTTACAGCGAGATAAAGTAATATTACGTTCAAAAAGACTCAATAAAGAGATTATTCCAAGGCTAAGTAATGCTCATAACTATTTGCAAAATTCATTACCATTGTATAATTTTTTATGTGATTTACAAACGCAGAACCTTCAAAATAACTTTGATTTAAGCTGGTCTTCTATTGCTCCCAGAGCAGTTTTCTACCCACGGATGACCTATAAAAATGTAGTTATTTCTCTAGCAACTTGGCATTTTGAAAAGAATGATCTTATTGAACTAATTACTTGTGAATCGGATGATTTGATATGTAAAATTCAAGTATTTAGAAAGCATTGGAATTTACCAGAACGTTTTGTTTTGGCAGATTTTGATAATGAATTATTAGTAAATACGAATAATATTTTGAGTATTCAAATTTGGATTGATTCTATTAAAAATAGCTATAAAATAGAGGTTAAAGAATTTTTCTATTCGCCTGAAAATAGCGTTGTAAAAAACGTTTTAGGACAAGGTTTTACTAATCAATTTATTGCCGCTATTATTAATGAAAACACTGTTTATCAAGGACTTGATGCAGATTTAAAAGTAGAAAAAAATGAAATTCAACGAAACTTTTCCGTTGGTTCAGAATGGGTATATTTTAAATTTTATATGGGAGTAAAAGTGGGTGATAATTTTTTGTCCCAAGCGATAAAACCGCTTACTGAAGAACTCATAAATCAGAAATTGATTGACAAATGGTTCTTTATTCGCTACGCTGATCCTGAAAAACATCTGCGTTTTAGGATTCATTTATCCGACTTAGCAGGCATTGGAAAAGTGTTTTTATTGGTCAAAGATTTTGTTCAATCATTTGAAAATGAGGGCATTATTTGGAAAATTCAAGTAGATTCTTATCAACGAGAAATTGAACGATACGGTTCTGAAGCAATAGAGTTGACGGAAACGCTTTTTTATAGAGATAGTACTGCCATTCTTTCAATGATTGACCAAACAGAAGGGGAGGAGCGGGAGATAATTCGCTGGCAGTGGTGTTTGAAAGCGATTGAAATTTACCTCAACGACTTCGGTTTAACACTGATTGAAAAAAAGGATTTGATGGAAAAAATGAAAACGAATTTTGCCAATGAATTTCATTTGGATAAAGCGTTAAAAATTCAATTAGACCAACGTTTTAGAAATAATCGTACAATTATTGAACGGATATTAGACGATAAACTCAATGAAAATCATGAATATTCTCCACTTTTTCAAGCAATTACCGATAAAAGTGAACAGACTAAAAATATTATTGAACAAATTAAAGTTTTGAAAAGTAGGGATGAATTAACCAAATATCTTTACGATACTATCCACATGACCGTAAATCGAACGATTTCCGATAATCAAAGAGTGCATGAATTGGTGATGTATGATTTTCTTTTTAGGTATTATCAAGCAGAAGTTGCTAAAAGGAAACGATAAACTTTCCAGACTACTAAGCAATCAGGAGATTTAATCTTTTTCATAATTTTAGTTTTATTTTTTGTCAATTAACATACATACACTTCCCCAAGCAGGAATTATTACCCTCATTCCATTGGTTGTGATGGCTGATTTTGCTTTTAAAGTTGCATAATCAGTTGGTCCACCCGCAAGATTACTTGTACCAGAACCATTTATTTTTACTTTTCTTGAAAACTCTCCATTATCATTTTCACCTTCCAAACTGTACCAGTAGTAACGACCTCCAATTCTCATATTTTTTATAATAACTTCAGCCGTTTGAGGAACAGCAGAACCGTTAATCAAGGTAACACTGGCTTGTCCAGTCGAATAAGTTGAGCCGTAAGCCTTAATGCTTGAATTCCCAGTAACCATTGAACCAACCATTCTATCGCCAAGCATTTTTTGGAAAAAATACATATAATAAAAAGAGGGTCGCATCGTCCATTTGTTCACTCCAGGCTCTCCCGTACTAAATAATCCATGGTCATTTCCATTCTCCCAACCATTCATTAAATCCCAACGAGCGGCCATGCCATACTTATTTTTAATGGCTTCTCCTTGAATAATTACTGAAAAAAGTCCGCTCACATTGGATACTTGTTGCTTTGAATCTTTCGCCCACATATTCCATTCGTCCAAGGCAATTGGTTTAATAGTGGCACCAAAATCTTGGAAGTTTTTAGTTAAAAATTTCATCATTTCGGTCGGAATAGTATAGGCTGAAGAAACAACTACTGAGGCATTTGAATTTTGATCGTAAGGAGTAAAATAATTATGCACTACATAGAAATCAGCTTTATTATTGATATTCTTCATCATTGTCTCATTCCAAGTACGATTACAAACTGTTTGCCAAGATTGTGGGGCAGAATCGAAAACTACTGCACCAATTTGAATCGTTCCCCCTATTTCTTTAGCTGCTTTTTGCATCGAATCGGCAAAAACTTGAAAATGTTTAGCATATAATTCTCCCGTTAAATATTCGGGTTGATTATCTTTATTTAACTTAGTATCAATCCGATAGCCCCATTCCCAATCCCCAAAATTTTCATTCCCAATTTCCCAATATTGCGTTCTACCTTTATCATAACGTACCCAATCAGCGGCAAGATGAGCAGCAACTGCCACAGGATTTGTACCCGTTCCGTATCTGGCATAACCATAATTCACCGTGATAATGCCCTTGTTTTTTGTTTTTTGTAGCATATTGTAGTAATCATCTACATTAGATTGCCAATTCAAATTTGACATACCTTGCCTAAACCCGGGGTCACTTTTTATACCATCCTTATTCGTAATTTTTGAAGGAACATCGTCTGGAAGGATACCTTCAGCTTTGTTCCAAAAATAAGCATCGCTACTACTACCGCCTGGAAATCGAATAATATGCGGATGCAAATTGGTAATGGGTTCAGTAAATTTCGACTCGTTTGCTACTGGTCCCATCCACCAAACTGCATTGTGTCCAAAAATACTCAATGGGATTTTTGTAATAATATCCGAAGCATCAACTGTTACCGTATTAGTTGCATTTGTTGGCACAGTTTCTTCGGTATAGGCAGGTATCGTAAAAGTTTTTGGTTGCCAATCATCCAAGAAAAAGCCTATAGTAGAGGCAATTTTAGGTTCAACGGCAGGGATAACAATAACAGTTGTATCTTTTAATACAGTTACAATTTTGTCTTCTTCTTTTTTTGAACAAGATAAAAAAGTAATTATTAAAAATAAGGGTAAAGTATAACTACCTATGATTCGATTAATTGATGATATTTTCATAATTTTTATAAAATTTTTAATTGAAAATTATACTGTTAATTTCGCAATGGTTTTATCACAGCATCAAGTTTCTTTTATGTCCTTGATAATCAATTATTTCAAGAGATTTTAGGTTGTTTGAAACCCAAATATTTCTTGTTGATTGAGAGAAAAAAGAGGTTCCATAATTAATTTCTCTTCTTCGACTTTTACCATTTCTCAAATGCTCAATTATTACGGCATCTTTTGTTAAAAGTGGTTGAGTTGAATATTTTTTCGATAAACTAAAAGACTTTAATTTACCTCTGTTTTGGGTTGCCATAATCAATGGGTTTCCCTGAGCATTTGTAATGCTGACCAAACCCTTTGCATCACCTCCTACTAAAAACCCCGATTGAGTTAAAGAGATTGTTTTAAACGCTCCTTTTCCATTTCCAGACAATAATAAACCATTAAAAGCATCCAATCTGCCTACCGAAACTTCATTTCCAAAATCATTTCCAACCATTAAAACATCAAGATTTCCATCATCATTAAAATCTTCTACCAACATTCCAAAAATGGGGGCTGTCTGAACTTGAATTGGTAAGGAAGTAATCTTAAAATTCCCTTCTCCTAAATTTTCTATATAACTGGAATTCATGTTGTTCGCTTTTAAAATCAAAGCATCTTGAACATCACTTTTTGATAAAACGCCATAAATATCCGCTATCGCAAATTTGTTGTAATTATCAAAACGTGTTTTGAAAGCAGTTACTTGTTTAATTAAATCATCACGGGTATGGAAAGGAACTTCGTGCCGTTCTTTATCTTTATCTGGAAAAAATACCGTTGGGATTGCATCATAAAGCCCATCGGAATTAAAATCTTTTCCATAAATCGTTAAAGGAAATTTATCAGAAACTTTGTTCATGGTATTAACCCCTAAATTCCCTGCGACATAATCCATATCTCCATCATTATCAAAATCACCCGATGAAATACTATTCCAAAAACCTACTTGCGTCGTAAGTTCTTTATTTTCAATGCGTTCAAATGATTTTCCTTGTTTATTTTTCAAAATTGTTATGGGCATCCATTCTCCCGCAAGCATTAAATCTTGCCAGCCGTCATTATCAAGATCAGTCCAAAGTGCATCACAAACTAAGCCAATATTTTGTAAAGTTGGTGCAAATTGAGAAGTAACATCAGTAAAATGAGTTCCATTTTTACTATCATTTCTCAATACATAACTACTCACAGGTTTCGGATAAGCGTTCACTTCAACCCGTCCGCCCACAAAAAGGTCAAGGTCGCCATCGTGGTCAAAATCTGCTGCTTTCACGCAGGAGCCACTCTTTAAAAATGGAGGTAAGGCTTTTTTGTTTTCAGTAAAATTTCCTTTTCCATCATTTTCATAAAATCTATCTTGGTACATCATTAAACCAATTTGAGCTTCATTACTGCCACTAACAATGTATAAATCAAGGTCGTTATCTTGGTCTGCATCAAATAATAAAACCCCCGAATCTTCCGATAATTTTGTGGCATCTGTTTCACCTTTGATTAAATCCACTTTAGAAAATTTTCCAACCTTATTTTGCAGTAAAAAAGTCCCTTTATGATTGGTTGAACCCCCAATAAATACATCTTCAATGCCATCTCCGTTTACATCCCCAACTGTAATGGAAGGACCATATTGTGAAAATTTGTGAGGCAATAATTTTTGAACATTAAAATCAATTGCATCGGTTTCTTGATGAACATAATTAATTAATAATGAGTCACTTATGTCTTTTAAGAGGGTTGGATGATAACGGTTGACTAATGACTGATTACTAATAATTGCTTTGCTTTCATCCGCAATTAAAATTTGATTAGCTTTAATGTTTTTATAAATACTGACTTTGCCACTTTGCCAAGTAATCTTCACTTCATCGACTGTTTTTATTTTCCCTAATCCGAAATGTGCTACATTTTCAATCGTGGATAAATAGCCACGATAAGGATTATTCTCATACACTTGTTTTTCGCCATGATTATAGGAAATATCAATCCAAGCCCCGATTCCGTTGATATTATTGGATAAACCTTTACATTTAATGCGTAGATAATTACTTTCTTCGGGTTTTAATTGAATAGTATTGTTCCGATAGACAAAAGCTGAATCATTGATATTATTTACCACATAATCTACATCACCATCATTGTCCAAATCTGCATAAGCACACCCATTAGAGAAACTCGGAATGTCCATGCCCCAATCTTTTGAAACGTCCTCAAATTGAGGAGGAGTTCCACTCATTCCTCCTTTATTTTTGAAAGCATAATTTACGGCTTTCACCGATGGGATCATTTTTGAAAGGTCTTCCAAACTTAATTGTTGTTGAACCGCATTTTGATAGCGATAAACTAAATAATCATGGTCTGTAATATCTTTCGGAAACCCGTTGGAAATAATCATATCCCGAAAACCATCATTATCAAAATCTGTAACCATCGGACACCAACTCCAATCAGTCTCTGCAATTCCTGATAACAACCCCATTTCACTAAATACAGGCTTCCCCGTTGTAGGATTTATACCTTGATTAACTTGTAAGGTATTTCGAGAATATTGATAATTGTAATGAAATTTTTCATTATTCTGATAGGTCGAATAATTATTAGCAGGAATTACCATTTTCTTTCGATAATTATCCGCAGGAACCATATCCAAAGCCACAATATCGACCATCCCGTCATTATTCAAATCTTGCACATCATTTCCCATGGCTGAGAACGAAGTATGTTTGAAATATTCGGATGCTTGGTCAGTAAAAGTGCCATTTTTGTTATTGATGTAGAGTAAATCATCGGATAAAAAATCATTTGTTACATAAATATCTTTCCATCCATCACGGTTGATATCCGTAATATTTATTCCTAACCCATATCCTTCAATCAAAATGCCTGCCTGTTTCGAGACATTTGTAAAATGGGGTTTTGCATTTGTTCCATCATTTTTATACAATCTATCCGTCCGTTTTGATATGCCATTTACAATTTTAGTAACATATTTATTGGGATAACGCACCTTTTCCATTTCATTCACCAATAAAAAAAGGTCTAAATCGCCATCATTATCATAGTCAAAAAAGGCGGAATTTGTTGTATGAGAAGTGTCGGCAATGCCGTATTCCTTCGCCATTTCCTTAAAAATTGGTACGCCAGCTTTATCAATGCCTTGATTAACATACATCATATTTGCTAATCTATCAGCTACTTTACTCACCGAAGTACAAACGTAAATATCTAAAAGATTATCATTATTAATATCTATTATTGTTGCTCCCGAACACCATTTTCCATCCCCCGTTGTTTTGCTTTTTTTAGTAATATCTTCAAAATGAATATTTCCACCATCTTGACTGCCTTTATTTAAGTATAGTTTATTTTCAACTTGATTACCCGTAAAATAAACATCCACTAAGTTATCATTGTTAAAATCGCCTAATGCCACGCCACCACCATTATACACATATTCAAAATTAAACACATTTAGTGCATTAGTTTCGGTTATGCGATTGGAAAATGTAATGCCCGTGTTTTCAGCAGGTAGTCTTGTAAATAATGGGTCACTTTTCGGTTGGCAAGAAAAGAGGGTACTAATAAAAAATATAAATAGTGGTAATTTATGAGTCATTCGTTTAAAATTTGGGATGTTCAAAAATGTCAGGAACATTAACCATTATTATAAAAGTCTATTAACTAAAAATCCTTCAATAATCTTTAAATAAGATAGAAGGATTTTTAGTTAATAATAATTGTAATAAGTAACAAGAACAAATTAATTGGTAATATAAATATAGTCAAATTGTAGGGGCGTATAGCATACGTCCACATTCTGATAATTTGGGCGTATGTTATACGCCCCTACCTAATTATTAAATAATTTATTCCAAATACTTATTATTTTTTAATAAACATTACATCATCAAAATATAATGTTTCTGTTTTGTCAGGACCTTTTAATCTCCAACCAAATTGCTTCAAGGTTGTACTAGGAGTCCAAAAATCTAAATCAGCTAAGGCAATTTTATAATAATTCCAAATTTTTGGAGCAACTTCAATCTTATTTTTATCATCAAAATTTCCAAAACCAATTTTTGAAACATCCGATTGAATCCAAAACGAAATTGGAACATTTCCGCCCCTAATTGCAAAAGTTATATACTTATAATCGGCTGAATAAGGAATTGAAGGATACCAGTTACTAAAGGCTGCTAAATGCCAATTACCACCTGCAAATGTTTTAGCTAATGATTTTTTACCTGCATAAGCCTGATCGGAATTAAGAATTAAAGGATCACCCCATGAATTATTTGTGAAATCTTTTGCGAAATCTTCGGTGAAAACTTGGAAAGCAACATCGGCATTTACAAATTCAAAACTCTTTGTGGTAATTATTCCGCTGGTATTAGTAATATCTAAGGTAACTTGACTTAAGTTGGACGTTGGAAATCTCAAGACCATTGTTTCATTGCCTATTTTGTCTTTTGTTTTAGCAATAATTTTAACGTCAGTTGTTGTCTTTGAAAAAACTACACTTGAAACATCCGCAAAGTTTTTTCCAGTTAAAGTAATGTCTCCTCTATCAGCTCCAAAAGTGATTTTATCCGTAGAATAAACCGCTGGTTTGGCAATAACTTTAAAATTGAAAGAAGCCTCTCCATGAGAGGTCACAATTCTAAGGGTATTATCAACATCAGCACCCGTTGGAACTGCTCCAGGCAAAGTAATAATTAAATTGTTATCCGTATTATAAGTGGGATTGAAAGCGGCATTATACCCATTAAAATAAACTTTTAATGCTCCCCCTATATTTTGACCATTAATTACCAATAACTTAAATGGCTCTGATCCAACAATACTGCTATCCTTATGTTTGGCAATTGTATCTAATAAATAAACCCTTGCAATACTTGGCGGTCCAGTGGATACCTTTGGAATTCCAGTTTCATCATCTTTACACGATGAAAGGATGGTAATACTCACCAAGATTCCCAAAAAGGCAATTGCGGTAAGTTTACTGCCAATATAATTTTTCATTGTTTTCATTTTTATATTTGTTTGTGCAGGAAATAAAATTTCCTGCATTATTTCATCAGTTGGTAATTACTAAAACTTATAAGGAACGGGTGGCTTCAATAAATTTGGAGCTTGAGCCGTTTCTGTATCTGGAATTGGCAAATAAAATGCCGTTGAAACCAACTTGAAAGTATTGGTAGTCCGATTTATAAAATTGAATTCACGCTTTTTTTGGAGTGTACCAGTACCAGGTTTAATTCTAATGGTGTACGTTCCTCTAATTTGCTTAGCAATAAGATCTATCACCTTTTGTGGATTATAGTAATATAGCCTTACTAAATTATACCAAGCATCTCCTTCAACGGCAAATTCATAACGTCTTTCTCGCAGCATATCATCAATTGTAAATGAGGTTACTTCTGGTAAAGTTGCACGTTTACGAATGGCATTGTAGTATTGTAATGCTTCAGGATCGGAAGTAGAGGTATTATTTCCTAAAATTGCTTCTGCATATATTAGATAAACATCCGCTAAACGTTGCATATAGCTATTGTTGGGAGCTGCTTGTTGCTGTCCTAAACCACCATTATCATCGGGACCGCCAACAATGTATTTTTTAAAATGGGCAAAAGTCTCCCAAGCATCATCCGCTGGGATTGGCTCTTTCCATCCACCTTTTGCTTTAATTAATTCTGGGTACAAATCTCCAGGGAGCATGAAAGTTGCTTTTCTTCGTACTGAATCTGCTGGGTCAAGATTAACTAAATAATCATAAGAAGCTCCGTTTGAACCGCCCCAACCATCTTGGAAACCAGTGATTTGACTATTTTCTGCAAATTGTGATTGAAACTGATTCCCTGAACCGTAACCGCCATTGCCAACCCATTGCAATCCAAATAATTGCTCTGGATTATTATTATTAGCGGTTAAAAATAAATCTGAATATTTCGGCATTAATTGGAAAGCACTGTTTTTGATAACATCTGCCGCATAAAATTTTGCACTATCCAAATAAACCTGACTTCTTTGACCATTCGTTGAACCCAAACCTGCACGAGTCAAATAAAACCTTGACAACATTCCCTTTGCTGAATAAGCATTCAAACGTCCAGAACCAGCAGTAGAAGTAATTGGAAGTAAATTTTTGGCTGCCTGCATATCACGAATGGCAAATTCCCAAACTGTTTCAACCGTATTACGAGTTAAAGTTGTATCTGCACCTTGCTTCAAATTATCCGTAATAATGGGTACTGGTCCCCAATTTTGAACTAAATAAGAATACGCAACTGCACGCATATAACGAGCCTCACCAATGGCTCTTCTTTTAGCTTCTGGTGATACGGCTGATTTTGCGTAAGTATTGACGTTATACATCAATACGTTCGATTGTGCAATAATGGTAAAAAATGAATTCCAAGAATCTCTCAAATCACTATTTGTATTTGAAACAGTAAACTGATAAAATTGTTGCCAATTACCATTATATGGGCTAATCATATTGCCCGCACGGCCATCACCAAAAGATAAAAGTGACTGTCCATTTGAACCGAACCATACTTTATTATATAAAGCGGCTGTTCCAGCCATTAGTTCTGCATCTGTATTAAAGAAATTTGGAGCGGTTAAACTTCCCAAGGGAGGAGTATCCAAGAATTGTTCCTTGCAACTTGTCAATCCACCAATAGTTAGGGCGACAAATAAGAACTTTATTAAAATATATTTTTTCATTTTTTGAAGATTTAATTTTTGTTAAAATACTAAAAGTCAAATGCTGCTGAGAAAGTGTACATTCTTGATGATGGATAACGACCATTATCAAAACCTGGAACGCCAGCCGAAGTACCAACCTCAGGATCATAACCACTGTATTTTGTGATTGTAAAAGCATTTTGAACACCTGATGTCAATCTAATTCCGTTGATTGGCAAATACTTTTTCAAGAATGCTTTTGGAACATTATACGTTAATTGAATATTTTTTACTCTCAAATACGAACCATCTTCAACGAATTGATTGGTTGCACGACCACTATTACCATAACTTGAATAAGCAATTCGTGGAACATTATACCCTGGATTTAATAAGGTTAACGATTCATTCAAAGTATTACTACTTGGTTGAGCAAAGTTGATAACTTCTTTATAAGCCCCATGAATAAAGTTTCTGAAAGCACTATTATCAAATTTTAACTGATTAAATACTTGATTTCCATAAACTCCCTGTAAGAAAATTGAAAGGTCAAATCCTTTGTACGAGAAATTATTAGTAATACCAAAAGTGAATTTAGGCCAAGGATTACCAATAAAAGTTCTGTCTTTATCGTCAATCACTTGAACGTTTTTCCCTAAAACTGGATCGTAATATTCTGTTTTATCAATGTTTACATATTTAATATCACCTACCCATGCTTCCGTTGGGCCAACATGAACATTTGTTGGTAAAGCTGCGGTGGTTAAATCTTGGTAATTTTGGATTAAACCATCAGCTTGATAACCAAAGAATTGAAAAAGAGGCTGTCCAACAATTGAACGAGAAATTACACGACTAAACCAAGGAAAACGGTCAATAATGGCTCTGTCTGTATTTAATTTTAACAATTTATTTCTATCAAACGAGATGTTAAAACCACTTTTCCAACTAAATTCATTTGCTGATTTTCCTTGAATAGGCGTAGTATTAATTGAAATACCTAAACCTCTATTTTCCATATCGCCAATATTTACTCTTGGCGCTCCAATTCCACCTTGTCCAGATGTTCCTGCATAAGCGGGCAAAGGCAAATCAGTGATCAAATCAGAAGTTTTTCTTAAATAAGCATCAAAAACTACATTAATTCTATCTTTAAACATGTGTAAATCCAAACCTACGTTATAAGTTTGCGTGTTTTCCCATTTGATGTCAGGATTTGGAAATTGACCAGCTAAAAATCCTTGACCTGATTGAGTTGCCGCAGTAGTTAGCGGAGCATAAGTGTTTTTTCCGTAATATTGACTTCCTGATGATCCAAATTCTGCTCGGATTTTAAGGTCATTAATGACAGTAAGATCTTGCATAAATGGCTCTTTCGATATTCTCCAAGCAGCTGAAACTGATGGAAAATAACCCCATTTATTATTTGGTCCAAAAAGGGAAGAAGCATCTGCACGGTAAGAAGCTTGCACAATATATTTGTCGTCATAAATATAATTCAAACGACCGAAATACGATTCTTGTGAGTTGTTTTCTCTTGTACTTGTACTTAAAGAAGTCTTTGGATCGCCTAAGTTTAATTCAGAAAGTGCATTATTGGTAAATCCAGTTACTCTACCTCCTAATTGCTCATAGAAATAATACTGAGCTTCATGTCCAGCTGTAATTCTTACATCATGCTTTTGAGCTATTTTTTTACTGTAAGTCAAATATTGATTTGTGCTCCAATTATAATTATTGCCTGCATATCTTTCCGATGTTGAAATTGGGTTAGTTGAACCTTGTGTAAGTGCATTACTTCCAAAAGAGTAAGAAGGACGGAAAATGGCTCTTGTATCATTACCATACGATCCGTTAAACTCTCCGTGAAAAGTAAAATCTTTTAAGAAAGTAAGGTCTGCGAATATGGTTCCAAATGTTGTGACACGATTATAATTATTTGTATTTGTAAATGCTAACGCAACTGGATTGGTAATTTTAGCTGAGTAACTACCATCGCTTCTTACATCTTGAGGACCACCGAAACTTCCATCTGGATTAAATACAGGTGCATTTGGTGATTGTTGAATGGCAGTGCTGATTATATTATCATCATTTATTGATAATTTTTCGGCAGTTCCAGAAATGGATAAGTTTGTTCCAATTTTCAAGTAACTACGCAATTTGCTTTCAATATTTACTCTGAAAGATTTTCTATCAAATCCAGAATTAGGAGCAATACCTTCTTGATTCATCAATTCTGCTGAAAGATAATAAGTCGTCTTTTCATTACCACCACTTAGGGTCAATTGTTGTTTTTTCATAGCAGCAGTTTTAAATAAAGCCGATTGCCAATTTGTACCTTCACCTAAAATTGATGGGTCAGCAAATTCTGCATTATACCCTGAACCAACAGATTTCGCCCAAGCATTGCTATATCCTGCATATTCTCTCAAGTTCATCAAAGGCAATTGTTTTGGTAAACCTTGAAAATTATACATCGTTGTGAAACTAACTTTTGCTTCGCCTGCCTTTCCTCTCTTTGTTGTAACCACAATAACACCACTGGCAGCTTTAGAACCATAAATAGATTGTGCCGAAGGTCCTGTCAATACATTTAATGACTCAATATCATCAGGGTTTAGACTTGAAAGAATATTTGATTGTCCATCAGAACCTCCAGATGGTATTATTTGAACACCATCAATAACATACATAGGCTGACTATTACCATTAATTGTTGAAAGTCCACGAATATATATCGTTGCTGCTGCTCCTGGTTTACCTGAATTACTGACCACATTAACGTTTGGTGCTCGCCCCTGAAGTGCTTGGTCAATGGTGGTATTTACGGTTCTTTTTAAGTCAGTTTCAGTAATATTAGTTTGAGCTCCCGAAAGTGAACGTTTACTTGCAGTACCGTATCCAACAACTACAACCTCATCAATAGTTGATACATTTTCAACTAGAGAAATGTTGATTCTTGTCCTTCCACCAATAGAAATTTGCTGAGTAGTCATACCCACAGATGAGACATTGATTGTGCCATTACTGGGAGCAGTAATACTAAATTCACCGCTTGCATTGGTCGTTGTTCCAATAGTTGTGCCTTTAATGAGAATATTAGCTCCAGGAACTACTTGATTATCTTGCCCAGCAGTAACTTTTCCAGAAACCTTGATGGTCTGAACGTTAGCTTTTTGTGCAATAATGCTGAAACTACCAGTCATCATAGTCAGCAAAATAATAAGACTTCTTAATCTTATTAGTTGTGGCGAAGAACCACTGAAATGGAAAATTGTGTGCATATTTTGGGTTTTATTTACAGATTTTAAGTTGAAAATAGGAGATATTACAAGTTTTACTCGTAGTAGTTAGAACAAAAATTATTAAAAGTTACCGTATATTTTGAACTAAGTAAAAATTACAAATATCATGTTTAGATGTAATAGTACAAAATTGAGATTAAATGAAATAATTTAGGTAAGGGTAAACCCTTAATTTATTTTATAAGGGTTTACCCTTACCTAAATTGTTTTTAATAATATTCTGTATCTTTAAAGCAAAATTTTCCTCCTCAGAATATCTTAAGTCAATAATATCTATTTATTACTCAATAAATATAGCGAACATTATTTTAAATTTATAGTACAAATTTTATATTTTTTTGAATTTAAAACATAAGACTATTTTATCAATTATTGATATAAAATGAACAAAAACCTAGAAATGATGATTTTTCCCCCATAGAGCATGGTACATTTAACCTTCATTTATAAAAACGAGATTAATTATAAGGGTAGTTCTTGAAAAGTGTTGATGATAAAACTAAGCATTCGATAAATTGTATTTTTGTGGTCTCGAATCATAAAAACCAATGAATCAAAATGCTTAGTATCACAAAATTAGAAAAATGTCCTTGTTGTTCAAGTGAAAA
>JANXRS010000025.1 GCA_025356745.1 Arcicella sp.
GCAGGTAAATTAAAAGAAAAACGAGCTGGTTCTAAGTGATTATCAAGGGCATATTTAGGAGCTGTAAATGGGTCATTTGTCAGATAGTAGGGTATGGATATACCAAAAAGATGCAGTAGCTTATTAAAATATCCTGACCAACTTACGGCAACAGTCATGGCTCCCATCGCATATTCGAGGATTAGTCCCCAACCAATAATCCAAGCAAATAATTCACCGATTGTTCCGTAGGCATACGCATACGCAGAGCCTTCTACGGGTAACATTGAGGCAAATTCAGAATAACATAAGGCAGCAAAAACGCAACCGATACCAGCAACAACGAAAGATAATGCCAAAGCTGGGCCTGCGTGATAGTGAGCTGCTGTACCCGTAAGAACGAAAATTCCACCTCCAATAATTCCTCCAATTCCGATAGCGGTTAAGCTCCATTTACCAAGAACTTTCTTTAATTGATTATTTTTAATGTCAGCTTCGTAGGCTGCCATTGGCTTTTTACGCCAAATACTTTTTTCCATAAACTGTTTAGTTTTGCGTGAATTTGAAGTGGATTTTAGATTATCACAATAAAAAATTGTGAATTAATTAGTTTGTAAAATAATATTTTGGAAAATTATGTTTCAATATACTTAATATTTTTTTTTAAATCAAAAAAAGAGGCAGGAGGTTAGAATTTGAGGAATTTTACTTATCTCCATATTCCAATTTCCTACCTCTAAGTTTCTATTTCTTAATTACTACTGGTTCTGCTTGCTTAACAACTACTGGTTCTAATACTTTTTTCTTACCGCCCCCAAAATCAATTACTAAAGGTGCAGCTACGAAAATTGATGAGTATGTTCCGATTAAACAGCCGATGAACATGGCAAAAGAGAAGCCTCTCAATACATCCCCACCGAAAAACAATAAAACTGTTACTACCAAAAACACCGTTGTAGCAGTCATTACAGTACGACTCATCGTATGGTTAATTGACTGATTGATTGTTTTAATCATCAATTCTTTATTCGACAAGTCTGGATCTGGTCCAATTTCTTCACGAATACGGTCAAACACTACCACTGTATCATTAATTGAGTAACCAATTACAGTTAATACAGCCGCAATAAATACTTGATCTACTTCTAATTCAAAACCAAACAAACGAGTAATAGCAACCATACCTAACACAATTAATGTATCATGAATCAACGCTACAATACCGCCCAATGAATATTGCCATTTACGAAAACGAATTAAAATATATACAAAGATGGCAACGAGTGCATAAAGAATTGACGTGAATGATTGTCTCAAAATATCATCAGCAATGGTTGCTCCTACTTTCGATTCTGATAAGATTACTGGCTTAGAATCAGCAAATTTTTGTAATCCTTTCTCAACAGCAGCACGAACTTTTTGGTTAGCGGCTGTACTTTCATCCTCGACTAAATAAGCAGTGGTAATTTTTAATTTATCAGGTCCGTTAAACGTCTTTACTTCAACACCTACACCTTCAAAACTGTTCGCCAAAGCATCTTTGACTGTTCCTGCATCAATGTTTTTATTCATTTCTACTACATACGAACGACCACCTTTGAAATCCAGACCTAAATTAAATCCACCTTGCATGAATAATACAATCATACCAACTGCAATTAAACCCCATGAGAAAAAGTAAGAATATTTACGTTTCCCGATAAAATCAAAGTTGAAATTCTTGAAAAGGTCTTTTGAGATAAATGTTTCAAAAGTCATTTCTTTTTCTTTACCCGCCGCAATGGCTCTTTTTGCCATCCAATCAATCAGAATATGAGAGATATAAACTGCCGCAAATACAGAGGTAACTAAACCAATACAAAGCGTTACACCAAAGCCTTTTACCGAACCTGAACCGAAAATAATTAAGATAATACCAATAAGTATGGTTGAAATATTTCCATCAATAATAGCTGGAAGTGCTTTTTCATAACCCAATTTAATGGCTTCTAATAATCCTTTACCTTTATGTAATTCTTCACGAATACGCTCATTAATTAATACGTTTGCATCAACCGCCATACCCAAAGTAAGTACAATACCTGCAATACCTGGCAAGGTTAAAACTGATTGAATTTGTACTAACACACCCGCAATAAAGAACACGTTGAACATAAGAGCGGCATTTGCCATCCAGCCTGGAGTTCCATAATAAGAAATCATAAAAATAATTACTAAGATTAAACCTATCAACATCGAAAGATACCCTTGATTGATTGCCTCTTGACCCAATGAAGGTCCAACGAAAGCATCTTCAACAATACGAGTTGGAGCGGATAATTTACCAGATTTAATTACGTTGGCTAAATCCTTTGCTTGTTCAACTGTAAATGAACCAGAAATTGAAGAACGTCCACCAGCGATTTCTCCATTAATGTTTGGAGCTGAATAAACGTAGTCATCCAATACGATTGCAATACGTTTTCCAACATTGGCAGCCGTCATATTTTTCCAAATTCTTGCTCCTACACCATTCATTGCCATTGTAACTTCTGGGCGACCATTTTGGTCAAAATCTTGTCCAGCATCAATGATTGTTTCTCCGTCTAATTGTGCTTTTTGTCCTGCAACTTTTCTCAAAGCCTCGAATTGAATAATTTCGTCACCGTTTGTAGCAGGAATTCCGATTGCTTCCCAGTAGAATGAAATATTTGAAGGAAACATCAATCTCACTTCTGGACGACGCAATAATTCATTTACTCGAGAAGTATCTTTGCGATAAACACCCCAAGTTTTTCCTTGGTTATCCAAAGGCAAAAACAATTTCGTTAAAGCTGAACCTGCCGTTGTATCTTTCTTTGCAGAATCTTTCTTTGCTGTTTTATTCAAACCTGATAACTGACCAGCCAAATCTCCTGTTTTAGTAGTATCAGTAACCGATGCAGTTTTAGCACCCGCTTTTTTCACTTTTTCTTCAGCAGCTAAATATTCTCCTAAAGCATTTAAACCAGGTCCCCACTCACCAATTTCAGCCACTTCAATAAATTCTAATTTTGAAGCTGCCGATAATAATTTTCTTGCACGTTCTGGATTATCAACTCCTGGTAATTCAACTTGAATACGGTTTGTTCCTGGCAAACGCTGAATGTTTGGATTGGCAACGCCCAACTTATCAATACGAGTTTGAATAGTTTTATAAACTCTATCAACAGCTCCATCAATTTCGGCATTAATTACTTTCTTTACTTGAGAATCAGTCGAAGAGAAGTTCAATTTTCCAACATTCGTTGAGTTAGCAAAAATTGAAGCTAATTTTTGATTCGGAGCAATTTTAGCGAATGCTTCAAAGAATAATTCGTTGAAAGGCTTTGTTGAATTTACTTGAGCTTTAGAAGCCTCAACAAGTGCTTTTTCAAAGTTCAAATCATTACTTTTTCCAGATAATGCACGCAAGATTTCAACGGGAGAAACCTCCAAAACCGCATGAAGACCACCTTCTAAATCAAGTCCTTTGTGAAGAGCATACGTAGTAACTTCTTGTAAAGTAAAACCTAAATAAACGGGTTGCTTCCACAAAGAATCAACGTAATGAATTTTTCTGGCAGGATCATATTGCCCAGTTTTTGAAGTAGCATACTTTATGGCATCTTCACGGACAGTATTAGCTTTCCACGTAAAAGAAAGAAAAAATAAACATAAGGCTGAGATTATACTCGTCAGCCAAAGAATAGGACCTTTGTAACGCATGATTCTAATTGTTGGTTATCAGTGATTGATAGAATATTAATAATAACATTCCTAAAAAACAACTGAGTAATTATAAATAAAAGTGAATAGTAAGTATGAAGTATAGTTGTCATGGATTGACAACCATTTAGAGGGATAGTAATGGAAAATGGTATTAATTAATTAACTGTCAGACAAACAATTAATAGCCATTAATCAATTACTGCCAACTAAAAAATCAAGGGGCGTTGGTAGCGATAAAATGCTCGAAGAGAATTTCGAGAAGGGAAAGTCGAAAAGTAAGATTTTTGATGATTGAAAAATTTGTTTCAGTCGTCAAAAAAGAAAATACTTGCTGAGTAAAAAGGAATGATTGCGAAAAATCAATCGTCATAGAGGCGGATACCTGCATGACAGAAAGTTCTGAAATTGAACAACTATCAGACTTACTTGTCTGTTTAGGTTGTTCTGTTTTTGCTTTCTTAACTTCATGTTGACGTATTTGTGAGGCTGAAAATGTTTTACCAAAAATAGTAAACATCATTATCAGCGACATTAGAAAGACGCTAAACAAACGAGCTATGTGAGAAGACTTTTGCATTTTGAACCACAAAAGTAGTATCTTTTTTATAGGTATACCAAATTCTGTCCTAAAAAAATTTATAATACATGAGTCAATAACTAAAAATTAGTCCAAAAAGAGTATTATTCTAATTTTATTTTATCTATTTTTGATAGAAAATTAAAAAAGCCTACCATTAAAATTATTCATAAAACCAATTATATCATGTACCAAAATAGACGAGATTTTGTAAAAAATACCTCCATCATCGCAGGAGGTTTGTTAGCTACTCCGTTTTTGTCGGAGGCTTCGATGTTTAATAATAGTACGGACGATACTATCAAAATCGCACTGATTGGTTGTGGTGGACGTGGTACGGGAGCAATTGTTCAAGCACTTAGCACCAAGCAAAATGTGAAATTAGTGGCAATGGCTGATGCTTTTCAAGACCGATTAGACTCTTGTTACAAGGAAATTACAAGTGATGAACGAGCACATTTGAAAGCTAAAATTGACGTTTCTCCAGAACATAAATTCACTGGTTTTGATGGTTATCAAAAGGCAATGGCATTGGCTGATGTAGTAATTCTGACAACACCTCCTGGTTTTCGTCCGATACACTTTGAAGCAGCTGTGAATGCAGGAAAACACATTTTCATGGAAAAACCATGTGCCACTGACCCCGCAGGTGTGCAACGTGTATTGGCGGCAGCACAAATTGCAAAAGCGAAAAAACTGAATGTGGTAGTTGGTTTACAAAGACATTATCAGACCTCATACCGTGAATTGATGAAACGCCTTCAAGATGGCATGGTGGGTGATATTGTATCGGCTTCAGCTTGGTGGAATAATGATGGCGTTTGGACAAGACCTCGAACCGCTGGACAAACAGAGATGGAGTATCAAATGCGAAATTGGTATTATTTCAACTGGATTTGTGGCGACCATATTAATGAACAACATATCCATAATATTGACGTAATTAACTGGGCAAAAGGCGGTTATCCCGTGAAAGCTCGTGGTACTGGCGGACGTGAAACTCGCATAGGAAAGGATACAGGTGAAATTTTTGACCACCATATCGTAGAGTTTGAATATGCCGATGGCACGATTCTTAACTCGCAATGTCGTCATCAAAAAGGCACTTGGGCGAAGGTTGATGAAATGGTAATTGGAACAAAAGGAAAGATTATGTTCGATGCTGCCAAAATTACCGATTATAAAGGAAAGCCTTTGTATTCTTTCGATAAGAAATTAGACAATCAGCCGTATCAAACGGAACACGATGAACTATTTGCGGCAATCGCCAAAGGAGAATACAAATTTGCGGATGCAGAAAATGGTGCAAAATCAACAATGACTTCTATTTTGGGCAGAATGGCAACCTATTCGGGACAAGTAATTGATTGGGATAAAGCCATTAATTCAGGTATAAGCATTGCTCCAAAAACCTTTGCATGGGATGCCGATATGCCATTAAAACCAGATGCAAATGGTAATTATCCTGTGGCAATTCCTGGGAAAACGAAATATTTTGGGTAGAATTTAGTTTTAAGCCATGAGCAATAAATGAAGATTTTAATCAATCCTTAATGCTCATGGCTAAATATTATTTATCAACTCTTGCCTCAATGATAGCTTGAATTTCAGGCGAAATAGTAGATAAAAAGTTATAACCTGTCAATTTTTCTAACTCAGCAACGGAAGTTCGGTATTGTTTCCAACTACCTACAAGACCATTTTGGTTAGGAATATTTACGGCAATTATTCTAGTATTTTCATTAATTCTCAATTCATCATTTTGCCCAATTGGAAGCACTACGATTATTTTCCAAAGTGAAGCAGGTACGGTAATATTATCATTTTTACCAATTCTTTTTGCAAAACCGTTGGTTCCAGTTCCCCCTTCTCCTATTGTGCCAGCAATGATATAAACTTCGTTGCCTTGTTGGGTTAGCGTTCTTCCGTAATCTTCCAAAGCTTTCCAAATTCCTCGATTATTTTCGGGAGCTTGCGGAGTCATATTAGTCATTAGAAAAGTTTCTTTATTATCTTCTAAACCTCCATCCCGATCATCTGATGGACATAAATGACCTCTGTCAAAACCCGTAGAGGCATAATCTCGGGGTGTAACTTGATACCAATTTTGGGGTAAACTTGGGTCGGGGCGAAAATCATTTTGACGGTCAGTTTCTCCTTTCCAAGCCGTACTCAAATGCCACGAAACCCAGTTGGCAATCCCCTTATTTTTATTGTAAGAAAGGGTATAAGCATTTTTTACCATCAAGTAATTATCGGAATATAAAGTATTTGTAGCCGCATTTGAAGGGTTTCCCAACGTTAAATTATCATCACGGGTAGCAGTTGTCGAACCATTTGGAATGGTTTTTGGAGATGGACTCGGTAATGGACTTGGAGTCGTTGAACTATACGTAATTATCGAAATATTATCGATGTTTAAACGATTTACTGAACCATCCGTTTTACGAATTTCGATACGAGCGGATTGATGAATATTGACATTAAACAATGCATCTTGAAGTGATTTGTCCGTTGCCGTAATCGTTGAACCGACTTTATTCCACGAAGCACCCCCGTTAGAAGAAGCCCATAATTCAAAGCTACTTTCTTTATCTAATTGATAAACCCCATATTTAAATCGTACTTGCTGAATCCCAGATTGAATATCAAAATTCATTCTTAACTTAGCTATTTCCTTCATCCTGACAGCTTTAACACCATCTTTTTGGTCGTTATCTGCTCCTCCAATAACGGCATTTTCAAGGTACCATTGACCCGATGAAACAGTAATATTTCCCCCTTCATACCGACTCTTGGAAGCATCATCAAAACCTTCTGGAAAGTTTGAAGCTACTTTATTTCGTACATTTGACGTATTCGTATTAGTGGATGGTACATATACACCGCATGACGAAAACAATAGGGAAATTGAAAGAATTAAGGTTATTTTTTTGAGCATTTGTAATGGTATTTTTAATTTAAAGATAATTAATCTAGACTCTGCCATATCTCCCAAGCCTTTTCAGCTTGTCCGTGCAGCATTTCCAAACCATAATGAATATCTCTCACGCCATGTTCTAATCCCTTTTTCAAAAACATTGTTTCCAAAGGATTATAGACAATATCATACAGTAAATGTTTGTTTGTGAGTAATTGGTAAGGAATATCTGGAAAACTATCTACTTTTGGAAACATTCCCAAAGGCGTAGTGTTGACGATAAAAAGATGCTCTTTCATTACCTCCTCCGTCAATTGTTCGTAAGTAATTGTATCTTCCTCTTTTCTTCTCGAAACATATTGCGTTTCCAATCCCAAATCTTGCAGGGCTTGAATAATGGCTTTTGCGGCTCCACCTTTTCCTAAAACTAAGGCTTTTTTGGGATTGATTTCTTGAAAAGAATCCCACTTTTCCAACGTCCAACGAAAGCCCCAATAATCAGTATTGAAGCCTTTAATTGAACCATCTTCCATAATTTTAATGGTATTTACCGCCCCAATTTTTACAGCCGCTTCATCCACAGAATCCAAGAAAGGAATGATATTTTGTTTATGAGGAATGGTAACATTAAGGCCTTTTAAGTCAGGGCTTTGAGACTTCAACAAAGCAGGAAAATCATTAATGTTTTCTAATTCAAATTTCTCATATACGTGCGTATCTGAGAGTTCCATCGTTGAAAATTTCTCTGTAAAATATCCTTTTGAAAAGGAATGACCCAGTGGATAACCTATTAAACCGTAAATGTGCATGTGTTTTTTTAGTAGGGTTATGGGGTTTAGGAATCGTTGCATTAAGTAATTAAAAAATAATTATTACTGTCGTAAAGAAATGAAGATAGAATCTCTTATTTCCTCAAATTCCTTCTTTCTCCATATATGATTGTAAAATAATAACCGCTGAAATTTTATCAATATTTCCTTTTTCACGGCGGTCTTTTTTAGAATATCCACTTAAAATCATCGCTTGAAGAGCAATTTTTGAAGTAAAACGCTCGTCATGCAGATGTACAGGAATATCAGGAAATGTCTTTTGTAAATTCTTGACAAAACCTTTTACATGAGAAGTATTGTTAGTGTCTTCTCCGTCCAAATTTACAGGCATACCCACCACAAAAGCCTCCACTTCTTCAATTTCGAGGTAGGTTTTTAAAAAAACAATTACATCTTTACTGTGAACTGTCTCCAAAGCAGAAGCAATAATTTTGAGTGGGTCGGTCACTGCCAAACCTACTCGTTTTGTTCCGTAATCTATGGCTAATATTCTGGGCATCTTTTTAGGTATTAGGTCGTAGGTATGAATTATAAAGTAATAAGCTTTTTATACTAATTATTACATATCTACTACCTCATACCTGATTTTAACAAAGTTACACCAAAAACGTTGGCTACTATTTAGATTTTCGTAAATTAGTATCCGTTTTAAAAACATATAATGGGTAGTTCTTGAAAAGTGTTGATGATAAAACTAAGCATTCGATAAATTGTATTTTTGTGGTCTCGAATCATAAAAACCAATGAATCAAAATGCTTAGTATCACAAAATTAGAAAAATGTCCTTGTTGTTCAAGTGAAAA
>JANXRS010000027.1 GCA_025356745.1 Arcicella sp.
TTTATGTTAACATAAACCTAAAACCAGATTCAAATTTTCATCAATTTATTATTTCTGGCAAAATTACAGTTATAAAATTGTACTATTCATTGATTTTAAACTCAAAATTGCATTTTTAAATGCGTTCAACCTGATTATTTATTGAGATAACTCTGCAAAAATATAATAAAAATCAATTGAAAGGTAATTTTATTTCAAATAAATGAGAGAAAATCTCAAAATTACACTTTTATAGAATTGTGTTTGACTTTGGGGAGACTGTCCGTTAGCATTGCCATAAACTCATTTTATAATCTTCAAAACTATACAAATAGGGAGCTTTATGAGCTTTCCCCGAAAAATATTTTTCCTGCCTCTGCAAAAGCCCTAATCCTAAAATTTTCCGTTGAAAAGTTCCTCGGTGTAATTTCTCGTCCAATATCGCTTCATACACTCTTTGCAATTCTGTTAAAGTAAATAAAGGCGGTAAAAGGTTCATTCCTACCAATTTTTTTTCTAAATTTTCTCGTAAAGTTTGTAGAGCCTTCGCCACAATTTCGGCATGGTCGAGCATCAAATTTGGCAATTCATCCATACTGTACCAATCACAGGAATCCGACAAAGCATCAGGCATTGGCACAACATCATTATAATTAATCAAAGCATAATACGCCACCGAAATAAATCGGTCTAATAGCCATTGATACGATTCTGAATTATGTTCATTTGCTTCTAAAATAGTCTGCATAATTTCGGGTTTGTAACGAGCTACATCACCAAAAGTATAAAACTGCTCCAGATAGATATTTTCTAAACCTGTCCGCTCTTTCAGTCCTCGTCTAACAGCATCATTAAGACTTTCATCTCTTTGCATAAATCCTCCAGGCAAGGCGAATAAACCCGTATTATGATATTTCATAATGAGAATTTTTAGCCTTTCTCCCGAAAAACCAAAAATGACTGAATCATAAGCAATATGGCGTAAAAATGCACTTTCTTTCACAATTAAGAATTTTAAATATAAATTTTTTACAAATAAATAGGATTAATTTTAAAAACCAATTATTATTGTCTCAAAATACGACAATAATAATTTAATCTAAAAAATGAAAAAAATAGTCTATTTATTTGGGCTTCTTTGTCTTGTTAATTTCTCAGGAATGGCACAAACAAATAATGCTTTTGTAGTACAAACTACCATTGAAAATGGAGTTATTGAAGGAAATTATGATACCAAATCGGGTATTCAAACCTATTTTGGCGTTCCATTTGCCAAACCACCTATTGGCGAATTACGTTGGAAAGCACCGCAACCTTTAACAAACTGGTCGGGCGTAAAGGAAACCAAAAAATTCGGTGCAAGACCCGTGCAAGCAATCGTTTTTGGCGATATGAATTCTCGTTCAAATGGTCTTAGCGAAGATTGTCTTTACTTGAATGTTTGGACTCCTGCGAAAAGAAATACGAAAGATTTACCCGTTTTAGTGTATTTCTACGGCGGTGGAAATGTGGCAGGAGATGCTTCTGAACCAAGATATGATGGTGAGAGTATGGCAAAGAAAGGAATTGTTGTGATTACCTGTAATTATCGTTTGAATATTTTTGGCAATTTTGCTCACCCAGCATTAAGTGCTGAAACTTCTTACAAAGGTTCTGGAAATTACGGTTATTTCGACCAAATTGCAGCATTAAAATGGGTTCAGAAAAACATTGCTAAATTTGGCGGCGACCCTAAAAAAGTAACCATTGCAGGAGAATCAGCGGGTTCTATTGCGGTGAGTTATCACATGGCTTCGCCTTTGTCAAAAGGCTTAATTGCGGGAGCAATTGGTGAAAGTGGAGCAGGAATTAATCCAACAATGTCACCAGTGACTTTAGCAGAAGCAGAAAAACAAGGAGCAGAATTTGCAAAGAATGCGGGCGTTTCAACCTTAAAACAATTGAGAGCATTATCAACCAGAGAAGTGTATGAAATGTATAATGAAGCTAAACGTTTTGGCTTTCCTGTAGTTATTGACGGCTATTTTATGCCAAAAACGCTTCCTCAAATTTTTGGTGCAAAAGAACAGGCTCAGATACCACTTCTATTGGGTTGGAACTCAGCTGAAGTCTCAGGAATGGCATTTATGCAAGGAAAACCTTACAATCAAGAAAATTACGTAGCAAGAGTGAAAAAAGAATATCCGAATGATTCTGAGGAAGTTTTGAGATTATATCCGTACAGTTCTGAAAAAGAAATTGAACTTTCGGCTACTGCTTTATCGGCGGATAGATTCATTTCATACAGCACTTGGAAATGGTTTGATTTGCACCGTAATAATTCTTCGCAACCCGTTTATCGCTACTTGTACAGCAAATTACGTCCTGCTTTAGTAGATAATTCTCTGGCATCGGGTTTAGCGGGCGGAACAGTTAAAAAAGAAGGAAATACTCCGAAAGCACCAGAAGCAGTTGGAGCTCCTCACGCTTGCGAGATTGAATATTGCATGGGAAATCTTCATTTGGTAAAAGAATACGCTTGGACAGCGGATGACTTTAAAGTATCAAACACAATGTTGGATTATTTTGCCAATTTCATCAAAACTGGAAATCCAAATGGTGATAAATTACCAGAATGGACAGCTGCAAAAGCGGGTGATGCAACCCCTCCAGTAATGATTATTGATACAGAATCTAAAACGGTAAAAGCCCCAAATGACGCTCGATATGAATTTTTAGATAAAGCGTATAAGAATAAGTAATCATTTAATTAACACTAAAATACAATGGCATCAATAATATATTGATGCCATTGTATTTTAAACAAAAAACGTTCGTAGCAGAGCAACGAACGTTTTGGTATCACCTAACCACTAAATATAATCTTGTCAAATGATAAAAAATAGAATCATTTGTATTAAAATCTTGCTTTAAATATTGCCGACTCCAGTTGGGCTTGTTTCCCTTCTGAGTTATTGGCAATAATAATTAATTCACCTTCAATTTCGTCTTCTGTTAATCTAATGATATTAACACGACCCACACCATTTTTCAAACCTTCGTCATTAGCTAATGTTGTTTGGTAAAAGTTAGTTTCTTCACGAAATTTATTAACGTCCTTAATCAAATTGCCCACATTCTGAAAATTTCCCTCACCAGGAATAAAAAACGTTCCTTTATTCGTAATATTATATAATTTCACAAAAACAGACTCTGGCGAATTATTATCTGTAACTAGAATTGTTAAAACGGTAACTCCTTTTTCGGAAGTTTTCTTTACTTGAACTCTATCTGAATATAATTTATGATTCGTACTGTCTTTAAAACTAATCTTTCCAGAAAAAAAACCTTTCGATACTTTTCTTCCTACCTTCAAATCTTTACTAAATGAAATAACGGTTACCACACAAAGCAGTAAAGCGATAACTAAAAGTGGGTTATTTTTAAGCGTTTTTTTCATCTTTTTTAATTACTACAATATATAAAATGATAGGATATGTGTGTTTATAATAAGTTTATAATAAGTTTATAATATACTAAAATAGACCAAATAAATGAATAAAATTTGTACTATTCCTATATTTTAGACACAAAACTACATACTTTTCCTGACTAAATCAATGATTTTAGCATCAGTAACCATTTAAAATTATTAAACGGTCACTAAGTTGATTAATGTAGGATTAGATGGTTTGATGCTAATTTTAAGATAGTAATCTCAGACAAAAAGGCTGTAAACGTACTTTTTTGTAGTACCTTGAAGATTAGACGTGAAAAATGATGAAAAGGTTGTATCGTCTTTTAAAAAAAGGTTGATTATTTCCAATATTTAAATTATACATTTTACTAATTTTACATTTTACTATAAATGAAAACGATTTATGAATTTGAATATCAACTCAACGACTGAAAAATCTGATATTTTTAGTCAAATTGTATCTGAACTATCCGTTTTAGGTTTCAGTATAGATAAACAAGACCAAACTCGCCCATGGGGAGGTTTTTTTGTATTGGATGAAAGTCAAGCCTCTGCATTTGCGGCTCGTTATTTCCCACATTTAGAAATGTCGGAAATTCAAATTACCAATAAATTATCGCCTAAAATTTTGGTGGTTGCTCCGCACAAGCGTTTATCGTGGCAATATCATTTTCGCCGTGCAGAAATTTGGAAAGTGATTGCAGGAACAAGCGTAGGCGTAAAAATTAGTGATACCGATGAGCAATCACAAGAGGTGAAAATCTTAGAATCAGGAAGTTTTATTCAAATGGATACAGGCGAACGCCATCGTTTAATTGGGTTGGATAGTTGGGGTGTAGTAGCTGAAATTTGGCAACATACCGACCAAGAAAATCCTTCGAATGAAGATGATATTGTGAGATTACAGGATGATTTTGGTCGGTAGGGATTAGTTTTTTAATAAAATTTTCAAAACTCTGTGATTCTCCTAAATTTTTATGTTTACCGTCTGGAATCGAAACTACGATTTCAGACGGTTTTTTTATTTAATAATTCTGTTAATTTCAGAATGGATTTATAAGAAATAACTTCATCTTTTGTGCTGTGAAAAAAATATAATTGGCAATCAATAGGCATACGTAGTGAGCATCTGTGTACATTACTTTTTTGGATAATTTTTCCCTTAATTTTCTGAATTGCTGGTAATCACTTCGGTTTTAAACCAAATTTCTTCAAAATTTCCTGTGAATTTATAATGATAATCTACAAGTATTTTTGTCTTTCTAAAAAGGAATTTTTCTTAAAATATAATGGCTATTGAAACGAGTTTTACCAAAAAATTCTTTCTTCTGTAATTTAATACATTTTGACTTATTTAAATAATACAAAATTTATGTATAATTATTTAAAGAAAAAATAATATTTTTGGCTTAAAAATTAAATTGAAATAGCTTTTGTCAGATTTTACATTGGTCACAAGTTATCGAATTATAAAAAAAGTAATAGAAACGTTGAACCTATTAAAAGTTTCCTCAGTTTTAGGTTAGGAAACTTTTTTTGTTTTAAGAGTTTATTTCAATCGTTTAATGTTAAAATCCTAACCCATAATATTGTATAAATCTGAAATGGAAATTAAGGAAAGAATAATAGCCAAGGCACGTGAGCAATTTTTTCGATACGGTGTAAAATCCGTAACGATGGATGATATAGCAAGCGAATTAGGAATATCGAAAAAGACTATTTATCAACATTTTGAAGATAAAGATGCCATTGTTCATCAGTTAATGATGGGTGAAATGTTACAGGACAAATGTGAATGGGACAATTTGTGCAATATTTCTAAAAATGTGATTGAAAAGACTGTAAAATCTATGGAAATCATTAAAAAGGCTTTTGCAGAAATAAATCCATCTACATTTTTTGATATTAAAAAATACCACCCTAAAACATGGCTTCTTTTTCAAGAACATAAGCAAAATTTCATTCTTGAGTCTATTAGAAAAGAACTTTTGGAGGGAATTGAACAGGGTTTTTTTAGAGCTGATATAAAGGTAGATATTTTAGTAAGAATGCGAATGGAACAAATTGAAACGGGTTTCGATCCTCATTTGTTTCCTCCCAATAAATTTTCATTAATCGAAGTTGAACTGACCATGCTCGACCATTTTATCAGAGGAATTTTAACAACAAAAGGTCTAGAAGTTTATCAAGAATACTTACAATTAGATGCTAACAAAAAACAACAATCTCCAGACTTATCTTCGTAACAGTCTTATTTATTCACTAAACCGAAAACAAAATTAAATAAAAAAATTAAATCATGAAAACAAAATTATTAGGTAAATGTCTGATTTTTAGCTTACTACTTGCTTCAAACCTAGCATTCTCTCAACAAAATTTCTCACTTCGAGAAGCAGTTGATTATGCCGTTAAGAACCATATTAACATTAAAAATGCTCAGTTGGATATTCTCAATGCTGAGGCAAGGGTGAATGAAATCAAGGGAATTGGTCTGCCACAAGTGAATGGCAATTTCGGTTATACAAACAACTTAATTATACAGAAAGTATTTATTCCTGCTAAAACATTCGACCAAAAAGCGGCGGAAGGCGATGTAATTGCGGCTGAGTTCGGAGTAAGAAACGCTGGTCAAGCAGGGATTGGTTTGAGTCAAATTTTGTTTGATGGTTCTTATTTATTGGGTTTGAAAGCCGCTGATGTTTATAAAGAATTATCGAAAAAAGCACTCATTCAAACCAAACAACAATCTGCTGAAAATGTTACCAAGGCATATTACTCAATTTTGGTGAATGAGGAACGACTAAAATTATTAAGACTCAATATTGGCCGTTTGGATTCCCTTTTGCGTGATACCAAGGCATTAAATATACAAGGTTTTGTAGAAAAAATTGATGTTCAACGCCTTGGTGTTCAACGCAATAATCTTAAAATTGAAACACAAAATGTAGAGCGTTTACAAGATTTAAGCTATTATCTATTGAAATTTCAGATGGGTAAAAAAGTAAATGATGTAGTTGTTTTGACGGATAAATTATCAGACATTAACGTAAATGATTTGTTACCCGAAAATGAATTGGATTTAAAATATGAAAACCGTATTGAGTACTCTATTTTACAAACTCAAGACCGTTTAGCAAAATTAGATTTGAAAAACCAGAAAGTAGCTTCTTTACCAAGGGTTGTATTGACGGGTAATTATAATTACTCGTCGGGTCGTCCACAATTTTTTGATTTAGTTACAAAACCATGGTTCAATGCTGGCTCTCTTGGTCTTTCAGTTCAGGTTCCAATTTTTGATGGTTTTCAACGTAAAAACAAAGTTATTCAATCACAGAATAATTTACGGAAGGTAAAAAACAGTTTTGAATTATTGGAAAACTCGATTGATTTACAAATAAAGCAAGGGCAAATTACTTTGAAAAATGCTTACGAAACTTTGCAAGAACAAAAGGCAAATATGGAGTTAGCCCAAGAAATTGTGAGAGTTTCTAAAATAAAATATAAACAAGGTGTTGGTTCAAATTTAGAGGTTGTTAATGCTGAAATCTCGTATAAAGAAGCCCAAACCAACTATTTTACTACTTTTTATAATGCTTTAATCGCCAAAGTTGATTTAAATAAAGCGTTAGGAAAATTGTTTGTGGAGTAATGAAGAACAACAGGAGTTATTTTTTGAAAAAAAACTTCAAGATTCAAATTTTCGGTAGTTCTTGAAAAGTGTTGATGATAAAACTAAGCATTCGATAAATTGTATTTTTGTGGTCTCGAATCATAAAAACCAATGAATCAAAATGCTTAGTATTACAAAATTAGAAAAATGTCCTTGTTGTTCAAGTGAAAAT
>JANXRS010000105.1 GCA_025356745.1 Arcicella sp.
TATAACCACACGCAAAGAGCTTATGGGGTTGATAGGACTGGTGCTCACCTCTTCCCATCTCGAACAGAGAAGTTAAGCCCAGTGCCGTTGATGATACTGCAATCACATGCGGGAAAGTAAATAAACCCCAAATACATTACATCTTAAAGCCCTTGGACTTAATCGTTCAAGGGCTTTCTGCGTTAATCAAAAATAGAAACTGCTTTTATTTGGCAAAATGAGATTTAAAGTATAACTTAAACAATCAAAATGAAAGTTTTAAACTCATAAAAATCGTTAAATGGCAATTCAATACGGAAAAACTTGGTGGGGGCAACAATGGCTCAATTCGCTTTCGAAAATAGATAATAGTAATCGTTTGCCTCGAGGTAGGACGTATGCCAATAAGGGTTTAGTCAAAAATATTGAGATTGAAACAAATACTATTTCTGCAAAAGTTCAAGGTTCGTCTCCACGTCCTTACAAAGTAAAAGTTAGTGTTTCTGTATTTTCGGATATGCAAAAAAAGCAGTTATTAGAGGAAATACTTAATAATCCGTCTCTTCTTGCCAAGTTGTTAAATCGAGAATTGCCTGAAGGTCTGGCAAAATTTTCTGATACAAAGAATATCGCACTTTTTCCAAAATCATGGAGAGACTTTCCGATGGATTGCTCTTGTCCAGACTCAGCGGTACCTTGCAAGCATTTGGCGGCGGTTATTTATGTGATTGCTAACGAAATTGATAAAAATCCATTTTTAGTTTTTCAGTTACATGGTTTTGATGTTTTGGAAGAAGTAGGTAAGCGGTATTCGGTTGGTAAAAAATCAGGTATTCGAGTTAATGAATTTAAGGAATTATTTGAAGATAGCCCCATTTTTACTGCTACTATTGAAGATGATATTTTTGATACAATTGATTTTTCGGGAATTGAACCAATGTCTGAAAAACTTTTGAAAATTATTCAAGAAAATCCTGTTTTTTCAGAAAAAAACTTCAAAAATAATCTTGCTAAAGCCTATAAATTGATTGTTAAAGGAACGGCTCAATTGACTGAAAATGAGCGAGATATAATCAATGATTTCCATTTAGGAAGTGGATTGAATATGGTTATTTCTGAAACCCAAAAAGTCCAAGAATTCCAATTTATTACGACGGATGGAGAGGTGATAGTGGATAAAAAACCTGATTTTAATAGACTTCAAACAACGCTTTATTTTACGGATGAAAAATATTTCGATAGCATGTCGGATGCGTTTAGGGTAATGAAAATTACGCATCAATTTTGTCTGAAATTACTTAAAAATGGAGCAATCATTCCTCAATTATTAAAAAATAAAAATGATGAATATTTCGTAAGATGGTTGCCTGCGATGAATAATTCGGACATAAAATCTATCGTTTTGACACTTTCACAGGCAATTCCACCTGATTTGATACAATTACAAGACAAGAAAAAAGTCAGGTATCAAGATTCTGAGGAACAAATATTAACGCTTTGTTCGCTTTTTCTAAATCATTATGTGGGTTTATATACGCAAACAATTGGAGAATGTTATAGAGGAAAATGGTCTTTTACACCTTTAGATAGTCTTTTTTTTCAAAATACAACCCTTGAATTTAAAGGTTTTCGAGACAAAGAAACGCCAATGGCAATTCAGAGTTGGTTGAATAATTACTATATTACTCAAAAAGACTTTGTACCTATTTTGAGAGTTGAAGAAAACGAGCAACGAGGTACGTTTTTGATGAGTGTTTTGGTTGAAAATAGGAAGGAACAAGATGCCCCGATTGAACTTGTAGAGATTTTACAAAAGAAAAAATATGAGAATATACGCTTTGAAGTATTACAAGATTTGCTATTGTTGTCGAACCATTTTCCTGCTTTAGATGGTTATTTGCAATCACAAGGCAAATCAAAAATGGAATTTGATAGTGAGAATTTTGTGAATGTTTTGCTTGAAATTTTGCCAACGCTTCAACTTTTTGGTATTCAGATATTATTGCCAAAATCGTTAAAACATTGGATAAAACCGCAAATATCAGGAACGATTAAATCTAAATCTGCATCGCAAGTGGGTGGTTTTATTCAATTAAACGATATGCTTACGTTTAATTGGCAGATTGCCGTTGGGAAAGAATTGCTGTCGTGGAATGAATTTGAAAAGTTGATTCAAGGGATGAAAGGCTTGGTGAAAATTAAAGATAGATTCGTGTTAATTGAACAAGATGAATTGGAAAGATTGAAGAAAAATCTGGAAAATCCGCCTAAATTAACGGGAGCTGATTTGCTTAAAACTGCCCTTGCCGAAGAATATAAAGGCTCAAAAGTTGGGCTTTCGCCCGAAGTGGTTGAATTATTGAAGAATTTGACCAGTCCAGGGCGTGTGAAATTACCAGAAAATCTAAATGCAAAACTTCGTCCCTATCAATTGCGAGGGTATGAATGGATGGTAAAAAATACTCAATTAGGTTTCGGGAGTTTGATTGCCGATGATATGGGATTGGGGAAAACGTTGCAAGTAATTACGCTATTGTTAAAGTTTAAACAAGAAGGAGCATTTACGAAAAATAAGGCTCTAATCGTTGTTCCGACCACATTATTGACCAATTGGCAAAAGGAAATTAATCGTTTTGCCCCAGATTTGACCTTTCAAATCTATCATGGGAATAAACGAAAATTGGCGTTGAAAGATGTTGAAACGACAACAGATTTGGTAATAACGACCTACGGAACCGTGAGAAGTGATGCTGAAATATTCAAAAAATATAGCTGGTATTGTGTTGCCATTGATGAGGCTCAAAATATCAAAAATCCTGATACAGAGCAAACTAAGGCAGTAAAAAACCTTAAATCAGATATTAAAATTGCCATGAGTGGTACGCCCGTTGAGAACCGTTTGAGTGAATTTTGGAGTATTTTAGATTTTACAAATAAGGGATATTTGGGTAATTTGAGTAAGTTTACTACTGAATATACCAAACCAATTCAATTGGAGCATAGTCATGAAAAACTCCAAATTTTCAAGAAAATAACGGCTCCTTTTTTATTACGAAGGCTCAAAACTGATAAGTCAATCATCACAGATTTACCTGATAAAATTGAAAATAATTACTATACCAAACTCAGCAAAGAGCAAGCTGCACTGTATGAAAGTGTGGTGCAACAAAGTTTGACAGATATTGAAGAAAACGAAGGAATTGCTCGTAAAGGCCTGGTTTTAAAGCTTATGACTGCTTTAAAACAGGTTGGAAATCATCCATATCAGTATTTGAGTAAAGGTAAAAAAGCAATTGAAGAGTCTGGGAAAGCACAACAATTGATAGAAATTTTGGAAAATATCCAAGAAGCCAATGAGAAAGTATTGATTTTTACGCAATATACAGCGATGGGCAATTTATTAGTTGAATTTATCAAAAACCGATTCGGGAGTGAGCCATTATTTTTGCACGGAGGGATTGACCGCAAAAAACGAGATGTATTGGTAGAAAGATTCCAAAAAAATAGAGCGGATTCTATCTTTATTTTATCGTTAAAAGCGGGAGGGACAGGGCTAAACCTTACACAGGGAAATCACGTAATTCATTATGATTTGTGGTGGAATCCTGCGGTCGAAAATCAAGCTACTGATAGAGCTTTCAGAATCGGGCAAACCAAAAATGTGATGGTATATCGCCTTATTAATCAAGGAACAATGGAAGAAAAAATTGATGAAATGATACGTTCTAAGCGAGATTTGGCGGATATGAGTATAACAACTGGCGAAACTTGGTTGGGGGATTTATCGAATGCAGATTTGAAAAATTTGGTTCAACTAACTAAAATGTAAATGTGGACGAACGTAGGTTGGGTTCAAAAACCAGCCTACGTTATATCTAACTAAATCTTTTAATCTTAAGAATACTCAATCAAATCCCAAAGATTGCCGTATAAATCTTCAAAGACTGCCACTTTTCCGTATTCTTCTTTACTTGGTTTTCGAATGAAGTTGAGACCTTTTTCTGCCATTTTTTCATAATCTCTTTGGGAACTATCGGTTAGTTGGAATAAAAAACTCGTCTACCTGTTTGGTTATCTACACGAATCTTCTGTCCATCACTTTCTGCTTTAGTTGATGAATTTTTATTCAGAATCATTGTTTAGACCGAGAATTATTTACTACTGGACATACAGGCAAAAAAATGGTTTTAAAAATGGTTAGACTTCTGTAACTTGTTTGTTACTAAACAAAATTCAAGTTATCGTGAAGTCAAATTCAGTTATATGTCAATTTAGTGAGTATTTTTTAGA
>JANXRS010000109.1 GCA_025356745.1 Arcicella sp.
TTAGTAGCCTCATTTTTATGGTCTAAAGTAAATAAAAGTCTTGAATAAATTTCAACATTAGCTGATTTTTCTTCAATTTCTAACGATTTTATAATTCAAACAACTGCTTTTATTAATTTTCCTCGCTGAGTAAAATGTTCAAATATAAATTTCCATGCCTTTCATAATTTTTAAGTGTGTACGTCTTTTTGCTAATAAGTATTAATAAAAATCAGCAGTTTCAAAAAACTTATCCGATTGATTTATGAACATAAGTGCTTGGACATATTTATTCATGGCATGACTTAACTCATAAACCATTGATACTGAACAAATTGTAATCAGTCATGCCATGAGTATTATGCTAACTTAATTTATCTAAGGACTTAAGTATTTAGTTTTTACAAGAATAATGGTTCTTGTAAAACTGTAATTTGATTGGTTATTAGCGGTATGACTATCATCAGACCGCTAATCAAAGAAACTCGTTTCATTAAATATCAGAACAATTAATGTTTTCCAAACAATAGTCTCTAAAACAAAACAATATGAAAAGATTCATTTTAACAATCTTTGCCTTTATGATGGGGCTTACTATTGTTTTTGCACAATTTGCCGATCCAGCTGTGACCGGAGTTGCGTTTTCATCCACGCAAATTGTAAAAGGTCAGACCACTTTATTAACGGTTAGTTTTGCCAATACTGGTTCAACAACGATTCCTATTAACGCAATTGAATTGACCATCAGCACTGCTTACAGTTATTATACGAGCGATAACAATACAGCTCCCGTGGGTTCGGGAGCTGTATTGTTTAATTGGATACATATAGGGACTATCGGATTAGCGGATGTCTGGCAAGGGTCTAATAAAGTTGCCATTGGAGCATTTGAGGGTGGTGATATTTTGTTAACGGTAACTGGTAATGCTGTGTCACCATCCTTTGAAACTACTAATATTAACGTTCAACCCGTAAATAATTTTAATGATTTTCTTGATTGGCCCATGAATAATAACCTGCAAGCCCGATTAAAAATCAATGAAGACTGTAAACCAATCTGCGTTCCTTTTTCAGTCATAAGGATAAAGTCTCGGTGAGTGGATAATATTTTTCATGACAGAACCAAATTATAAATTATGAAAAAACCACAACCGCTAACGATTTAAACCTCAGAGAGTAAACACAGCCATCTCAGTGGATGAAATGCTGCTAAAAGGAAAGCCTAAAAAGTCATTTTTTCATAGAGACGGAAATTTTAACATGAAGATTACAATTTCCGTCCAATAAAAAATTTCAGTTGACTTAAAATTTACGAAACATCCTTTAAAGTTCAAAGGAACTATTTTTTAGAAATTTAAAATGATTGAAAAAATGCAAATCCGAATCATAAATTAGCAACGCTGATTACAGATTTTATCTCGAGTTTGTGTTATTAGCAATACCTAAATCAACAAAATTACGTCCAATTCACAATATATTTTATTTTTTTTAAACCATCCATCATAAAATGTTAAAACTGAAAATATTATTGAGTGCATTCTTGCTGTTGGCAATGAACTCACGGTTAACTTCACAAGTATAAAACTGGGAATGACCCTACTACGCTTAATGCCAATGCGGTTTTGGAGATAGAATCTACCAACAAGGGATTATTGATGGCCCTGTGTGGCACTGACGAGTATAATCGTTTCAACCCCACTTTCTGCTCATGTTGCAGGTATGAATGTGTATAATACGGCTACATGAGTAGGCTATTTATGAAAAGGACACAAAAAAAGCGAGTCGTGCGACTCGCTTGTAACATTAATCTGATTGACCAGTGATCCCGACAGGATTCGAACCTGTGACCCACAGATTAGAAATCTGTTGCTCTATCCAACTGAGCTACGGAACCTTTTAAAGTAAAATAGTTATCAAATTCATGATAACTATTTTAGTCGGGGTGGCAGGATTCGAACCTACGGCCTCCTGCTCCCAAAGCAGGCGCGATACCGGGCTACGCTACACCCCGAAAATTATAACCTATTACAAAATTGAAACTTTGAACTTACTTCTATCAATTTTGCGGAGAGTGAGGGATTCGAACCCTCGGTACCCTTGTGAGGTACGGCAGTTTAGCAAACGGCTCCTTTCGGCCTCTCAGGCAACTCTCCTTAACACACTTAGTTTCTCTTTCGATACTCTTGTTGTGTTTAGGTTGTGCAAAGGTACGCTTTTTTTACATAAAGATGCAAGCCGTTTGAAGAAAAAACTTGAATTATTTTATGGATTTTTTGTTAATAACTTCGTATTAATTTGAAAAACAGATAGTTATTATATGTTTACCTATAAAGATTTTTCTTGAATATTTAAATTTAAGTAGGGGTTTTCCTAAATTTTGGTGTCTTTTGTATGATTTTACTATACTAAATCCTAAAATATAAAAAAATGAGGTGGATTAAATCAATTCTGTTTTTGAGTTTTACTGGTATAATTCTTTCATGTGCCACTAGGAATGTGATGCGGTTGCGTCCTGTGGAGCAAGAAAGCTTTTCTGATGGTGGAAAGCAGATTGTTAAACAAGAAAGGGAAGGGATAAAAGTTGTTGTTTCTTATGATGGTCGTTTTGAAAAATATATGGTCTTTGATGTGGAGGTTTTTAATAATACTAATCACCCATTGATTATCTCACCGAGAGATTTTACTTTTTTACCTTTGGATGAGAATAGACAGAATCTTCGTTCAATTGATGGGAAATATACATTTAGTTATGAAGGAATTGAGCCTCAACAACAAGTAAATTATATCCAACACGAGATGGCAAATCAAGAAGCGAAAATTAAGCGAGCGAGGGTTGTGAATACAGTTTTGTTTATTGGGGGAATAGCGGCATTAATTGCGGGGAGTTCTGGACGTTCTGAGAGTGCTTGGAGAACGACTCAATTGGGTGAAACTGTTGTGCAAGTGGCTCAGGTTAAAAGAATTATTGATCAAGGAAATTATTACTCCAACATGGATAAATTGCACAGGGAAGGGCAAGTATGGTCGCAAGAGAATTTTAGAACTTCTACACTTCAACCTGGACAATCAATGCGTGGAGGTATATTTTTAGAATCAAATTCGAAGGCAAAATTTGTTCAACTTACTTATAATTATGAAAATGAACCTATTAGTTTTTTATTTGAACAATGGTTTGAGCAAAGAAGGTAGCAAATTTGAAATTTTGGTAATTTGATGATAATGATTACTTTAGCAGAAAGGAGTGAGAAATTTATAATTTCTCACTCCTTTCTGCTTTAATAGCATAAAAGTTTTCCTTTTTTTTATGACCTTTGTACTTCTTTAGAATATAGTTTTTGATTATTTATTAATTGGTAAATCAATAATGGATAATTAATAACTGTTAATTGTTATCAAATGGAAATATTAAAAAGTTCTCGTCTGGATTCCTTACGTTATGATATTCGTGGTCCTGTTTACGAAAAAGCCCTCCAACTACAACGTGAAGGCTATAAAATTACTTCTTTGAATCTTGGAAATCCAGCAGCGTTTGGTTTTGAAACCCCCGATGAAATTATCCATGACATCATTATGAATATTCGTAATGCTCAAGGATATGCTGATTCTCGTGGACTATTTGCCGCTCGTAAAGCAGTTATGCAATATTATCAAAGTCGTGGAGTGAGAAATATTGAAATTGACGATATTTATATTGGTAACGGTGTAAGTGAATTAATTGCTTTGACGATGACGGCTCTATTAAACCCTAATGATGAAATTCTGATTCCCTCGCCCGATTATCCACTTTGGACAACCTCAGTAGGGCTTGCAGGCGGAACGTCAGTTCATTATGTGTGTGATGAAGCAGCGGATTGGAATCCAGATTTGAAGGACATTGAATCAAAAATTACAAAGAAAACTCGGGGGATTGTTCTGATAAACCCTAATAATCCAACGGGAGCGGTTTATGAAAAAGAAATTGTGCAGGGAATTGTCCGTTTAGCCGAAAAATATAAATTGATTGTATTTGCAGATGAAATTTATGACAAAATTCTGTATGACGATGCAGTTCACCATTCAACCGCTGGAATGTCGGAAGATACACTAATTGTTACAATGGGAGGAATGTCAAAAAATTATCGTGCTGCGGGTTTCAGAGGCGGTTGGATGATTTTGACAGGGGCAAAGCACAAAGCAAAATCATACATTGAAGGTCTTACTTTCATGGCCTCCATGCGGATATGTTCAAACGTAATTACGCAATATGGTATTCAAACGGCTTTGGGGGGATATCAATCCATTGATGATTTAGTAATTCCTTCTGGTCGCTTATATAAACAAATGGAGTTGGCACATCAGAAATTAATTTCGATTCCAGGGATTTCGTGCGTCCGTCCGAAAGGAGCAATGTACCTTTTTCCGAAGATAGATTTAACAAAATTTGACTTTAAAAATGACGGTGATTTTGTATTAAGTCTCTTAGAAGAACAACGTATTTTGGTTGTAGGAGGGGGCGGTTTTAATTTCAAAGAACCTGACCATTTCAGAATCGTTTTCCTGCCACATCTTGAACAATTAGAAATTGCGATGGATAAAATAGCTTTACATTTTGAGAATCATCGAAAGTAATAAAAAAATATAATTAATTCTGTTTATTTTTGTAAAGAGGTATTTGTACTGAACAAATACCTCTTTTTATTGCTTTAACCCTTAACTAATAAACCACAATGACCATAGATGCGTCGTTTCTTGATTCTAAAAGAACAAAACTATTTATTATTCTATTTGGAATTTTCCTTTCTAATGCCATCGTAGCTGAAATTATTGGTGTAAAAATTTTTTCTGTTGAAGGGACTTTAGGCTTTCAACCACTTCATTTACAGACTTTTTTAGGTACTTGGGATTTGAACCAACACGCTGGTGCTTTAAACTGGCCATTTGTCTTTATTACTTCGGATATTATCAATGAATATTTCGGTAAAAAAGGTGTTCAGAGAGTTTCTTACTTAACGGCAGGTTTTATTGCCTATTGTTTTATTGTGATTTATGGAGCTACTTTATTAGCCCCTGCCGATTTCTGGATTGAGGTTAACAAAGGCACAGATAATTTTAATATTAATCAGGCTTTTGGTAAAATATTCCGTCAAGGTTTGGGAATTATTACAGGTTCATTAACAGCTTTTCTATTAAGCCAATTATTAGATGCTTCCGTTTTTCATTACATCAGAGGCAAAACTAATGGCAAAAAGATTTGGCTTCGTGCCACAGGTTCAACCTTAATCTCTCAATTGATTGATAGTTTTGTAGTAATTGGAATTGCCTTCGTTTTATTCGGAAACTGGACAGTTGAACAATGGATTTCAACGTCTTTAAATAGTTATTTGTATAAATTTTTCATGGCTATTTTGCTTACGCCCGTTATTTATTTGGCACATAATTGGATAGATAGGTATCTTTTAGAAGATAAACAATTGTAACAAAAAACTCCCCAAGAATCAAAATTCATGGGGAGTTTTTTGTACTTAAACGAATCAGAATTACATCATTCCGCCCATTCCACCGCCACCATGAGAGTGACCTGCTTCTGCTGCTGCTGGTTTGTCTGCAATAACACATTCTGTTGTTAATAACAATCCTGCGATTGATGCTGCATTCTCTAAAGCCAAACGAGTTACTTTCGTAGGGTCAATGATACCTGCTGCCAACAT
>JANXRS010000018.1 GCA_025356745.1 Arcicella sp.
CCCGCTAAACAGGCTAATCGTTTACAACCTCTTTTAATCAAGTGTTCCGTAGCTTCAAATGCTGCTTTTACATTATCTACAATCACTTTAGAAATTGTTAATTCTTCGCTGTGTCTGTCAAATAAAACTACGGGTATTTTCTTCCGAATTAATTTTTCAATATGCCCATAATGAGTTGTATCACGAGCAAGTGAGATAATTAAACCCTCAACTCTACTATTCACAAGGTTTTCTATTTGGTTAATTTCACGCAAGTACGATTCGTGAGTCTGGCAAATTATTACACTGTATCCCGCTTGAAGTGCTGCCTCTTCAATACTAATCAGAACGGATGAAAAAAAATGAAAGTTTAATCCTGGCAAAACTACTCCAATGGTTTTGGTGCTATTTTTTACTAAACTTTTCGCCAACTGATTTGGCTGATAATCCAATTCTTGAGCCACTCTCGCTACTGCGTTACGTGTTTCAGGTTTTATGTCGGGTAAACCACGTAAAGCCCTTGAAACCGTGGAGGTGGAAATGCCAAGCAACATGGCAATTTCTTTAATTGTAGTTGTATTTGTTTTCATTTTTTAGTGATCCTCAGACTTTGTTAATTTGATTTGAATGAGAGTTTAAATTAAAAAGTATTATCGGATTAAAATCAAAAAGCAAATGCTAAATGCAATCGTTTGCGGGAAAATTGCGGGAACTTTCTTGCAAAAATATTAAGTAAAAAGTATTAAGTTGTACTTTATATATAAAATGTTCTCGTAGAAAGTATTATAAAAATAAATTAATGAAAAAACTATTACTATTATGCCTTTGTTTCTTAGGTTTTTGGATAGAAATAAATGCTCAAACTCGCCAAGTAACGGGGCTAATAAAAGACAGTAATACTGGTGAAATGTTGCCAGGTGTAAATATTGCTGTGAAGGGGACTACATCGGGAGTTTCCACAAATACTGATGGAAAATTCTCCATAAAAGTATCGGATAACGCAACGCTTGTAATGAGTTTTGTGGGTTATGAAACCCAAAGTATCAACATCGGTAATCGGTCTAATTTAGAGGTTACGCTACAACCTGTTATCCAAACTTTGGATGAGGTTGTTGTAATTGGCTATGCAGAGGTTAATCGTCGAGATTTAACAGGTGCGGTCTCATCAGTGGGTGCAAGACAACTCAAAGATATTCCACTTACTAATGCCGCCGAAGCCCTCACGGGGAAGTTGGCGGGCGTGCGTGTCACCACTTCTGAAGGGTCACCAGGAGCGGCCATTCAGATTCGAGTACGGGGTGGCGGTTCAATTACGCAAGACAATTCTCCCATTTACGTTGTGGATGGTATTCAAGTTGAAAATGCCCTTTCCTTTATTTCACCGCAAGATATTGCCAACATTGACGTACTGAAAGATGCTTCAACTACGGCTATTTACGGAGCGAGAGGAGCCAATGGGGTGGTCGTAATTACTACAAAGTCAGGTAGAAATACAAAAACTACCATCAGTTACAATGGCTCAACGGGTTTTCGACAAATCTTCAAAACTTTGGATGTAATGAGTCCTTATGATTTTGTGCGTTGGCAGTATGAACGGAGTAGGGGAGATGTAGCACTTGACAAAAATTTTACCGACCAATACGGAACTTTTGAAAATATCAATCAGTATAAAACCGCAACGCCAATTGATTGGCAAAAAGAGGTTTTTGGACGCAAAGCAATCTACCAAAACCATAATATTGCCATCAACGGCGGCGATGCTAAAACGAGTTTCAATTTGAGTTTAACCGCCAATAAAGAAGATGGTATATTACTTGAATCGGGTTTTAACCGTTATTTAGCCAATTTTAGATTTGATCATAAAGCCTCTGATAAACTTAGAGTTGGTTTCAATGTAAGGTATCTGAACCAAACTATTGGGGGGGCAGGAACTTCTGGAAGTGGCACAAAATCAACCAACCGTTTGCGACATTCTGTTCAATATCGTCCCTTATTAATCGGAGTAAATCCTGTAATTGATGATTTTGATAATGACCTTTACATTACGGCTGGAAATTTAATTAATCCCATTTTAATTACGCAAGCAGAATATCAAGCAGCTTATACTAAAGCAACCAATTTTAGTGGATATGTTGCGTATAATATTCTTAAAAACTTAGTTTTCAAATCAACTTTTAGTGTTGATAACAATGATGCTCAAAATAACCAGTTTTATTCTAAAATAACGGGAACGGCTCGTAATTATGCTTCATTGCCTGTGGCAAGTATTTTCTCGCAGAATAATGTTACACTCAATAATGCAAATACACTTCAATACACGCAAAAATTTGGGAAAAAGCACGACTTTAGTGTCTTGATTGGGCAGGAACTTTACGATTATTCTTCCAAAAGTATGAATATCGAAACTCGTTATTTCCCCGCCGATATTTCGTCTGACCAAGCAATTGCTAACATGGGACTTGGCTCGCCTCCGAGTGGAGCAACCCAAGCTCGTCCAGTCACAAATGAAGTGCCACCAAATCGTTTATTTTCCCTATTCGGACGGGCTACGTACAGTTATGAAGATAAATATTTAGCCACCGTTTCACTTCGTTCTGATCGTTCTTCTAAATTTAAATACTCAAATGGTTCGTTGGTTTTTCCATCGGGAACTGTTGCTTGGCGATTTACCAAAGAGAATTTTATGAAAAATAATACATGGCTCACGGACGGAAAAATTCGCTTTGGTTATGGCATTGCAGGAAACAATCGAATTGGTGATTTGCTATTTCAACAACTTTACGGGGTAACGGGGGAATACGCCTTAAATCATACCGTGCTACCAGGTTTTGCTCCCGTTGCTCTAGCGAATGAAGACTTGAAATGGGAATCGAATGTATCGCAGAATTTGGGGATAGACTTGTCTTTCTTGAATAATAAAATTCAACTTTCGATTGATGCTTACCAAAATTTTGGGCAAGATTTATTATTAGCAGTAGCAATTCCCCCAACGTCTGGTTATTCTTCACAAATCAAAAACTTGGGTTCAACCACTAATAAGGGACTTGAATTACAACTGAATGCGACTATTTATCAGAAGAAAGATTTTTCATGGAGTACAAACTTCAATATTGCGACCAATAAAAATATGGTTACAAGTTTGGGAACTATCAAGCAACAAACCCGTAATTCAGGTTGGCAAGGATCGGACGGAACAGATGATTTCTTGGTAAAAGTGGGAGAGCCAGTAGGTTTAATGTATGGTTTCGTAACGGATGGTTTTTATAAAGTGGAAGATTTTAACTATAATCCTGCCTCGACAACGCCTACAGGATTTTATACCCTAAAATCAGGAATTGCCTTCAATTCGGTTTATGGAACGCCACAACCTGGAATGTTGAAATGGAAAGATATTGACGGTGACGGTTTGGTAACGGCTGATAAAGACCGTGTAGTTATTGGTAACGCTAATCCAACTTTTTCGGGAGGTTGGAATAATCAATTTACATATAGAAATTTTGATTTTAGCACTTTTGTGAATTTCGTGGTGGGCAATGATATTTATAATGCCAATAAAATTGAAATGACAGACGGGTCTTTACCCAACTTGAATATGCTCAATAGTATGAAAGATCGCTTTACGAATATTAATGATGCAGGAGCTGTGGTAACCGACCCAACTGAATTAAGTGCCTTGAATGTTAATGCTAAAATATGGTCGCCTGTACGTGTACAACGCTATTGGTTACATTCTTGGGCGGTTGAAGACGGTTCATTTTTGCGAATCAATAACGTTACTTTGGGCTATTCATTACCAAGAAACTTTTTGAATAAATTAAAAATTTCGAGGTTAAGGGTTTTCGGAACAGTTAATAATTTGGCAACTTTTACGAAATATACAGGTTATGACCCCGAAGTAAATACTCGCCGTTCTGACCCACTTACACAAGGGGTTGACTTTGCGGGTTACCCACGAGCAAAAACTTGGGTCTTTGGAGTAAATCTGACGTTTTAAATAAAGACTGGTAGGGGCGAATAGCCTTTGCCCTTTGTATCTGAAGGGCGAATGCTATTCGCCCCTACCGCAAAAACAATGACAAAAATAATATAAAGATGAAAAATATATTTACAAAAATAGCATTCATTACCGTAGTTTTCTTTGCGATTTCGAGTTG